>NZ_WHOA01000259.1 GCF_013141715.1 Paenibacillus phytorum | reverse complement strand
TTTAATCCTTCGCCCCTCAAAGGCGACTTGATCAATATACCACATCGGCCTATTCGATTGCAAGAACTTTTTTTTAATTTCTTTCGTTCTTTCGTTCGACCGCCGAAGCGACAAGGAGTAATATAACAAATCCACAAAGCGATTGCAAGCTTTTTATACCTTGAAAAATATGGAAATATAAAAAGCTCCAGTGCGTAATGCACCGGAGCTTGAGTCTTTTAACCTTGGCTTCCTATAAAGATGTAACGAGCTAGGATTAGAACCGCTAGTACCCACATTAACCAGTGAATCGGATAACGCGTCTGACTTTTGCCACCTAGGTTAGATGCTGCTGCCAGAACTACATATGCAACGATACCGAAGGAGATACCATTCGCAATATTGTAAGTGAAAGGCATCAATACAATTGTGAGGAAAGCTGGAATCGCCAGAACGAAGTCTTGAAAGTCGATCTCACGAATGGATTGAACCATTAGAACACCAACCACGATCAACGCAGCCGCTGTCGCAGAACCAGGAACCAACATGGCAATCGGAGCTAAGAACAGGGCAAGCAAGAAACATACGCCTGTAGTTACCGCCGTTAAACCTGTACGTCCGCCTTCAGCTACACCCGCTGCGCTTTCTACGAAAGCAGTAACCGTACTTGTCCCAACCAACGCACCGCCACTAACACCAATCGCATCCACGAACATCGCTTTACCTACACGCTTGTTGCCTTCTTCTTTGTTCTTCATAATACCAGCGCGATTCGCTGTTCCAACCATCGTACCGAATGTATCAAAAAGCTCAACAAACGTAAATGTAGCAATAACCGAAACAATTCCCGTTGTCATAATGCCTGCAAAATCAAAATCGGCGAAACGAAGCTTTGTTAAATCAGGAACCCATGTCGTGTCTGCACTAGTCAATGAACCTAAATTAACCATACCCATGAAGTACCCAATGATTGTCGTAGCCAATATACCGATCAAGATAGCACCACGAAGACGAAGCACCATAAAGATAGAAATCAACAAGACCCCAACGATTGTTAAAATAACGCCTTTATCTTCTAATGAACCCATGTGGAACACAGTTTCAAATGAAAGTACATCCGTAAATTGATGTGCCTTAATATCTTTGCCGCTTTCAACCGCAACGGTTAAGATGCCACTGTTCTTGAAACCGATCATTGCAATAAACAAACCAATACCCACGGTAATCGCATGCTTCAAGCTGTCTGGAACAGCCACAAGGAGCATTTGGCGGACTCTGGTAATGGTAAGAATGATGAAAATAATACCCGAAATGAATACAGCTGCTAAAGCCATAGAAAACGTAAATTTACCTTGCGAAGTTAAAATGATGGTCGCGAAGTAAGCATTCAAGCCCATCCCAGGAGCTAGCGCAACTGGAAAGTTAACGAATAACCCCATTGCAATAGTCATTACACCCGCAGCAATCGCTGTAGCCAAGAAAATCGAAGTCCAGTCACCGCCAGTTGCACCCGATTTAAAAGCACTCAAAATGTCTGGATTTACTGCAAGGATGTAAGCCATCGTCATGAACGTAGTGATCCCCGCCATGATTTCTGTTCTTACTGTCGTGCCGTTTTGTTTCAATTTAAAAAAGCGATCCATTTTCCTACTCCTCCTTAACGAATGGTGGGGAACAGCAAAAAACCCGGAATCATAATGCCTGATTCCGGGTACGAAAAAGGAGCTATCCATATGAGAGCTGCCTTCGATGTGTAAAGGTGCACGTAGAAACTCATACGGATTCCGTTCCTTTTTTTCGTAGCCAGATCATTTGCGGTGATCTCGTAGAAACTCTCAGGCCAATTCCCGAGATTATACGAAAAACTGTTATCCAATACACATTTTAGTTGTGAAATAACCAGATGTCAATAAAAAAGACGAACGATATTGGGGTGTTTTTTCCCATAACGTTCGTCTTTTACTAGTGATTTATATTATTCCCACTCAATGGTAGCAGGCGGCTTAGAAGTGATGTCATAAACGATACGATTCACGTTCTCAACTTCATTTACGATACGAACCGAAATCTTCTCAAGCACATCCCAAGGAATGCGCGCCCAGTCAGCTGTCATTCCATCAATAGATGTAACAGCACGAATACCTACAGTATAGGAGTAAGTTCTTGCGTCACCCATAACTCCCACGCTTTTCATGCCCGGAAGTGCTGTGAAGTACTGCCAGATCTCGCGATCTAAGCCTGCTTTGGCGATTTCGTCGCGCAGAATGGCATCGGATTCACGAACTATTTTCAGCTTATCCTCCGTTACTTCACCTAGAACACGAATAGCTAGACCAGGACCTGGGAAAGGCTGTCTCCAAACGATTGCTGCTGGAAGGCCACATTCCTCGCCTACTTTACGCACTTCGTCTTTGAACAGTGTTTTGAGCGGCTCGATGAGCTTGAACTTCATATCTTTCGGCAGTCCGCCTACGTTATGGTGCGATTTGATCGTTTGTGCAGTAGCCGTACCGCTTTCCACGATATCTGTGTATAAAGTACCTTGGGCTAGGAAAGTAAAGTCATCGAACTGACTGGATTCCTCTTCGAATACACGGATGAATTCGGTACCGATAATTTTACGTTTTTGCTCTGGATCGTCTACGCCGGCCAACTTGCCTAGGAAACGTTCACGCGCATCAATTTTGACCACTTTCATATCAAATTTACCGACAAAAGTGTCCATAACGCTCTCTGCTTCACCTTGACGCAGCAAACCATGATCAATAAACATACACGTCAGCTGAGCGCCGATCGCTTTATGCAGCAGAATAGCAACAACCGATGAATCCACGCCGCCACTAAGTGCGCATAGCACTTTCTTGTCGCCAACTTCTTGACGAAGCTCTTTGATCATGTCTTCCACAAAGGAGGACATCGTCCAGTCGCCTTCGCAACCGCATACGCCATAAATAAAGTTATGGATCATTTCATTCCCTTGAATGGAATGACGAACTTCTGGGTGGAACTGCACCGCATGTATGTTGCGCTCACGGTTACTCATTGCAGCAATCGGAAGAGAATCCGTGCTTGCTTCTATAACGAAGCCTTCAGGCAGGACGGAAACGTGATCGCCGTGACTCATCCACACAGTTTGTTTGGATTCTAATCCTTTCACTAGCGGGCTTTCATTCGTAAATGAAAGATCAGCCTTACCGTATTCACGCGTATGAGCGCGTTCAACTTTACCGTTCAGTTGGTGGGCAATAAGCTGCATGCCATAGCAAATACCCAAGATTGGAATACCCAGATCAAAGATTCCTGCGTCAACAGCGGGAGCTCCTTCACCATATACGCTCGACGGACCGCCTGAGAATACAATCCCCTTAGGGTTAAGTTCACGAATTTTATCAACAGTTGTATTGTGCGGCAGCAGCTCGCTGTAAACGCCCAAATCACGAATTCGTCTAGCAATCAGTTGATTATACTGGCCTCCAAAATCTAATACGACAATCATTTCACTCGGTTTACTCATTATCCGACCTCCTAGATTCATAGCGATTGAGGTTTAAGGGGCTCCCCTTGTCCACTTATCACTATTTATAGGTACTAATTTTAAACATTAGGTACCTAGGATGTAAAGGGGTTTAATGTGTCTTTTGAATGGCTTTCCAAATCGCGGTAATTTCCCGCTTCGTATAGGTCAGTGAATTGGCCGTATCATAACGGACACTTTCATAAATCAAGGCAAATTCGAACAGCGCTTGTTTCTGCCGTTGATCTTTGAAATTTAGAGTTGTGACATACTCTCGCACCGTCTGGTTCGCGGATTTTGCGCCGTATTTTCGAAATAGCTGTATCCATATACGATCCATATAAGGTGTCATAGGGTGTGAGTTGCCCTGCTCGTTTTTGTAGATTGGAAAATACAGCCGCGAATTGACTAGGAAACCTTTTCGCCTAAGTAAAACGAAAATACCCACTAGAAGGAGACAACATCCGATTAGAACAATGAAAGCATTCCTATAAGTCTTTGCAAATTTGACAATTCTATCCTTCGTTTCACGAAGCCACTCACTTGGATTGGTTGTAAACTTGCTAGGCGTAGGAATGTTCGTGAGTGAAGCTGTCATCGCTGCTTGCTCCATGGCAGCTGTCGTCAAGGTTTCTCTCGGATGGTCGGACGAAATACCAGAGAAACCCGGCGTAGGCTCAAACGGCACCCAGCCCATAGAAGGAAAATATACCTCCACCCATGAATGCGCATCTAGATTGCGAACCATAACATCCTGAAGCCCATCGCCGTCGCTAGATGCTTGCAGTGTCCCTGGAGCGAAACCTTTTACCCAGCGGGCAGGCACACCGACAGAACGAAGCATGACGACCATCGAAGTTGAAAAATGATCACAGTACCCTGTTCGGTCTATGAACAGAAAATGACTGACAAAATCCTCATTGCGGCTTGGATGCGTTGGCTTTTCGAGACTATAGGTATAGGTATTGCTTAAATACTGCTCAATCGCAACCGCTTTGGCATAAGGCGTCAAACGATTCGCTGTCACTTGCTCGGCAATGCTGCGAACAGACCGCGGCAAAGCAGCCGGAAGCTGGAGATAATCCCCTACAATGTCAAAGGGATAACTGCCCATATCCGTGTTAAGTATGGATGGATCTTCATGCACAGGCTGGACAGTTATTTTGAAATAAGACAAAGGATCTATAATCTCGGGTAGAGTCACTTTACCGCTAAATTCAGATGTAAGAAGGCTGCTCGGTGTTAGCGGTTTCCCCTTCTCGCTCAAAAGCATATCAACACTTAGTAACTTTCCACCCATAAACAATTGGGAATTAGGCGACTTCGTGTTCCAAAGAATTTCCTGATTCACAGCCCGACCTGTGAATGGTTGATTAGGGATAACGTAAGGCTCCAGCTTTTGATTGGGCTCGGTCCAGCCTTTGCCGTCGTAGAAGCTTTTGGATTCTCCGCGCCAGTAGGTTAATTCGGATGTTCTGGCTGTGAATACTGGGGTCGTGTCCACCTGGAGTGGACCTCCTAAGGAGGAGTCGTCTTGACCGTATCCAGACCTAGCAAAAGCACCTTTCGTCCCCGTATCTTCCTTGTAAAGGTCAAAAATACGATCGTATAAATACGCCCAGCTCACTGGTTTCATGAGAGGAGCAGGCTCCGCCTGCCTTGCCGAGAACCACCCTACACTAGCTAGCGCACTTACAACGACCATGCTGACTACAATCCATTGAAAAGCACCGCCCGAACGCACCGATGAAATGCCATAGGTTTGTTCAATTCTTGAGAGATTGAGCAGCGATAACAGAAGTAGTCCATATCCTATTGTGCGCATAATCCCTTGAACCGTATCCGCGCCAAGCACCAACTGTAAGAAGACAAGATAGATGAGCGTGGCTGCGACAAACCAAAGACTGTGCTGCCTCTGCAGCATGAGAGCCTGCACAACGGAGATCAGGAGCGACCAACCTAACAGAAAGAGCAGCGTTCGCATTTGACCACTGATAAGGTCGAAATGAGCTTGAACGATGTGAACCACATCCTGAGAAATGATCCTCATCAAATCGATGATCCATGCTCCGGTTAAAAAGCCTTCACGGTCAAACATAAAGCCGATGAAGAGCAGGATAATGACGCTTTTGGCAGTCCATCCCCAAGCATAAGGAACCTTGAAGCAGTCTATGGCGATGCAGATCGCAAACACAACGAGAATGGGACCGATTTGAATGGAAGCATCGGCCATCCAGGCTAGAGGACGGAGCCATTCTGAGAGCAGCAGGAAGAGCAGCAGTGAGATTAGACTGTCTCGGAAAAAGGTGTTGGTGATTGGCGATGATGACTGTGCGTTAGAGATGGCGCTTGAATGGAAGATTGGACTTGATGGGATAGCGGCTGCGGGCTCGGCGCTTGCGTGTATAGAGCTAGTGCGTAAAGAGTTAGCGCTTAATGAGCTAGTGCTTAATGAGTTAGTGCGTAAAGAGCGAGACTTCAAGCGCGACGAGTCTGCGCTTGAGCGTAAAGGACGTGAAAGAGCGCGCGGCGCGCGGTTGGGTTCAAGCGGTTGCATCCGCGACACCTCCTTGCTTTGGCCATTGGCTCCGCGGGTGCGGCACTTCCGTGAAGCTGCAGCCTACGGCCTGCAGCTGAGAAGCCCCCTCTCGCTCCGCGACCGAGAGGGAGGGCCGCGCGTGCACGTAGATCACGTGCACGGATCGGCGCTTGGTGCGCGCATCAGTGATCGCGCGCACCAACGCCAGGTCCAGCGTCGATGTGATGCACAGCATCGACGCATCCAGCGGCAAGGCCGCCGCCTCTTTCCTGACGAGGTCAGGAAAGGAAAGGGCGGGCTTGCCGCCCACGCTCGCGAGTACTTCGTACGCGAGCGTTAGATCAGGGCGAATCGTCGGCGCGATTCGCCTGCTGCCCGAGCTGCTGGCGAAGCCGCAGCTCTCGCGCCCGGCAGCGGCGGCTTCGAAGAAGCCAGCCGCGAGGGCGACGCCCTTCTCCAGCAGCGGCTGCGCCGCCTCAGCTGGACCGGCCGCAGGCGCCGCGTCGAGCAGCAGCATCCGCTTCGCGGAGGATGCTTGCTCGGGGTCTTTGGTCATCAGCCGACTCAGCCTGGCTGTGGATTTCCAATGAATGCGGTGGTAGGGATCACCGCTGACATAATCACGAACACCGCTAATCAGCGGAGTGTCGGTTTTAGGACCACGGACGGTAGGCACATCACCATCCTCGGATTGAAATGTCATGCCTGATCCGGTCAAAGAATCAGGTCTCGGATATACAACACACCGGTGAAGATCATCGCGATAGGCTTTTCGAACAGCAAAACCAAATAAATCACCGGTCACTGCTTCAAAGCCTGCGAAACGATAAACGCCTCGCATAAGACCCGTCATTTTATAATGCAGGATTAAGGCTGATCGAAACCCTGGGAAAAGCAGCTTGCTATAGCTCAGCTTCCCCCCGCTTCCTTCATGAACCCATGTTTCCTTTATAATCATCCAAGGCAGCGGCAATAATGTACGATGCCCAACTTGCAAAGTGATGGTAACGTCTTCACCGGACACGAAAACTTCGCCTGACAACTGCCGGCTAACGGTTAGTCCTTTTAATGCGAATACATAAAATAATCCAGCCTGAATCCAGATTAATGTTAAACAAATCCCTATATACCAAGCGGCAAATCCACCTTGCCAATACGCCAAAAGAATGGACAGCACACATCCCACAACCAACAGCGTCGTTTTACCCCAGCTTCTCATAGTAGGCCCCTACTTCGCCGAGACGTAACGAAGAACAGGAGTTTGTAAGGAAGCTAGTAAGCCTGTCAAAATCGTATCCGCAGACTTGCCAGTCATTCGTGCTTCGGAAGTCAAAATAAGCCGGTGTGTCCAGATCGGCAGTACCAAGTCCTTGATGTCATCTGGTACCACGAAACTTCTGCCCTTCATATAAGCAGACGTTTGCGCAGCGCGCATCAAGGCGTAGGATGCTCTTGGACTTGCACCCAAGTACAAATCAGCATGCTCCCTTGTGGCCAAGGCTAGACGAACAATGAAATCTTTTAACGTATTATCGACATGAATCATGGTTGCTTCTCTTTGCAATTGCACAAACTCATCCTGTACGATAACAGGCTTCAAGTGATCCAGCGGCTGGCGATCCTGTAGGCGATCCAGCATCAGAATTTCTTGCTCAGGCGTCGGATAACCAAGTGACAACTTCATCATAAAACGATCCATCTGCGCTTCCGGCAGCGCATAAGTACCTTCATAGTCCACAGGGTTTTGCGTAGCTAATAAGACAAAGGGTTTAGGCAATTCATAACTCACCCCGTCAATAGTAACCCGCTTCTCTTCCATCGCCTCTAAGAAAGCAGATTGTGTCTTGGGTGAAGTACGGTTGACTTCGTCTGCCAATACGATGGGTGTCATTAAAGGTCCAGGGCGAAACTCAAAGTCATTCGTCTTCACGTTAAATACAGACACACCGGTTACATCAGACGGCAATAAATCAGGGGTGCACTGAATTCTCTTAAACTCACAACCAATCGTCCTAGCCAAGGCACGTACAAGCATCGTCTTCCCAACACCGGGTACGTCTTCTAGCAAAAGATGGCCACCGCTCAACATAGCAACGAACGCTTTCTCTATCGTCTCTCTCTTTCCAACAATCACTTTCTCTACGTTCATGATCATCCGTTCCACGAGAGGCTGCGGCTGATCGAATATTCGGGTTTTCGACTGCATAGACAAGAAGCCTCCTTTATAAGGGTATGCTTCTAGTTTTTCCAGCCCTCTACTATTTTAGACATTACCCTCCCATGGCAAATAGAGAGTTTTTCAGAAGACTATTATTCTCTTTAAATATATAAAAAGGCCGTAAAGCCACAGACACCTCTCGCTTATCTGATTCTATGACCGTATCCGTAATTCGCCCGCCTATTAAATCTATGGTTTTTCGTAAAGGAACGATGATCTTACCGTCTTGCAAATCCATATCCGCTAATGAATAACTAGCTACGCTGTTACCTAGGGTATACAGCCTGATGCTTCTTGTAGATAAATCATATTCCAAATCATAAACACCAAAATGTGCATTCGCTGTCTTCTTTTCAGCCAGCCATTCTACTTGCCCGCCCATTTTCTCTATGAGAAAGCGCAGCGGCAGTTCAATCCGGTTAGCACGCAGCTGATACTCTGTAGATTCAATTGTAAAGCTGCTGCCTCCGGCCACATGAACTTGCAGAGGTAACGCCGCCTGCGCGGAGAGAATTTGTGCCGTTTCTTCTCTGGCTACTGCGGTTTGCTTGGCGAGATGCTGTTCAGCATCCTTCTGATCTTGATCCGTCTGAACATGTGCTAAAGCATATTGTTGTGTTTCTTTCAATAGCTCTTGGAAATGGGGCAAACTCATGTTTCTAGACCATTTCGGTTTACCCACTGGGAACTGTTTGGGCTTAACCTGAGTCGTAAGGGGAGCGAACGCATAACCTAATTTTTTGTAATAGCTGATGACTTGGGGCAATACCTCTACCGTTGACTCATGCCCGCTGCCATCATGAAACAGGATGTTGATCTCGTGTTCGAGCGGTGATCCCTTAATCGTTTGCCAAATTTCATTCGCGGGCACACGCAATCTTTTCGAATCACCACTGTCTACATTCCAGTCAACAATGGTATAACCAGCCTGATCCATCAAATAGTAGTAATATGCATCAAAATTCGTATATGTACCCCCCGGGGCGCGCACCAATTGCGGTCTGGTATCAGCCAAACTGGCGAATACGTCCTCACTACGTTGGATTTGGTCCCAAAAGGTTTGGAAATCGCTATACAGCTCTTTATATACATGATTATAGGAATGATTGCCTAGGGTATGTCCGTCTTGCACGATTCTTTTGACCAATGCAGGGTGTGCCTCAGCTTGTTCGCCAAGTGCGAAAAACGTAGCTTTCACATTCTCTTTATCTAAAATATCCAGCACCTGACTCGTCAGCTTGCTAGGACCGTCATCAAAGGTCAAATAAACGGTAGGCTGTTCCGGTGTTTCAAACGTCTTCCCGCTCTGCGGGCGCTTACCTGTTTTGAGCTTTTGATAAAGATCTTGCCCTTCTTGTGCTTGTGCGGAGAATCCATCGCTCTCTGTCGCCCTTGCCGGAATCGTAAAGAAAAATAGAGAAACTAGTAAAAGGACTACCACCCAAAGTTGAACTCTTTTCTGCCTGTTGGTTGAATGTTTTACACGAAAGCACATCCGATGATCCCTCCGCTTGTTCTATCATTTTGCTAGCTGATAGATTATATGGGAGAACGATCAAGAGTATGTCTCAATGAGAAAACCTTTTATCGAGGCCATTCAAAGATGAGCGACCGCGTTTAGAGGTAGGTTTTATCGCCAATAAGAAAGCGGTTTTCGTGATCCGAAAACTTATACTTTCTTATGTGGTAACAAAAACTACCCCTCTCGGAGTGAGAAGGGTAGTTTCTAGTGAAAGGATCTGATCTGCTTTTTTTCAATTTATTGCTAAATTTCTTGCGGTACAGCCTCATTTTTCGTTTGCGTCGCCACATTAAACAAGGGCCTGCTGCTAATAAGACCTATAAAACTAACGACTAATAAAACTCCGAGCAAAAGAATGGCCATCCTAGCGCCTTGAAAAGAAACAATTTGTGTACAGACGCCAATAAGCAGAACTCGCATACCCATTCCTACAGTGTTGAAAAAGCTATTCACACGACCGATCAAATGATTTGGCACCATTTCCATCAAAATCGTATTACGCGCAACGCGACTCCCCGCATTCCCCCATCCGTTCAACGTTTTGAATAGAAGAAAAATAGAGACGAGAGGGAACACGTAAAAGAAAACAATCGACAGACCGAAAATGACAAACGAAAGAATCGTCGTATAATAGGAACCCAAACGCTGCATGAGCAGCGGAACCGTTAAACCGGCCACGACAGCTCCGATGGCGAAAATCATATCTGCTGCCCCGAGAACATTAGCCCCACCATGTAGGACACTTGTGATATACACGGGGTAAAGATAATTACCGACCATAACACAAAGAAACGGCATCAGCGCACAAAGGAAAAACATAACTAATAGCGGTCTCGTTTTCAAATAAGCGAAGCCTTCTCTGATATTCGACCACATGGAGACGGCACCGTTTGCCGTGACAGACCTGTTCTTGATATATGGAATAAGCAAAAATAGACCAAAGCCTAAAAAGTAAGTCATCGCGTCCGCTAATAGAATCCACGCAAAATCGATATGATCGATCAGTAGACTGGCCAAGCCGCCCGCGATCATCGATGTGGATTGATTTTGGACTTCGAGGATGGAATTTAACGTTTTGTATTGCTCCTTCGAGAAGATCTCTTGCGTAAATGCGAACTGGGTTGGAAAGTGAACGTTGTAGTACAGAGAACCGCTAAAATAAATAACGATCAACTGCCACGTTTCGAAGTGACCTGCACTTAATCCCCAGAATGCAAATAGCAGCGTGACTGATCCGCCGACAACTTCACTACCCAGCAGCATTTTCTTTCGGGAAATACGATCAATATACACGCCGATATGCGGCGATAGAAAGAAAAGTATGATTGTAGATGCTAGTGTCGCGTAACCAAATATCTCACTCCCCCCTGCTCGATTCACTAACAGCCACGGCACGCCGATCATGGTTATTCCTGAACCGATCGAGGATAAGATGTTGGCTATCATGAGAAACATCATTCTTCGGTCTTTGAGCATCATCCACATGTGAGAAAAGTCCTTTCGAGGTAGTCGGTTTTGTTTTCTGTGCAGTTTGTATAGCAAATTTTGCCCTTATACGTATCCTCACTAATAAATCAATCGCTGTCAACCATAAAAAAAGAAAAAGCTACCGCTCCAAATGAGCGAAATAGCTTTCACTAAAGATTTATCAAAAAATCTATGCGCATTGGATCGAGCTCGACTCCTCTGTCTACCCTATAGGAAAGCTTCAATCTCCCCAAGGACCATGATTTTACCCGTTCTGGCATCAATATACACAACCATTTTGTTTCCTGCTGGATAAACCGCTTCTACGACCCAACCGTCATAGATTAACCTGTCCGTGTTGTAATGGAGCACCAGCTCCTTCTTGAAGGTTACTTTCCATTCAGCTTCAGAGTCGGGGTCCGTTTCTTTGGCTATTTGCAATGCGGTCTTCTCATCAATTAGCAAAGGGGTATCGTTCAAAGCCTCCCTTAGGCTTGCACGGATAGCAAGAGCAGCCGCCTCAGCATAGGTTAGGTAACCGCTGACGCCGAAGTTTTGACCGCTCCGTCCCTCCAAAAGGCCATCTCCGTAAGCAACAGCGATTTTATCGGAGTCAAAAGCAGAGGGATAATCTCCAAACGCTTGTTCAGCTTTCATTTTTTCCTCCGCAGTTGCGCTTCTTGGATTTTTTCCAAGCTTAGTTACTCCAACTACCGCTCTGTCCCGTAGTATTCCTCCATCCTTATCATAGGCGAGCGTATACATAAACGCTTTCTCCTTCATATAAGCAGGAACCGGCAGCCCTGAAACGAGCATTTCGTGCCACAAAGCAACAGGAATATTGCGTTCGGCGTTCATCGGATCTTGAAAAGCATGACGCAGCACCTTAAGCATCGGCTTTGGAAGCTTGCTGCTTTGGTAGGCAGACTCCAGCTCTTCGCTGAGCCAATGGTTTGCCGGCAGATCCGGCTTGTCATACGCCAACTCCCCCATTACCCGAAACATCATAGAAATGGCTTCGGCATTCGTCAGCTTATCGTTCGGCCTAAATTTTTCTTTCACCGAATCATCCAAAATTCCCTGGACATACGCAATCTCAACCAGACCTCGCTGCTTATCGCTGATATCCTGGTGATCCAGCAGCGCTTTTGCCGGCTTTACTTCTTCCGCAGACCAGCTCCCCTTGAGGTAAGAACCGATCAACAGCTTTACCATCCCTCCAACAGCATTTTCACGGGTAATCTCCGTCCCTTGCCCCAGCCCGTGAACATACATGCTGATCCAGGCATCACGGTTTTTTTCCGGCAAATCCACTGCCATTTTAAGAGCCGTCGCCCAATCATCGAGCAGTATGGGTTTATCCAGATTGCCCCAGTCTAGCACATTTCGCTGGAATGAATCCCACTCTTTCTGCGTGATCGTACCTTGTGTAGAAGCATTGTCCCTATAAGGCACGATGTACTGCTTGTAATCCTTGAGTTCCTTCATCACCCAATGGGTTTCCTCCACAGCCCCGTATGCTGTACTTCCGTATGCCATGAAAATAGACAACATCGAAACAATCAGCTTCTTTTTCATCGCTTTCCCCTCTTCACAAATATTCTCCCTTGCAATTGTTTAGACGAGTAATTTGTAAAAAAGTTCCAACGTTCTTTGTTGCGTATTAGATACTTGCATTCAATGCCAGGTCTGCAAATAACCGAAGCCCTCTATGAAATAGAGGGCTTCCAGCTGGCTCTGCAAGTTGTTCGTTATTCCTGCATGATTAATCCATCCTGCCTTCGCAAAACGAATGATCAAGGCTGCAGAGACGTAATACTTGTCGTATTCTCGAACTTCATTTTAATTATTGCCGGATTGATCATGCGGCACTGTGACGGTTGCTGTTGTAACCGTTTTATTGCCCGCTTTGTCGGTTGCCGTATACGTGATGGTATAGATGCGCGACTTCTCCGCACGCAAGCTAAAGGAAGTGGCGGCTGTACCGAAATCGGCCTGAATGTCGCCTTTACTGCTATCCGATTGATTACTCGTGATAGACGTTAACACCACAGATCCTACGTTAGATATAGTATCGCTCGAATTCAATAGGACATTGATCGTCACCATTTTATGATTCGCTGGCCAAATCGACGTCTTATCTAACTGGACGGAAAGTGCTGGAGCTGTCTTGTCAACTTTAAATTCGACTGTTTTGAGTTGTTCTAAATTGCCTGCCTGATCCTTGCTGCGGTATCCGAGCTTATAAGTTCCGTCACCGAAAGCTGGAATGGAGCCGGTGTAAACGATCCATTCACCGTCATTCACTTGGTATTCCGTTGTTACGGAGCCTCCGTAAACACTGGCGCTTACGGATAAGCTTGCAGTCACATCCGTCGAATACCAGCTGTTCTTGCCGTTAGGCGCAGCCGGACTTAACGTTGCGTTGGTTACAGGAGCTATCTTATAAATGTTGCTTACCGTAATGCTGGTTACATTCGATACATTTCCTACTGCATCAATTCCTCTTGCATACACTGTGTCATTGTCGGAAACAATCACTGGGGCGGTGTATGCTGTCCACGCGCCGCTTGCTCCCACTTTATATTCCATAAACGAAGCATCTGCCGGGTAGCTGATCGTTACAGTGACGCCTTCGTTGGTCGGCGCTGTTGTATCTATAGCCAAGGTTGCATCGATAGGTGCTATGTGATCGATATTGCTGACCGTGTAGCCCGTCTCATTCGATACATTGCCCGCAGCATCGGTTCCTCTTGCATAAACCGTGCTGTTTTCGGAGACAACCACTGGAGCGCCGTATGCCGTCCATGCGCCTTTATCTCCTACTTTGTACTCCATCACCGTCACATCGGATGGATAGCTGATCGTTACGGTAACATCCATATTGGTTAGCGCTGTAACGTCAGCTGACAACGTTGCGTCAGCTGGAGGCGCCTTGTCGATGTTGCCTACCGTATAGCTGGTCACATTCGACATGTTACCCGCAGCATCCTTGATCCGTGCATACACGGTATCGTTGGCAGAAACGACCACCGGGGCGATGTATGCTGTCCATGAACCATTATCGCCTACCTTGTACTCCTTCACTGTCGCGTAATCTGGGTAAATGATCGTTAGGGTAACATCTTGGTTGGTCGGAGCTGTAATATCGGCCGAGAACGTGGCGGTTTCGGTATATACTTTGAATCCGTCCAACACCATCCAGTTCCCCGACTTCTTGACTACTTTAATCGTATGTGTACCGTATGCCAAGCTCTTATTACTGTAGATTACTGACTGCGCAGCATAACTCGGTGCCGCGCCGTTGACCGTTTGCGCAAACACACCATCAATATAGACATCTTGATCGCCTATATCATTGTTCTTGTTCTTCACTCCGATGTAATCGATTCCCGTACCAGTGAACGTGTATTGAAAGAAATTATTGTTTACCGAAGTTTGGTGTACGTCGTTAGCATAATCTCCTAAATTCCGGTTGTTGGAGTAGGAGAATGACCCCGAATAGGTTATCCCCGAATCTGTATCGTTCACTAGCGACGAAACATTTATCGTAATTTGTCCTGATGCGAGAAGTGTTGAACCCGTCATAGCGGTCACAGTAATGAGGGTAGATCCGTCTGCATTTGCCGTGACTAGTCCGTTGCTATTGACTGAGGCGACTGAAGAGTTGCTGCTTGAGTAAGAAATCGTCGTTCCGGACACATTCGATCCAGCGAGGCTTAACTGCGTTGTTTCTCTAGGCTGAAGAGTTGTTTTGCCCGCATTAACAAAGATAGGTTTAGCGTAGGAGATCGTCCGCTGGTACTGACTCGGGGTCGTTCCTGTTTTGACGATGACCACGTCTTCCCCAACAGCTGTCTGGAAGCTTAGCAGCCTTCCAGTAAGCGACTCTGCTTTAACGCCGTTGCGATACAAGTCGACGCTTTGCGAAGCTCCCCAAGGGTTATTGACGTCCGCCATCCGCCCAAGACTTGAATAGACTTCGACGAATTCGATATTCTGGGATCTTTGCGACGCAGTCACTGTAAATCCTTTTTTAGCTTGAAGCTGGAAGGCCGCATCGATATCCGTTGGCCATGCGCCGAAAGCGTAAATGACTGGCGATTCGCCTGGTCCTTTGGCCAGCGACTGAAGCAATCCATTCTGCATACCTTCGACGAACACGCCGTCTTCTTGAACGGACATCGTCTGATTTCCGCCATTTGTGGACGGAAGACGGTTCGGATTAGTTACCATATTACTTTCCCATTGCTTTAAATTCGAGGCCAGCCCCAATTTCACCATGTCGCTGCGACCCAATCTTGCGGCATCGGTCATGAATCTGGACCATGACCTATTACCCAAACCTGCTATTTGTCCATTCATATAATTCGTATATGCTTGTTGTGTTTCAAACGTATTCATATTCAGATCCCAAGCCGTCAAGTTCATACCATTCGCCTTGGATTCTAGATTGACTTGATCAAAGTCCAGCAGTTCTACTTGATACTCATCCCAAACTGTCGGAGCGTTTTGTAATAAGTAAATGATTGGGCTTCTTCCCATCGCATAAGTCGGTTTACCGTCCGCTCTTGTTCTCTTTAAGATCGAATTGGAATCGCTGCTAAGCGGGTTAGGAGCCAAGTTATCTATGATGTCCTGCCACATTGGGATAAGGTTGGAATCAACGTTTAATAGCTGTGCCGCTTTAATGGCCGTCGGTAAAAGGCCTCTGATGTAGTTCAAATCATTTAGGATGTCGTCCGCTCCCCAGATCGTTTCGGCGAGACCTGTCTTGTAGATATGATACTTATTATCAGCTCCTTTCTTTAGGTTAGGGAACGTGCGATAGAACTCGGCTGCTCCTTTGATCACTGGATAAGCGGTATTTCTCAGATAATTGAGATCTTGCGTGTACAAATACCGATCCCAGAACATATTCGCGACATCGGCCGCATCATATACGAGATGGGAATGCCATCCCGACTTCCATTGTCCACCCGTTCCGTCTATCGTCCATCTGGAATCCGCTCCGGCGATTCTGCTGCTTCTGAAGTTCTTGACTGCCGTCGTAAGATCAAGACCGTTCAACAAGCTGTTCTGTAACGAAGTAGCGATAGCGTCGGGTAATACCTCCGGTCCGTCAAAGGGTGATGTTTCGGGAATATAGAGGCCCTGAGCCCCCCATTGTTGTTGGGCTGCCGTCTGATATTTGCCAAGATTTTTGTTGATCATGTTCAAGAACGGATCCAGTAGGTCTGAATGATTGCCGGTCTCCAGTCCGTAATAGGATCTACTGTCGTTAAAAATCCAGTATTCCGTTCCCCATTGAGCGCCGCCGTTGGCCGTATTGAATAACAGCCCATTAAATTTAGCGGGATACGTTCCTCTGAAGCAGGAGGCCATGAGATAATAGAAATTGAAGAAATGAGAACCGTAATCCTTGTCGTATCCCGTTCCCTGCACGGCCGGGAACGATACAAACGACTTTGCCCAATAATTATGCCACCATGCTGTATGAGAAGCATAGATATTGGCGTAGCCAGTGGTTTTGGCGGTATCTACCGCTGCCATAGCGATTGCCGTAACGTCGTCCGCACTGTTCATACTCGCAGCGCTACCAATCAAAATGGTGAAACTTCCCGTGCTTGCAGGTATGGAGAGCCTCATCGTTTTAGCGTCCACTTGACTAGCGGTTGCTGTCCTGCCTGCTACGTCGATGACCGCTGCCGACATATTGTAGAAATTGTTGATAGGCAGATTGGTATCCGTAGGCTCCTCGAATTTTTGGGTCAAAACGATTTTTCCGTTGTTTTGGCTAATGACCGAAGCTGCCGAATAATTGTCTTTGGTTTCGAGCGGTCCCGACCGCGTCATGCCCAGATCGATGTTGATGGGAGTTGGCGTAGAGCGAGTATCGTTCACCTGAATGGCGATGACATCTTGATCGCTCCAAGCCAGCACTTCGGCGGTCAAATTCGTGCCCTGAATGTTCTCCGTCGCGTTGTACATCGACAGGTACTGCGGGACATTGTTCGACGGAAAGACCGTTCCACCGAAATCGACGCTTAGGTTCCCAACGGCGCCAAAGTAATCGCCGTGTATACTCGTCGCCGACGAAGCTCCGTTATGGCCGAAAACGTCCACCCTGTTAACTTGGGTTTTCAATTTCGTAGGTTCCGTCCAAACTAAGCCCCCCGTTCGGCCGTTGCCGATCGGCATCCCTAGATAACTCGCTGTTACTTGTTTGTTAAAATAAAGATCGGCTTGCGAGACGAGACTATCATAATCCACATTCAACATCGAAGATTGCCCCAGACCTCCTGCGGCGTGAATTACGACGGGCTTGGCCGTATCTAGCCCGGCAACTGCGGAGGAAACAAGCGTTAAAGCAAGGGAATAAGTCAATATTTTTCGCGAAAAATTAGACACATGAAAACCTCCATTATTAACATTTTAAGAGTCACATGCAGGATACCTGTAAATAATAGCCAATTTACTTTTTCAACCGTTCAGTTCTCACATTGGAAGTGCCCCCTTTCCAGTAAGGTCCTTGATATTCAGCCCCTTAGGGGGGGAATCATATATTCACATAATCGAATTTTCAAAATGCCTTTTAATTCGAATAACCGAGCTGTCAAAATCGCCTTTCAATTCCAGCTTAATCCCAATCTGCATCAATGCTTCACCACTGACATGTTGCGGGTCGGAGTCAATAGAATAAAGCGCATGTTTATCCAATCCCGCAAGACGGACACGAGGCAAAGAATTTCCGAATGAATTGCTGTGCAGAAAGGCGAATACAACGGCTTCATCTTTACCTGCGTTCACATACATACTCGCTGACACACAATTCTCTCTCGGCGAAAGAAGTCTGTACTGATCACCGTGCTGTACAGTTGAACGAATCTCTTTATAAAGTCGAGTAAGCTCGCTAGCTTCAGCCCTCTCCAATTCGGACCAATTCAGCAGATTGTCGCCAATCCCCAAGTTCCCCATCATGGCGCAATGAAACCTGAACTTTAAAGATAGCTTTCTTTGATTCACCCAATTGACTTCGTCCGTCACCCAGGATTCCATAATTTTGGCGCAATATGCAAATGAGAACCCCTCTTGAATTCGCAAACGATCAAATGCGTCCGTATTATCGCTTGTCCACACTTGGTCAAAATGTTGCAACACGCCGAGGTCAACTCTCCCGCCGCCCCCAGAACACGATTGAAAGATAACCTCGGGATAGCGCTCTTTCAATTTTTTCATAATTTCATATACGCCCAGTGCATGTTTGACCCATATTTCTCGATGTTCCGATACGAGAGCTGATGGGAATCCTGGCTCGCTAAAATTCCGATTCATATCCCATTTAATGAATTTGATGTTGTAGGCGCCCAAAAGCCGATCCATAAAATTAAAAATATATTGACGCACATCTTCCCTCGCCAAATTTAAAATCAACTGGTTGCGAATTTCAGTTCGTTGCCTCGTCGGAAAATGATAGACCCAATCGGGATGGGCTCGATATAATTCGCTATCCGGATTGACCATTTCAGGTTCCACCCACAGTCCGAAATCCATTCCCAATGCATTTACCTTAGAAATCAACCATTCCAAGCCTTGCGGGAATTTCTCTGGGTTGACATGCCAATCGCCTAAACCTGCTTTATCACTGTTTCGTCCTCCAAACCATCCATCGTCCATCACGAACAACTCAACGCCAATGGAAGCAGCTATTTCTGCAAGATCAACTTGCTGCTCCTCCAACACATCAAAAGAGGTCGCTTCCCACGAATTATAAAGTACTTTTCTAAGCTTCTCTCTGCTAGACGCCGGCAGCAAATATTGCAGCTGCAGACGGTGAAGATTGCGGCTCGCTTCTCCAAATCCACCACTGGTATAACCGATAAAAAAACCAGGCGTGGTGAAACTGGATTGCGGTTTTAAATCCCAACAGAAATCAAAATCATTCACGCCTGCGCTCACTTTGACCAGTCCAAAATGGTCCTTTTCTATGGCGATTTTCCAATTGCCGCTAAACGCAAGCGCTCCAAAATAAACCTCGCCTACTGATTCAGTCGCTTGACCATTCGGGTCTAATGCATAAAAAGGGTTCGCATAATGACTCGTTGTTCCTCTTCTACTTTCCAGTACCATTTTGGTAGTTGGCAACATGATCTGACTGAATTGGGTTTCACCAACCCACTTCCCTGTCAAATAACTGAGCCGATAATCTTTATGTTTAGGCACGTAAGTAGAACCGGATAATGCCGTATCCAATGCTATGCTATACTCGCCGCCATTCACGATCTCCGCTTTTCGTTCAATGATGTCGATATTTTCATACAGCTTGTAACTTAGATGAACCATTAACGGATAGTGCTTGTCTTTGAGCGTAATTGTCAACGTATCGGTTGTCATGCTCCAAGTTTCAAATTCAAGCACGACATCTCGCACATGATCGGAAAATGTTACTTTTATGCATGGTTCGGTATATTTGGCTTTTGACCACCCCATATATTCCTCAGCGCTTAATTCGCTCCCCAACGTAAATGGATATTCCGCTTCAATGGTCGCGCTTGGATAATCAGAAAGATAAGGAAGTTTGGCGCCAAAAAAGGTTTGATTAATTGTCCCTGTTTCACAAAGCCCGATCGCATAGGCCATCGATTTTGTTTCGAGTACCCAGATCATTCTATTCTCATCAAAATGTATCATCGTCATCCTCCACATATACTGGTCACTCAACTGACTAGCTTAAGATCATCTTCCACTTTGGGCTACATTAGCCTTTTACTGCACCAGACATCATGCCTGATATAATGTAACGTTGACCGATTACATAGGCGATAATGATCGGCAACGTCGTTAAAACGATCGATGCACAAACCAAATTCCAACTGGAAATGTAAGTTCCGTAGAAGTTATACACGGCCAATGTCATCGGATTGTAGGCTGTCTTATTGAGCACATAAAGCGGAATGACAAAATCGTTCCAAGCGTTCATAAAATTAATCAACAACGCCGTAATCGAGACTGGTATCAATAGCGGAAACAAAATTCGGAAAAAAAGCTGCCACGGACCGCATCCGTCGATTACCGCAGACTCATCCAAATCTCTCGGCACCGAGGAGATAAACCCATAATAAAGAAACACTGTAAAAGGAATCATTAGCGCCGAATAGAGTAGGATAATGCCTTGAAATGTATTCATGACATGCAATAATTGCATGACCTTTATTGTAGGGATCATATTCAGAGGTGCGATCAATCCGATGATAAAATAAAAATACAATGCGCGATTGGCCTTAGTTCTTCTGCGGGACAAAATGTATGCCCCCATCGCGGAAGCGACATTCGTCAGTAAAACCGATCCCAAAGAGATGATCATACTGTTCCTGAAGGCGCGGATCATATGCCCTTTTTCTATAACCGTCCAAAAATTCCCAAATTGAAAGTGAACCGGTAGACGTAAATTCATTAAATCAGCTTCCGCTGGCGTTTTGAATGCGTTTATAAGCACTAAAAAAAGTGGAATTAAAAAAATTATTGTAATAATCCATACACCAGCTTCTTTCACACTTCTCATGCTTCCACCTCAGACTTTCTAGATAAAATGGAAAGCGCGGAAAGTGCGACAATTGTAGTTAACAGGAATACTAGCACACCGTATGCGGTTGCAAGTCCGTAACGCCCTGCTGAAAACTCCCTGAAAACGGCAGTATTTAGCACTTCCGTGGCATTGCCCGGTCCACCTTTTGTTAATACAAATATCAAATCGAATACTTTAAACCCATTTATCAGGTTCAGAACTAAATTGATCGTTAATGCCGGCATAATTAAAGGCAGCGTAACATTCCAAAATCTGCTCCACGCATTAGCACCATCCATAGAAGCAGCCTCGTAGTAAGACTTATCGATCGTTTGCAAACCGGCCAAATAAATAATCATGTTGAAGCCAACAAATTTCCATGTTTCTACGGTAATGACTGAGGCCAAAGCAAACTTGATATCTACGAGCCAACCGTGCATCCATGATTCCAAGCCAATTGCGGTAAGTACCGAATTGATAATGCCATGATTCGCATCGAATACAGATGAAAAAATAAGTCCAATGATAAGCGGAGAAATCGTCACCGGTAAGTAAAACAGTGTACGGAGCACATTTTTCGACTTCAGGCCTTCATGCAACAGAAGCGCGAGCAATAACCCCAGCACATTTTTAAGCAGCGTGGTGAACAAGGCAAATCCCGCAGTATTTTCAAGGTATTTAACGAATACTCTTCCTTCGTTAATCATCTGTTTGAAATTATCCAAGCCTACGAAATTCACATCATCGCTGAACGTATTCCAATCCGTTAACGAATAATAGAAGCTAAACAAACTAGGTATAAAAAACAGCAGCGTATAAATACATACAGGAACAATTAAAAAATACATGGGGTAAATTTTTTTCATATTCATGGTTTTCTCACTCCTCTTGCCTTCGCACAGCAGCTTATCCTATTGGTTTTCAAGGTAAAAAAAGGGAGGAATGTCCTGAAAAGACATCGCCTTATGTCCGACAATTCCCCCTTATTTGATTTCGTAATTACTTTGCTACTTTAAA
>NZ_WHOA01000258.1 GCF_013141715.1 Paenibacillus phytorum | reverse complement strand
GTTCAGAAAGCAATCATAGCCGGAAAATTTGTGATGTATTACATCATAGTCGCTATACAGTATCTGGACGATAGGTACTGTATAGCGGGTATTTTGTTTCTCATCGTTTCAATCTAATGGGATATTTATTTCTTTGTGTATTTGTTATAGATTCTTGTGATCTTCGTACATTAGTGTTGTTTTTATATACGCTTGATTATTTAATAAGGTAGAACTATAAATCAGTAACAGCAGTGTTGGATGACTAATGACTAATGTTGAATGAGGATGTGGTAGGATGCTTCTGGATATGCAAAATATCTGCAAGTCCTTTTATGGCATGAAGGCGCTGGATGGCGTCAATTTCCATCTCCGTAGCGGTGAAGTGCATGCACTAATCGGCGGCAATGGGGCTGGCAAGTCGACACTGGCGAAAATGATATCCGGCTATCATCAGCCCGATGAAGGGACAATTGCTATCGAGGGCGAGCAGGTGCTGGTCAGATCGCCTATTGAAGCTCATCGACTTGGCGTGTCGATGATTTATCAGGATCCCGTCCTTATTCAAGATTTGACCATTGCCGATAATATTTTCCTCGGATCAGAGCCGAGGCTGCTCGGATTTTTAGTCAATCGCCGGAAAATGAATAAAGATGCTAAGCACTTAATGAAATCGCTTGGGGTCTTTCACCAGCCGGCGACTCCGGTTCGCCGGCTGTCACTGAGCGAGCAGCAAGCTGTTGCTATTGCAAAGGCTGTATCCAAGCGTACACGAATCTTAATTATGGATGAACCGACAACGGGATTGACCGTATTGGAAAGAGAACGCTTATTCGGCCTACTCCGTCTTTTTAGAAAAGAAGGTATCGGCATCGTGTATATCACGCATCAGTTGGATGAATTGCATCAGCTCTGTGACCGGATCACGATCCTGCGCGACGGGAAACACGTCATAACGCGCGAACTGAAGGGTTTAACCGAAAACGAAATCGTAGATTTAATATTAGGCAAGGAATTGAAGCGTATATTTCCTCAAGTTAGACATACCGTCGGTGAAGAGCTTCTGCATGTAAAGGGACTTACCCGCAATCCTTGGTTCAGGAATGTTCATTTTCAACTGCACGAAGGAGAGATTCTCGGATTTGCAGGATTGACCGGATCCGGTAGAACAGAGCTTGTGAAAAGTTTATTCGGCGAAATGAAACGGGATTCCGGCGAGGTGTACTGGAAAGGGAAGAACGTGCATTTTCGCAGCCCACGCGAAGCCATTCAACATCAGTTTGGCTTTGTTCATCGAAATCGACTCACGAAAGATTTATTTCCTGACATGGAGATTTCACAAAATTTAACGATATCAAGCCTGAAGCAGTTGCACAGATGGCAGTTTCTTTTACGGGAACAAGAGCAAGACACAGCGCTAGACGCTATACTTCAGTTAAACATTCAAATTCAAGGCCCCGATCAGAAGGTGAAGCATTTAAGCGGTGGCAATCAGCAAAAAGCTGCCTTAGGGAAATGGTGGGTCGCGGGGGCCGATTTGTATATGCTTGAAGAGCCTACCCAAGGGATCGATGTGGGGGCGAAGAGTGAAATGTATGCTACCATTCATACTCTTGTGCAGGAAGGAAAGGGCATGATCATTATATCATCTGATTTCTCGGAGTTACTAAGGCTTTGTACCCGAATATTGGTGATGCGTGAAGGCTGTATTGTCGATGAAATGACGAGCGATGAAGCATCTGAGGAAAGAATCGTGCGATCAGCATCAGGAATCTATTGTGGGCAAGATCCATCATTATAGAGCGACTTATTTGACATAATCCCCCGATATTATGTATTAACTCAGCAACATAGTTGATTGTTAGTACCAAAAAAGCAAATGGCTGGGCAGGCATATTGTCCTGTCCAACCATCAATCTCTATCATTCTGTCTTTCGTACAAGAATTTATGATCATTTTTGAACAAATTTTGGAGGAGGAATCTAATGAAACATTTCAGTACTTCAATATTGTGCATTTGTACATCATTCTTGCGGTCATCACAAAATGGTATTGTATTCCAAAGTATTTGGTTATTTAATAAGTTTGAGTCGGTAGATCAGTTGTTTTAACCACCTAAATACAAGGTTGCTCCTCTCGTAAGACCTCGATAAAGGTTTATCTCATAAAATGAGGTGGGGGAAATAGGATAACATGACAGTGATATTTTTAAATGCACCCCGCTTCATATCAACTGCTCTGGTTCGTTGCAATCACTTAGACGAGCATCATTTTCTTGCCAATCCGTACACTTCTATCTTTTTAATTCAAGAGGGGCGCGGGGAAGTTTACAACGGGGAGCAGTTGCTGTCGATCAGCGAGAGGGACTTATTGGTCATTCATCCATCAACTGAGTATCGCATACGAGCAACAACAGAAATATGCATTCGAGGCGTTTTAATTTCAATTGATGGGTTACACTTTTCAGGTTTGGCGCAAGGACTTTTGTTTGAACCTCATTTGCAGCCAATCCTCAGAATTGGGGAAGATTTTCACAAGATCAACCGTTTTTTTTCTGATATTCATAAAGAAGCGACCGCAACTGGAGTTGGATTTTTGGATCTTATCGCTTCCATGCTTCAAACGCTACTTATTTTGCTTTTCAGACTCACTGAACATCACCTTCGATCATCAACGAATTCCATTTCACATATTGCGAAGGCTTACATTGAACAAAATTATCAGAAAGATCTTTCCTTGGTTGATTTGGCGGAAATTGTTTATGTAAGCCCCTATCATTTGTCTCATCTGTTTAAA
>NZ_WHOA01000257.1 GCF_013141715.1 Paenibacillus phytorum | reverse complement strand
ATTGCTCGTCCGTATATCTGAAAGCTGAAATGCTCATTGACTTGCTAGCGAGATTTTACAATCTCTTTTTGAACGATTTCTCGTTCATGCTTACTCACTCGTTGTTCAGTTTTCAAAGATCAATTGTACTGTTCGTCCTACTCTCTTTCGAAAGCCGGAAGACCAATATAACACACTAACAATTCTTTTGCAACTTGTTTTTTCTAAGTTACTTCTTTATCCCCGCATGTCTCAGCGGCAACTTTTATAAGATACCACAGATGCTGCAGCCGAGTCAACACATGATTTACTTGAATGTTCTTCCATCTAGAGCAAAGTCAGTTTTAAACCTACAAGAAGTAGAATCCCAGGAATCCCTAGAACAGTAACCGTCACTAGAGTGGCTGTATTTATAGGGAGTTCAAATTGTGTATAAGTACTCAATAAGTTCAATGTATATAAGAGAAATGCTGCAACAACAACATTCAACCCCAGTGCTGATAACACCCTCCCTCCGCCGCGACTACGAAATATCAGGAACACTAGCATGAGAGATGAGAATATGAGTACCCCCCATATGACATATTTAAGATACACTTACTTCACCTCCATTAACCGGTCACTGTCAATTAGACTTACACCTAGCTTTTTGGCTTGTTTAATGAGCATTTCAAATCTTTTTTCTGCGGCCTCCATCGCATAGATGGCATAATCAATTTGATCCTTGTCCAAAGCAAACTCAAAGTGCGCTTGAGCCGCCACCCAAGTCGCATGAGCCGAACGAATCTCTTGGATCAGCATCTGCTTGTCCCTTTTCAGTTCTTCTTGAACGCTTTTCGTATTTGGGCTCTTCATCCCGTACTTTCCTAATAAAGCTGGTCGCACAAGCAAACCTCCATTCCTCATATAACCGGATTGATTTATCCATATGGGAGAAAAGGAGATTTTAGAACTTCAAGATACTTTTTGGGCAGCAAAAAAGAGAGCTTTGCAGCTCCCTGATTATGATGCATCTTATTTATAATTCCCTGCGCCCTTCCATGGCTTTGGTCAGAGTCACTTCATCGGCATATTCCAAATCTCCGCCCACTGGCAGCCCGTGCGCGATACGCGTAACCCGGAGACCGAAAGGTTTAATTAACCTCGACAAGTACATGGCAGTAGCTTCTCCCTCGATATTCGGATTGGTAGCCAGAATCAATTCCTGCACCGTTTCATCACCCAAACGCTTGAGTAATTCAGCGATATGAATTTGATCCGGTCCAATCCCCTCCATCGGGGAAATCGCGCCATGCAGCACGTGATAATACCCTTCGAATTCTTTGGTACGTTCCAAAGCGACCAAATCCTTAGGTTCTTGTACGACACAAATGATGGAACCGTCCCTGCTCTTATCTTGACAGATGCGACAGGGATCAACGTCCGTAATGTTACAACAGACGGAACAGTAGTGAAGGTTCCGTTTCACATTGACAAGCGCCTTCGCGAAGTCAATCACTTCTTCTTCTTTCATGCGAAGGACGTGAAAAGCTAGGCGACCTGCCGTTTTGGGGCCTACCCCCGGCAGACGGGAGAAAGCATCGATTAACTTGGCTATCGGTTCGGGGTAATACAAAGGAAGACTCCTTCATCATTCAGAATCGTTACACTTGGTTGTCTTAGAACAGTCCAGGGATATTCATACCGCCTGTGAATTTGCCCATATCTTTGTTAGCGATTTCTTCTGCTTTGGACATTGCGTCATTTACTGCCGTAAGTACGAGATCTTGCAGCATTTCAACATCATCCGGATCAACAGCTTCAGGCTTAATTGTGATGCTTTGCACTTTTTTGTGTCCGTTGATGATACAAGTGACAACACCGCCGCCTGCAGTACCTTCGATCATTTTCGTACCTAGTTCTTCTTGGGCCTTCATCATTTGCTCTTGCATTTTCTTCACTTGTTTCATCATTTGGTTCATGTTATTCATAGTAGGTAGCTCCTTCGTATTTAGTCTTCTTTAATTGTCACTAGCTCTTCGCCAAATAATTGGATCGCTTCCGAAATCCATTCTTCTTTGGCAGCTGTTCCGTTACCTTCGCCATCAGCGACTAGCTCCATCACTTCTGGAGCGCTACTAGCCGCGTCATTCTTAGCATCGTCCCATTCTTTACGCATAATCGTAAGTAAACGCATAGGCTTGCCAAGCACCGAAGTAAGCACTTGCTCGATAATGACCTTGTTTTCTGGCTTTTCCGTTGTATTGCGATGCATCTCATTCTTGAAAGCCACGAGTACGACATCATCAAGCATAGACACCAGATCACCATTAACGAACCAAGCATGTACGGTAATCTTCTTTTCTTTGACATCGCCTAACACTTGACTCCACTTCATGAGAGCAGCTTTGGTTTCTGGTCCCTCCGCCGCTTTCAAGTAACCATCCAGCTTGATGCCCGATTTCTTCGAAGGGGCTGAGGCCACCGGCACTTTGGCAGAGGCTGCTTGCCTAGCATTGGAATCGGCCGCTGCACCCGTTACTCCCGATTTTACCAGTGAAGCTATCTGTTCTTCAAGTTGTTGAAGTTTCTGGGTCATTTGGGCAAAAAGATCACCTTGAGGCAAACGCCCTCCAACTTCCGCCGGGATACTGATAGTCGAACTACTCTCTGCTCCTCTGTGACCACCGCTAATTTTCATAATCGATATTTCTAGCAAGGTCTGAGGCTGTACAGAGTACTTCATTTCGCTTTGGTAATGATTCAACGTCTCAATCATAGCCATCATTTCACTCGGTGAGAAGTGATTCGCTACTTCCCTTAGGTCACCCATATCAAAAACACGTTCTGTAATCACAGGCGAATTCGGCACCATGCGAACCATGAGTAAATCACGGAAGTAATTAATCAAATTTTCAATACATTTGTCAGCGCTCTTGCCTTCCTGCATGAAAGTATCGATGAGCTCAAGCGCAGCTCCAAGATTCTTCTCTTTGATGTAAAGAACGAGCTTCTTGAATTGATCGGAAGCTACACCACCGGTGATGGACAAAATGTCTGAGAGCTGAACTTCACCCGTCGCAAAGGACGCTGCCTGATCTAGCAGGCTGAGTGCATCCCGCATCCCGCCATCCGATAGTCTCGCTATATAATGGAGCGCTTCCTCGCTAACCGAGATCTGCTCCTGATCACAAATATATTGCAGCCGTAGAACCTGATCTTCCATCGAAACTCTCCGAAAGTCAAAGCGTTGACAGCGGGAAATAATCGTAGCTGGTATCTTATGCGGTTCCGTTGTTGCCAAAATAAACATGACATGCGCCGGAGGCTCCTCGAGCGTCTTCAAAAGGGCATTAAAAGCTTCGGTCGTGAGCATGTGCACCTCATCAATGATGTACACTTTCTGCCTTACTTCTGTAGGGGCATACTTTACTTTATCACGAATATCCCGAATTTCTTCTACACCGCGATTGGAGGCAGCATCGATTTCGACAACGTCCATGACAGCACCTTCGGTGATTCGTTCACATGCTGAACAAGCGTTGCACGGCTCTTCCGCCGGACCGTTTAAGCAATTGATTGCCTTGGCTAATATTTTGGCCGTACTGGTCTTACCTGTTCCTCGAGGTCCGTTGAACAAATAAGCATGAGTAAGGCGATTTTCTCGCAAAGAATTCTGCAGCGTCTGCGTGATATGTTTCTGACCGACAACTTCACGAAACGTCTGAGACCTCCACGTTCGGTACAGAGCGATATGTGCCATAGTGTTCCTCTCCAATAATCCCTGCATGGAATGACTTAATCCATTATACTATAACGCACCTAGGGATGAAATAGACGATCAAGTATAAGGAATCGATATCGTAAACGTCGTTCCAAAGCCCTTGGAAGAAACACGTATCGTCCCTCCCATATCGTGAATGATTCGTTGGCACACCGAAAGGCCTAATCCGGTACCCGTATCCTTGGTTGTGAAGAATGGATCGAAAATTTTGTCAAGCACGAACATCGGTATGCCAGAACCTGTGTCATGAATATCAATGCAGACATTTCGTTCCACCGTGTCTACTTTCTCTGAAATCGTTAAAACCCCTCCATCCGACATAGCCTCGATGCCATTTTTACAAACATTTAAGAATACCTGCTTGAGCAGCTCTTTATCAGCAATCACTTCCGGCAAATGATACGAGGCCTCATATTGAAGATTCACATCGTACAAGATAGCTTCATTATTGATAATAGGCAAGATCCCTCGCAGCACTTCAGTCACATCGATCCTCTCATAAGAAACATGCTTGGGCTTACTTAGCAGCAGAAATTCATTAACCAACTCGTTGATACGATTGATTTCCTCCAGCATAACTACTGTGAAGCTCTGTTCTCTCTCCATTCCTTTCACTTCAAAAGTGCGCCGAAGCACCTGAAGAAATCCTTTTATTGAAGTTAGCGGATTCCGAATTTCATGAGCTGTGCCAGCAGCAATTTGTCCGATCATAGCAAGCCTGTCACTTCTTTGAACCATTTCTTCCAGCGAGCGCATATTCGTGACATCCTTGAAGATAACATAAGCCCCTACAATATTTCCTTGATTATCTTTGAGCACATTCGAATCCAGCAGCAGCTCGAACCGCTCTTCATTATTGGTCCATGAAACCGCATGATTGCGGACTACAGCACCATTCAAAATCGTTCGTTGGACAAGCTTATGCTGACTCGGAATCGTAGCAAAGATCTCATCTAATGACTTATTAAGAATATGTTCCCGATCCATTCCTAGAATCTGGCATGCTCGATCACTGACGTCAACAAGCGTAAAATTCACACTTATCAATAAAACACCTAAATTAATATCTTTCAAAAAAGCGTCCGAGAACCGCTGCAGTAAGCTTAATTGCGAGCTATCCTGATGCTTCATAGTCAAGAGATACATAAACTTATCCCCGCGCATAAGCTTCAACATCGAGAATTGATAAAACATCGTTTCACCATTCTTGCCTACTAGGAATCCATGGGGCCATTCCCCTGGACTGGAATCGTTCTTAAAATAAAATTCGTACAGCTCACGCAAAGATGCCCTCACTTTAAAAAGTTGAGGGAATGAGATATGCGTAATTTCCTCGGCTGAATAGCCCGAGTTTTTCAAAACTTGATCTGTTGCTAAAATGATCTTGCCATCCTCATCCACAACGAGCATACCCGTTTGTACGCTATGGTTGAATAGCTTCCGCATTTCATCGATGGATACCATGTAATCTTGAGGGTCATGAATGGACATTTCAACAACACCTTCACTTTCTCTCTATTGAATCGCAATATGCGCAAACGTTTACATGAATCGAATCTGCATGTTATAACCATTCTCTCTAGAGCAAGAATTTTCCTTCCCTTGAAAAAAAGAAAAAACGCCCTAGTTACTGGCGTTTTGTTAGGTGTCATTATGAAAAATCACTTAAAATCATTAAAACCGTGCACCTGTTATTGATAAAGTGATACAAGCGAACTCTTACCGTTGGCTCAAATCAGGCAACCCCTCGGCACATGAAACATCTCACTTACGGCTGCTTCCTTCCAGACCTGACCGGGTTCATGAGCATTCATTGCGAAGGACCCGACTCTCAACACCACGTGTAAAAGCCAGACCTCACATCACAGTACCGCTAACAGGAATTCAACCTCGCTACAGCGGATTGCGAGTTACAGGGCACCGCTACCTCCCCATCTAGCACGGTAAAATTAGTATAGCTGATTCAATTACAAATAGCAACCGAGGGGAAAATCTACCTATTAGGGAACCATTTTTACGATTACATTATAGCGCGGCATGTTGGTGTTCAGTGCCATTTGAGCTTGGGAACGAAGCTCCTCCACTTGCGCAGCCGTCAAAGAAGGTCTTGGTTTTATTTTCACTTTAGCGGTCGGTCCGTTAATGGAGATATTGGTTTTCTCAATACCTTGCAGCTGTGAGAGCACAGCCTTCATTAAGTTCGAATCGTCCTCGTAGTGATGATACGTAGGGTTAAGCGGGTCGTTCGGATTCACACTGGTAATTCCCAAGTAACCGTCTTGCTTGTAATGCTGGGCTTTATAATTTGCATCATTGGTCTGAGGCGGGTTCTTATTACCAGAATTAATGCCACAGCCGATTAAACTTATGATGAGCATGATAGCTCCCGCAAACTTAAGCATACCCTTAAACATAAAAACACCTCCCATTGGACTCTAAGCCTAAGCTTAGGATGACCAAGGGAGGTTGTCTTATGCTGATTGGCAGCAAAGTAATTGATGCCAATTAGATTCCGTATTTCTTTTTGAATTTGTCGACACGGCCGCCTACATCGATAAACTTTTGTTTACCAGTGTAGAAAGGATGGCAATTAGAGCAAATCTCAACACGAAGATTTTGCTTAATAGAACCCGTTTCGAACACGTTACCACAAGCGCAAGTCACTGTGGTTGCATGATAAGTAGGATGAATACCTGCTTTCATGATGGTTCACCTCTTTCCGCCCTGAATCATTTGCTGAAACAGAGTTAATGGACGTACTTAAGCATTGTATCATAATCAGAAGTCTTGATGCAATGGAAAAAGACTGTAGATGACTTCTAGAGAACCGTAGTGACAGTTCGGTCACTCGTATAGAACTTCGGTGTATGCGAGTAGGAACCCAACACAACATCTGGAAGTTCTTGCTCAAAAATCTCAATCATTTGCTTCATCCCAAGCAGTTCACCTCTTGCTTTGGGGATAATGCCAAGGTAACTCTCGGGATCAATATTCAGGTTGCGCAATTGAATCAATTTTAGTCCCGTTCTTCGCACGAATTCGATCATCGCTTCTATTTCTTCTTCTCGATCGGTTACACCTGGGAATACGAGATAGTTGATCGAAGTGATAACTCCTTTATCCGTGGCGTAGCGGAGAGACTTCTCAACATTTTTGAGCGTATAAGCTCTTGGCTTATAGTAGGCGTTATAGTGATCATCCAGCGCGCTAATCGTACTAACCCGCATGAGATCAAGTCCAGCATCAACAATGCCGCGGATATGATCCGTGAGACCTGCATTGGTGTTGATGTTAATGAAGCCCATCTTCGTTTGCTCACGCACTTGCTTGATGGCATCGATAATAATCACAGCCTGCGTGCTAGGTTCCCCTTCACAGCCCTGTCCAAAGGAGATAATACTCTCAGGCGTCCGCAGATGCTCGAGCATGATCTGGGTGATCTCTTCGACCTTAGGCTTGAAGTTCATACGAGTCTGCGGTGCTACGAAGCCACTCTCATCTGGTTGTTCGGAAATACAGCCGAAGCATCCCGCGTTGCAGGAATAGGAAACTGGAACGGCACCCTCCCAACGTTGCAGGAACGTATTCGAAGCAGTCAGACATTCATAACCCAGTGCACAGTTGGACAAGTGCGCATATAACCGATTATCCGGATACTTAGCAACCAGTCGTTTGACCTCTACCTCAAGCTCAGTCGGGTCACAATGAACGGGATTCCAGTAATAAGGATTATCTGTCAATCGGGCGGCTACATAGAAACCGTCATCTTTCCATACGACAGCCGTATATCCGAACAGAGGCAGCGCCTTAGACTTGTCTGATTTCACATAGCCAGGGAGCAGAAGCCTAGTGAAGCCTTGCGGGAGCAAGGCCCCAACGGCGTGATAATCCCCTTCAACTAGCTTCATATCGCCTGTTGCGGCATCAATACCTACCGGACGTGTAAACGGAAGACTGACTAATGTTGATCCCTCAGGCAGAGGAATTAACTCTTCTTCCAAAATTTCTGTTATCATTTCAGCGTTTCGACCAAGTGCCAAGAAATCAGGATGATCAAAAACGTTTCCTTGTAAGTCTGAATAAACCAAGTTCATAACGGTACTCCTCTTTGTGCGTCACGGATAAACGACTAAGTCGTCCTTAAGGACGACCGTGTTTGTCATGATTGATGCGAAGCAGATTATTATTTGAAACTTAGGAAGCTGAATTTTTGACTTTACCTTTGTTAACCCCTGTAGATCCTGCTGATGGGGAAGCTAAAGAGTCCAAAAACTCTTGATTAGTCTTCGTATCGGCAAGCTTCTTAATGAAGGATTCTGTATATTCATGCGAATCGTTCATCCCTCTGCGAAGCGCCCATACCTTCTCGAGTTCATCTTTACCCAGAAGTGCTTCTTCGCGGCGAGTACCTGACTTGCGAATATCAATCGCAGGGAAGATACGGCGTTCAGCCATTTTACGATCCAGATGAAGCTCTAAATTACCTGTACCTTTAAACTCTTCATAAATGACGTCATCCATACGTGAGCCTGTTTCTACGAGTGCAGTAGCAAGAATTGTTAAGCTGCCGCCTTCTTCAATATTACGGGCGGCCCCGAAGAAACGTTTAGGCCTATGAAAGGCAGCAGGGTCTATACCACCCGTTAACGTCCGGCCAGAAGCAGGAACCACAAGGTTATAGGCTCTAGCCAACCGGGTAATACTGTCCATGAGAATGACAACATCTTTCTTATGTTCAACTAGACGCATCGCACGCTCTAGAACTAGCTCAGCGACTTTGATATGATTTTCTGGAAGTTCATCGAAGGTAGAAGCAACTACTTCGCCTTTAACGGAACGCTGCATATCGGTAACTTCCTCCGGACGCTCATCGATAAGCAGAACGAAGAGTTCGATTTCTGGATAATTCGTGGAGATGCTGTTCGCTATTTCTTTCAGCAGCAATGTTTTCCCAGCTTTAGGAGGTGCTACAATCAGACCGCGTTGGCCTAATCCAACAGGGGCAAGCAAATCCATAATACGCATGGAAACTTTGTTAGGCTCAGTTTCGAGTGTAATCCGAGTGTCTGGATAAAGAGGTGTCAACGCTGGGAAATGAAGTCGTTCCGCTGCCGTTTCCGGCTTCTCTCCATTCACCGCTTCAACTTGAAGAAGCCCGAAATAGCGCTCATTCTCTTTGGGCGGACGACATTTGCCCGATACAATGTCCCCGGACCGCAAATCAAATTTGCGAATCTGGGAAGCGGAAATATAAATGTCCTCTGAGCTTGGAAGGTAATTAATTGGACGCAAGAATCCAAAACCCTCCTGAAGGATCTCGAGAACACCTTGCATGAACATTAGACCACTCTCAGCAGCTTGTGCACGTAAAATTGCAAAGATGAGTTCTTTTTTCTTCAGCGTACCGTAGTATTGGATCTGATGTTTCTTAGCTAGTTTATATAATTCAGTAAGCTTGAGTACTTCAAGCTCAGCAAGCTGCATGCTCATGTTTCAACCACCAAACTATTAAATTTTCAATTGGATTCTAGCATTGCCTGTTACTTGGTACTTTATTCCTCGCTCTCGCGCCAAACCTCAGCACCCAGTGAAGATAAGTTGAATACCAAGTTCTCATAACCACGATCAATAAACTCAACCCCGGATACTTCTGTGATGCCACCTGTTCTTACACTAAGGCCCGCAAGCACAAGAGAAGCTCCTGCTCTCAAGTCCGTTGCTCTCACTTTGGCAGAACTGAGTTGTGAACCCTCAATAATGGCTGAGCGTCCTTCGACTTTCATCTTTGCTCCCATACGCACAAGCTCAGGAATATGCTTGAAACGATTACTATAAACGTGGTCCGTTAATATACTAACTCCTTTAGCTTGGCAAAGTAAGCTCGCCATCGGAGATTGTAGATCCGTTGCAAACCCTGGGTAAATTAATGCTTTCACGTCGACACTTTCGTATTCAGGCTGACCCACAACACGAATCGACTCATCCATCTCATAAATATGAACGCCCATTTCCTGAAGCTTTGCCGTCAAAGCCTCCATATGTTTAGGAATGACATTGTCGACGGTCACATCGCCGCGTGTAGCTGCTGCAGCAATCATATACGTACCTGCTTGAATACGATCAGGAATAATGGAATGGCGGCAACCATGCATCTCAGTTACGCCTTCGATACGAATAGTCTCTGTTCCAGCGCCCTTAATTTTGGCACCCATCGAGTTCAAAAGTGTTGCCACATCTATGATTTCAGGCTCTTTGGCCGCATTTTCGATAATCGTAACGCCCTTAGCGCGTGAGGCGGCCAGCATGATGTTAATAGTCGCTCCAACACTCGCCATATCTAAGTATATTTTGGCACCGCGCAGCTCTTTGGCACGTATCTTTAAAGCGCCATTTTCATTGCTAACCTCGGCACCTAAAGCTTCAAAACCTTTTATGTGCAAATCAATCGGACGCGGTTCGAAGTTACAACCACCTGGCAGACCAATCGTCGCCTCTCCAAATCTTCCGAGCAGCGCTCCCATTAAATAGTAGGATGCTCTAAGCTTCTTTACTTTGCCATTCGGCATAGGAAGTGATTTCATCCGACTTGGGTCGATCGTCATCCGATCTTCGTTCCAGTCAATAGTAGCCCCTAAATCCGTCAAAATTTCTGTATATATAGCCACATCACTCAGATGAGGCAGATTATCCAAAGTAACCGATGTTTCAGCAAGTACAGCGGCTGGAATGAGTGCAACTGCACTATTCTTAGCCCCGCTAATTTGAACTGTTCCCCGTAGTGGACGTCCCCCGACCACCATTAATTTTTCCAACATGATTCTCCCCCTAAACCAGGTGCCTACTTACTAAGTAGTAAATCAAAACAATTAAAACAACCAATACAACCTACCCCAACACAAACTTCACCAAAAAAATAAAATTCTTAGTAAGCGATAATATAAAATTCATACTGTCTTACAACGACATACGAAAAAAGCAATCCTTCACAAAATAAAACAGCTACGGTTCTCACGGAGAACATAGCGCAAAAAAATACAAGAAGGAAACGCTCGTAATGACACAGACGGACGACATTCTTTCGTCTATCCTCCGTCTGTGCCTTACCGCATTTCCTACCCTGTCTATACAATTGGAATTAAGCTTGGTTGCTGCTTCCGAACAATTGAATTTTGGATTTTACTACTTCGATCATAGCGTTACGTGCTGGGGTGAGATATTTACGAGGATCATAAATTTTAGCATCTTTAGCCAGAGCTGCGCGGATATTTTCTGTACAAGCCACTTGGTTCTCTGTGTTAACGTTGATTTTGCCAACGCCTGCCGCAATAGATTTACGAATCATTTCGTCAGGAACGCCGGATCCACCATGAAGAACAACAGGAACTGGAATCGCTTTGGAAACCGCTTCGATAATATCAAAGTGAATGTTAGGCTCGCCTGCGTACATACCATGTGCAGTACCTACAGCGATAGCCAGACAGTCAACACCTGTTTCTTCGTAGAAACGGATAGCTTCTTCTGGTTTTGCAAGGTTAGCGTGCTCTTCATCAACAGAGATGTCGTCCTCAACGCCGCCAATTGTTCCAAGCTCACCCTCAACGGATACGCCCATTGCACGAGCTGCTTTTACGACTTCTTTCGTCAAACGAATGTTTTCTTCGAAAGAATAGTGGGAACCATCGAACATCACGGAGCTGAATCCTGCACGGATACATTTCATTGCTACTTCAAAGGAACTGCCATGATCTAAGTGTAAAGCGATCGGCAGACCGGATTTTTTAGCTGCAGCTTCAGCAATTGCTACTGTAAACTCGATACCCATATATTTCAGTGCGCCTTCGCTGACACCATAAATGAACGGGGATTTTAATTCGATTGCAGCTTCCACAATCGCTTGAGCGAATTCAAGGTTGTTCATATTAAATTGACCCACCGCGAATTTGTTCGCTTTTGCTTTAGGTAAAAATTCATTCATTGAAACCAATGCCATGTTTCTCTTCCTCCTAGAACCTATAGTAGATGCGCATACCGCTCTTTGTCATACCTGAGTTATTATAGCACATAAATTTTCAAATGATAACCAAGCCCTCGGTTTTTGGCAACAAAAAAGACCCTATGACTAGGATCCCACTGCAAAACCGCTGCTTGATTCATTATTAAGCTGCATATTAACCGCCATACGTAATTCATCAATATCAAAAGGCTTCGTAAAGTGCATAATCGCACCCAAATCCGTTGCTTCTTTAATCATATCGAGCTCGCCATAAGCTGTCATCATAATGACTTTGATTGATGCATCAATGGCTTTAACATGTTTCAAAATATCCAGACCATCCATACCAGGAATTTTCATATCCAGTAGTATAAGATCAGGCGAAGAATTTTTCACGATTTCCAAGGCCAACTTGCCATTCGAAGCCTGATAGGTATCGTACCCTTCGTTACTAAATACCTCCATGAGTAGTACGCGAATTCCATTTTGATCGTCGACAATCAATACCTTTTTCTTCATCAGCCTATTTCCCTCCCGAAAACGAATAACAAACTCCCATGTATATGTTTCTAAAGTTATTCGCTATTCATTTTCGATTTCCTTCTGAGGGACAAAACTAATTGAAAAGTTTTACAAATAAGTTGGTTATCTGGAGGGACAACCGTTATAGCAAGAATTAACGAGCGATCAACTGAGCGGCTTTCACGAATTCACGGAAAAGCGGCTGCGGACGATTCGGACGCGATGTAAATTCCGGATGGAATTGAACAGCAAGGAACCAAGGGTGACCTGGAAGCTCGACCATCTCAACCAAACGACCGTCCGGTGACGTACCGGAAATGCGCAAACCAGCAGATTCAATCAATTCGCGGTATTCATTGTTAAACTCATACCGGTGACGATGTCTCTCATAGATAAGCTCATCATTGTAACACTGTTCAGCAAGAGAGCCCGGAACAACCTTACAAGGATATAAACCAAGACGCATTGTACCGCCTAAATTCTCGATATCCTTCTGCTCTGGCAGTAGATCGATAACCGGATAAGCTGTTGTAGGATTAATCTCAGAGCTGTTCGCACCATCCAAGCCTGTAACGGAACGGGCATATTCAATGACAGCAACTTGCATACCCAAACAAATCCCAAAGAACGGAATTTCCTTTTCACGGGCATAGCGGATCGCTTCCACTTTACCTTCAATACCGCGATCACCGAATCCACCAGGTACAAGAATACCTTGAACACCTGAAAGAAGCTGATGGACATTATGCTCAAAAATTTCTTCTGCATTCACCCAACGGATATTAATTTCGGAGTCATTATCGATGCCGGCATGACCTAGTGCTTCAACAATACTTAGGTAAGCGTCATGCAGCGCAACGTATTTCCCAACGATCGCAATTTCTGTCTTCTTCGTCAATGATTTAACTTTACGAACAAGGCTTTCCCATTCCTTCATGTCCGGCTCGTTTGTCCGTAGTTTCAGGTGATTAACCACATAATCGTCAAGCCCTTGCTCGCGAAGCATCATCGGAACTTCGTATAAAGTTTCTGCATCCTTACACTCAATAACAGCTGCAGGATCGATATCACAGAATAAAGCTAACTTACGTTTCATATCTTCCGTTAGGGAATGCTCCGTACGGCAAACGATAACGTGAGGCTGAATCCCTAGACCACGTAGTTCTTTTACACTATGCTGTGTAGGTTTCGTTTTCACTTCACCAGCTGCTTTAATATAAGGAATCAGCGTAACGTGAATATACATGACATTCTCGCGGCCAATATCATTTTTCATTTGACGAATAGCTTCCAGGAACGGCAAGCTTTCGATATCTCCTACCGTACCACCAATTTCGGTAATTACGACATCGGACCCAGCTTCACGACCAGCGCGAATCACACGTTCTTTGATTTCATTCGTAATGTGCGGGATAACTTGTACCGTACCACCCAGATATTCGCCTCTACGCTCTTTGGTAATGACGGAGGAGTATACTTTACCTGAGGTTACGTTGGAACTTTTGGAAAGGTTAATATCAATAAAACGCTCATAATGACCTAAGTCCAAATCCGTTTCTGCCCCATCGTCGGTTACGAACACTTCACCGTGCTGGTAAGGACTCATAGTTCCCGGATCCACGTTAATGTACGGGTCAAACTTTTGAATGGTAACTTTCAAACCTCTGTTTTTGAGCAATCTCCCTAAGGACGCTGCTGTAATTCCTTTGCCAAGGGATGAAACTACGCCTCCCGTAACGAAAATGTATTTTGTCACTATGTACGCCTCCTAGAGTTTTAGTATGGTTTTGTAATATAAGAAACTTACGTCGTAAGGCATAAGCTTATCTTTTGCCAGAAGAATGACTTTGTAAGCATTAGCTTCTGCTAAATAAGGCTTTTCATGAAAATAAAGTGAAAAAACACAAAAAAAACACAAAAAAAACAAAAAAAGTGACACCCGTAGTGACGGGGCACTTTTTGAACGCTTGAGCGAAATGTTAAGATTCTTTTAAAGCCCATGCAATAGTTTACTCTGAACAGATAGGGGCTGTCAAGACAAGTTATTTGTCGTCTTCAGCCTCTTCATCCAAATCGTCTTCTTCGTCTTCCTCATCGGAATCCTCATCTAAATCGTCTTCACTATCTTCGTCTGTTTCTTCAATACCCGCTTCACCAAGATCCTCTTCGATCTCTTCATCTTCGAAGAATTCAGTATCCTCTTCCGCTTCTTCCTCTTCGGTTTCGGTACCAAATGTATCGTACTCATCTTCTTCTGCGTATGTATCTTCTTCTTCTGCGTAGATGTCTTCATCCAGATCGTCATCTTCGTCGTTAATGATTCTTGGACGCTTCGCGTTACCAACCGCATCGTCTGATTTCTCGACAGGATACCAGCGTTTCAAACCCCATAGGTTCGTACCCACGCAAGCAAAACGTCCATCGATGTTGATTTCCGTATATAGTTGGGCAATCACTTGCATAACATGCTGCTCGGACAGCCCTTTTATTTTAGCAATTTCAGCCATCAGGTCACGATAGTAAAACGGCGTATTCGCCGACTTCAGTAATTCAAACGCCAAATCCACCATGGGCATTTCGCGCGCTTGCTCTGTGGTGATTTTGAGTGTGTATTCGCTACTCATCTAAGGCACATCCTTTTCGATCGTGATCGTCTTCTTCAGTTCTTCTATCTACCTTATCCAATATCTTCATTAAGTAAAACCTATTTTTTCTAAAAATGCAACTATCCCAAATGATAAACTATTTCCATCGTCCTGAGGACGGACTTGTTAGTCAAGTTTGATGCGGAGCAAGAGTTAAAATTTATACTTTCGTTTCAGCTTAGAAACCTTTCGAGCAGATGCCTTTACACCCCTTCGCAGGGAAGAAAGCGTTCCCCCTAAAATGAATACAAGCGAAGGTCCCCCTCCGCTTGCGACTGTATCCTAAGGAAGCGGTGTGAATGAATCACAGCCGTTTCCACTACCTGAGAAAGAGACACTCCTGCCCGCGCCTCTCTATTTATCCTATGTAAAACCTACGCATCTGACACGGCTTCGCACCCATTTATTTCTGTAGAGACAATGACACGGTCATACGGGGTGACCTGTACATATGATAGGGGAGATTCGATTCTAAGCTGTCATGGGGGGATGGCACGATGGATATAGCCACCTTTCTTCATTTGCTTCATGAGGAAATCGGTCTCACCAAGCATTCTGGCAAGAAGCATCTCATCCATTTCTCATCGGCTAGGGACTACTACGCATGCAAATCAGCACTGAAACGGATGAAGTCTCAGTTCGTAAATCTTTCCAAGGTCCGCGATCTTAGTATCATTCACGCCTTCTCCTGCACGCTTCGTCCCGATACCAAGCTCAGAGGTATCCCCGGTGCGCCGAACATCGTAGAGGATACCAAGATAACTGTTCATCAAGCGATGGGCAACAAAACTACCTCCAGACGATCAAGCAATATATCGGGCTATCACACGATACCTTGGGGCATCGATCAAGTAGGCGCACCTGAAGTCTGGAACAAATCGGTAGGTCAGAACATTCGGATCGGGGTCATCGATACCGGAATCGATTACAATCATCCTGACTTACGCAATTCGATCTCACGGGGCATCAATTTATTAAACCGCAGCATGCTGCCCTATGATGACAATGGACATGGCACACATATCGCCGGAACCATCGCGGCAGCTGGCCGCCATTCTGGGATTGTCGGTGTTGCTCCAAGAGCCATCGTTCATCCGGTTAAAGCATTTGACCACGCTGGAAGCGCTTATGTCTCGGACATTATTGCCGGTATCGATTGGTGCGTTCATAACGACCTCGATATTATCAATATGAGTTTCGGTATGAAATCATACAACCGTTCTCTCGAGCAAGCTGTCATGAACGCGTATTACAGAGGTAAAGTCATCGTAGCTTCATCTGGCAATGACGGCAAAAAGAAATCGGTCGATTACCCCGCCCGTTTCCCCCAGGTCGTCTCCGTTGGAGCCACAACTCGGTTAGGCAAAATCGCTCCCTTCAGCAACCGAGGGAAGCAAATTGATATCTACGCACCAGGCGAACGGGTCTACTCGTCCTGGCTTAACGGCAAATACAACGAGCTAAGTGGCACTTCGATGGCCACTGCCCATGTCAGCGGCGTCATCGCCTTGATGTTATCGATCAAGCCGATGTCGCCGCTGCAGATTAAAAGTGCGCTGCGCCGCTGCGCGATTGGCCTTAACAAGCGAGGGACTACGCGTTGGAAGCCCGGGTATTTGAACGCACGGCAGGCGATCCGGGCGGCGCGGCAGGGCTGAGGCGGGTGGATGCTTGGGCTGTGGTTGGAGCAGGGGCGAAAGCGAAGAGCGAATGAGAGAGCAAGAGCGAGAGCTCAGAGCGAGAGAGCACAGAGCGAGAGCTCAGAGCGAGAGAGCACAGAGCGAGAGCTCAGAGCGAGAGCTCAGAGCGAGAGAGCACAGAGCGAGAGCAACTGCCAGAGCGAAGGACGGAGCCGTGCAATCGCGGATGAGTGAGCACAGGCAAGGCAACCGCGGAAGCAAGAGCGATAGGCGGAACCTGCCGGCGCTTTTGGCGGTTGGTGTAGAAGTTGTACAAAGTACAACTTTAGTCAGGTTAATCTCCGATATTCCTGCGAATATTGCACAAAATACAACATTTTCGCCCAGAAATGGCCAATTTGGATGAAATACTGCTATTTTGTTGCACGGAATACAACATTTCTCTGCTTGAAGCGAAATACAAGGGAAATTGTTGTACGTTTTACAACAATCCCACTCGCATGCCAGGAATAAAGGTCCTAACTAAAAAAATGCGCTAGGATTGCATTACACCGTAAAGATCTCACACTTTAAAATGGCAGGATAACCGTCTTCGTGGTGCGAAACGTTTGTCAAAGTAGATGCACCACAAGTTAAGTCCACCTGACTTATACTTCTGGTATTAAAAAAGGGACGATCTCTCATGTCTGCGTAGACATGGGGATCGTCCCTTCGGTTTTGTGGAGCGGATGTTACATCCGCTCTGGGGCGGATACGCCAACTACGCGAAGCGTGTTGGCTAAGGTAATGCGAAGCGCGCCGAGCAAAGCGAGGCGTGCCTGGGTCAAGGCCGCATCATCCGTGATGACATAGTGGCCTCTGTAATAGCTATGGAACTGGCTTGCCAGTTCATAGACATAGCGGATAAGCCGATGCGGCGCATATTGATCGGCCGCAATGGCGATTTCCTCCGGAAGCTCGCCCATCTTGCGCAGCAAGTCGAACTCAGCTTCCGACGTAAGTTGGCTAAGGTCTACCTGCTCCAGCGGCAGCACCTGGATATTCTGCTCTTCCGCTTGACGGAAGATGCTGCAAATCCGTGCATGTGCGTACTGCACATAGAACACAGGGTTCTCATTTGACTGAGAAACCGCCAAGTCCATGTCAAAGTCCAAATGCGAGTCCATGCTGCGCATCGCGAAGAAATAACGAATCGGGTCTACGCCGACTTCGTCCATGAGATCCTCCATCGTGACTGCTTTGCCAGTCCGTTTGGACATTTTTACCTTTTCCCCATTTTGGAAAAGGCTCACCATTTGGGCAATTAGCACAACGAGGCGATCCGATTCAAAACCAAGCGCTGTCATAGCTGCTTTCATCCGTGGGATGTAGCCATGATGATCCGCGCCCCAAATATTAATCAAACGCTCAAAGCCGCGCCCAAATTTATTGCGATGGTAGGCAATATCGGGAGTAAGGTAAGTAAAGGACCCGTCATTCTTAATCAGAACGCGATTCTTGTCGTCACCCAGTGGTGTTGTATTTAGCCAAGTCGCGCCTTCTTCTTCATATATGTGTCCATTATCCCGCAGCTCTTGGAGAACGGGTGGAATGAGGTTATTTTCATAAATCGACGTTTCGGAGAACCAATTGTCGAAATGAACACCAAAGCGACCCAAATCGCGTTTGATTTTGTCGAGTTCTTTTTTCAAACCATAGGTACGGAAATAGGCACGACGCTCATCTTCTGGCAAGCTGAGAAGGCGCTCTCCCTCTTCAGCAGCAAGATCCGCGGCAAAGCCTTTGATATCTTCACCAAAGTACCCGTCTTCCGGCATCTCTGCTTCTTGTCCGAGCGCCTGCAGATAGCGGGCTTCGATCGATTTGGCCAAATTGACCACTTGGTTACCAGCATCATTGATGTAATACTCTCGGGATACGTCATATCCAGCCAGATCAAGCACGTTGCACAGCACATCCCCCACTGCCGCTCCACGAGCATGTCCCAAATGCAAAGAACCCGTTGGATTCGCACTTACGAATTCCACTTGCACTTTAAGCCCTTGACCGACGTTCGTCGCACCGTACCGCTCACCTTGATTCAGCACATTAGCGATAACGGGATATAGGTACACTTTGTTCATTTTAAAATTAATAAAACCAGGACCCGCAATTTCCGCTTCTGCGATATTGGCTTTATCCTTTTGCAGGTTAGCGATAATTTGCTCGGCAATTTGTCTTGGGTTCTGCTTAGCAATTCGGGTCAGCTGCATCGCGATATTCGTTGCGAAATCCCCATGCGTCTTCTCTTTCGGGACTTCTAGAATAATCTCCGGTATTTGCGCCGCGTCCACGATGCCTGCAGCTGTAACTGCTTCTATAATGGCTTGTTTAACTATGGCTTTGACTTCGTTTAGTACATCCATTCGTCTTACTCCTCCTGAATTAACAACTTAATCCTGTATGTTCCCGCATGAGTGCCTGATGCATATAAATCATAGCTCCACCTTGTAATACCAATGCCATGTACGGCTTCCGAGGTTAGCTCATGTGTTTCGATTTCGAGTTCCAATCTACCTTGAGGTGTTTGATAAAAGCCAATCCTCTTCTCGCCGGGTAGAAATGTTTGCTCTGCTTGCACGTCTCCTTGGCGGACGATTCGTATTTGATTATCTTCCAGCTTAATGAGCGTCACTGTTCGTCCAAGTTCGTTCGGCTCTTCTTCATAGCGGATGTACGTGTGATTGCCTTTACGATAAAGATCCCCTCGTGCTTTCTGCACGGTTGTCTCGCTCCCGCTTCGACTTTCAATTCGGATCCGCACGCGTTGCTTAGCCGTCATGGTCCGTCATTCTCCTATTCTGCAGTACCTGTTTGCACCTTATGTCAGATAAGGCAAGTTAGGTATTAGTTTATATGAAAGGTTCGCTAAATTCAATGTATTACGGGAGATCAGCGTACATAGCAGGGTTATCGTCGTGTCGATTTGTGTACAACACAAGCCACCAAAACAAAAACCGCCAGCGTTCCCGTGACAAGCACAGAAACAACCGGCGGTTCAATTTCATTATTTAATCAGGTCTTCAACAAATTTAGGCAGTACAAATGCCGCTCTATGTAGGCGTGGTGTGTAGTACTTCGTTGGGAATTCTGGGATTGCTGATTCCTCAACTTGCAGTGGATCGTGCTTTTTGCTGCCCATTGTGAAGGTCCAGAGACCGCTAGGGTACGTAGGAATGTTCGCGCTGTACACACGTACGATTGGGAAGATTTCTTTGACATCACGGTTAACCGTTTGGATCAGGTCTGCTTTGAACCAAGGGTTATCCGTTTGTGCAACGAAGATACCGTCTTCTTTTAACGCATCAAAGATACCTTGGTAGAAGCCTTTGGAGAACAGCTCAACAGCTGGACCAACAGGTTCAGTGGAATCGACCATGATAACGTCGTAGGTGTTTTTGTGATCGTGAATGTGCATGTAGCCATCGTTAACAATAACTTCTACACGTGGGTTGTCCAGTTCGCCGGCAATGGTTGGCAGGTACTTTTTGGAGTACTCAATTACTTTGCCGTCGATATCAACAAGAACAGCCTTTTTCACTTTCGGGTGCTTCATGATTTCACGAATTACTCCGCCGTCGCCGCCGCCTACTACAAGCACGTACTCTGGGTTCGGGTGGGTAACAAGCGCAGGGTGCGCAACCATTTCATGATAGACGAATTCGTCTCTAACTGTTGTCATAACCATACCGTCCAGGGTAAGCATTGTTCCCCATTCTTCGGTTTCGATCATCGAAAGGTCTTGGAAGTCCGTTTGTTCTCTAACGTATGTCTCTTTTACTTTTGCTGTAATGCCGAAGCTATCGGTTTGTTTCTCTGTATACCACAGTTCCATGTTTATACCTTCTTTCGCTGCTATATTTGGATGAATAAATCCTAACATTCGTTGTCTCTAACAGTGTTCCACCAGCCCAAAAAGTCATGCGAAGCAGTGTTGTAATTTCCAGTCACCTCATACGCACAAATTGTATTATAGTTCATTACCCCCAAAATGCAATATTTTCCTAGGTTTTTTGAGCATTTAATAAAAAATATTTACAATTCGTTGAATACGGACTGCCATGCTTTTCCATACTGGATAGTAATGCCTTAGAGCATGGAGAAAGGAGGTAAGAAGAGATGTCCGAGAACGAGAACCATCGTCAGCCATCCACAGGCACACCACAAGCACCTAGGGAGAAAGAGGTACCTGCGTCAATGCGCTGGATGCGTCGTATCAAGAAAATGTTCTCATTCCTATTCACTTCCTGCGTTCTGCTCCTCATCGTGGCCGCTGGCTGTCTCGTCTATTTGCGTGCTCAAACACTGCCCGTCACCAAAATGCTGCAAACCTCCCAAATGTACGATACACATGGCGAACTGATCGACACCTTTTATTCTGGGCAAAATCGGCAGGTCGTCTCACTGGGCGAAATATCGCCTTATCTCATTAAAGCAACGCTCGCTGTGGAGGATCAGCATTTCTATGATCATTTCGGCGTGGATGTGAAGGCCGTTGCCAGGGCCGCTGTTGTCAATGTACAAGCCATGGCTAAGGTACAAGGTGCAGGAACGATAACTCAGCAATTAGCTCGAAATTTATATTTAAATCATGACCGGACTTGGTCGCGTAAAATCAAAGAAACCGTGTTCGCTGTCCAAATGGAAATGCAGTTGACGAAGGATGAAATTCTGACGAATTATTTGAATCAGATCTATTACGGTCATTCGACGTATGGGATTGAAACGGCTTCCGAGCTTTTCTTCGGCAAGCATGCCAGTGAATTAACGTTGGCGGAAAGCGCGATGATCGCTGGTGTCCCTAAAGGGCCTCGCTACTACTCGCCGTATTATGATCTGAAGAATGCGATGGATCGGCAAAAGGTGGTGCTGCAGACGATGGTGCGAAGTGGCTTCATTACACAAAGCGCCGCTGACGCCGCAGGCAAAGAGAAGCTGACGATTCAGCCGCTTACGAAGAAGAAGCCCGCCGCAGCCCCCTACTTCCGGGATTATGTGCGCGCACTGGCAACGGATAAGCTGGGCATACCGGAGGAACAGTTCGATCAGGGCGGCATTCGCATCTTCACAACACTGGATAAAAATGCTCAGCAGATTGCCGAGAGCGTGATTACGAAACAACTGACGGGTAAAACAGACCTTCAAGCCGCCCTCGTGGCAATCGACCCAAGGACGGGAGAAATTAAAGCAATGGTCGGCGGTCGCGACTATTCCGAGAATCAGTTCAACCGCGCACTCTCGAATACGAGACAGCCGGGCTCCTCTTTTAAACCCATTGTTTATATGGTCGCTCTGCAAAATGGCTATACACCTGTGTCGCAGGTAAAAAGTGAGCCGACGGTGTTCACCTACGATGAAGGCCGTCAACGGTACACACCCAGAAACTTCAATGATCAGTATGCCAATGTAAATATTGATATGCGGCAGGCGATTTCGAAGTCGGACAACATCTATGCGGTGCATACGATTCTGGATGTCGGTCCTGCGAAGGTTATCGAACTGGCCCGCAAGCTGGGCATTGCATCTCCGATGAAGCCGCTGCCGTCACTGGCTCTGGGGTCCTTCCCCGTAAGCCCTCTCGAAATGGCATCAGCGTTCGGTACGATTGCGAATCAAGGCGTTCATCAGGAGACGACGGCGATTGTGCGTATTGAGGATGCGAACGGTCAAATCTTATATGAAGCGAGCCCGAAAGCGGAGCCTGTACTTGATCCGGCTGTCGCATATGTAATGACGAATCTGATGGAGAGCGTGTTCGAAGAGGGCGGAACCGGTAACCGCGTAGCCAGTACGATTAAGCGTCCGATAGCCGGCAAAACCGGTACGACCGACACCGATGCGTGGTTGGTTGGCTTCACACCGGAGCTCGCAACTGCTGTATGGGTCGGCTATGACAAGAGTAGGGATATTTCGACGGTTGAGTCTCATTTGGCTTCTCCCATTTTCGCAGAATTCACGGAACAAACGTTAGAGGCGATACCGCCTAAGCTTTTCCCGATTCCCGAAGGGGTAACCAGTGTCTATATTGATCCGGTGAGCGGCAAGCTGTCCAATGAGGACTGTCCGAACTCACACATGGAGGCTTTCTTGGTTGGCACGGAGCCGACAACTTTCTGCACAGGCAAACCTGCGAAGCCAGCTTCGAACGATGATCCAAAGGGCACTCCCAAAGGTCAGAACGGCTCTTGGTGGAATGATATCAAACGCTGGTGGAACGACTAATCCACCTGTTTCCAGAGAACCAAGGATAAACGACTCCGTCGTCCTTCTGGGACGAGCGCGTTTGTCAAGGTAGATGCGAAGCAAAAGTATAAAACTTATACTTTCTTATCTACACAAAAAGGCAGAACTAAGCGCGTCTTAGTCTGCCTTTTTGCTGTCCTAGTATATGAGGTAACATACACTAGGGTCTAGTATACTCGGTTCACCCAAACGTAACAATGGATGACACATAATGTTCATAATCTCGATTTATGCGTTTGATCGCTTAGGAAAGTGCATCTTTCAATGCTTTATCCGAGCGATTCCACCATTCCTCGTTGTGTGCGATTAGCTGATTTTTGAGCAGCGCCCGCTCCTTGTCATCCAAGCCGTCGAAGATGAATTTACGCTTCATTGCAGCATCCATCTTGTTCACGTGCTCGGCTAGAATTTTCCACCCTCTGCGAGCTTCTGTGTCAATTAGCATTTCGCAAGCTGTCATTCCAGCGTAGTAGGCTCCTTCTTCGGTACGGTCTACTGCCACCCAAACAATCCAAGCTTTACGGCCATTGGGTACATCTTCTTTGTTTACTGAGAATTTAATGCCTTTTTCGATCTTACTTTTGGCATGAAGTGTACCTTCATCCAGGTAGGCTTCATCTCCGTCAATAATGATACCAGATACGTTGCTTAGATCGATCGCTCCGGCACCGAATCCTTTATGGTTCACTTTGGAACTTACTATATTTAAGGCCAGCTTCTTTTTATCCGCTTCCATTAGGGCACCTTCCAGTCTTCATAATGTTAAAATGACGCTTTGCTCTCATTGTAGCTAAAGTCATCCTCCAGAACAAGGGCTGGTTGCTGTTAGTGTGGGAGGACGGTTACTCGTTACTGTCTCTTACTACTTCACTTCCACCGTGATACTACCGACGGCTCTTTCATCTATAAAAGCATCCAAACGCCACAATCCCGAGTCATCAAACCTCATCAGCACAGGGAACCCCGTATCCGCTCCATTTATCGGTCCCGCTCCCGGCCAATTCATTTCCCCGACTAAAGCATTATCCTGCAGTAGAACCTGCCGTTTCTCTCCAGTCGCAACACTCACTGCTTCAACGCGGAATTTCTTCCCTGTCAGAGGCTCGTCCTGCTTCCATATGTGCCACATATACTTATTAGGCGTATTGACCTTATAACCACCTGGACTCAGGAGGCCGACCTTCCCTTTTTCACCCTGCAAATGATAGGTACCACTTTGAAAAAGTGGGCTTACCTTGGCCTTATCTAGCTCCACTGCCGGCGTAACCTGTTCCGGAGACTGTACATTAACCGCTTTAGGAAACCAAGAAAATTGAGAAAGCACAGTCATGAGAACAATCAGACCAACGAAGCAGCTCAAAACAATGATCACTTTTCGAAATTTATTCATCGATTTCCACACCCCTTATACCTTATAGACTCATTGATTAGCCACTTCGTTCCCCTCCTTCTAACAATTCTTTTCCAAGCTCAGAAATATTCCCTAGGTTGTCTACATATACATGCTGTAGATGCTTGTTTAGGCGGGGTGGATATCATGAGTGTTCTATTCAAAAACCGCAAGGTTCAATGGTTCGTTGTCATGCTCCTTGCAGCAGGCGCTGTCCTGCTGTCTGAAAATTTGCTCCCATCTGCAAGTAAATTAGCCGTTCCAGTCGTCTCTAAGGATGAAAAGTCTGCTCCGGCGCCGGACATGCAGCCTGCAGATAGCGGCAAGCCATTAGAGAAGCAAGCGCCAGCAGCTCTTAGCTATCGTATTGCGGAGTATCACATGAGCGTTGCTTACACACCCGAAACGAGGCAGCTTAATGGGCAGCAAACGTTGACTTGGGAAAATCCGGGAACCGTCCCTGTGCAAGAGCTTTACCTCCATCTGTATCCCAATGCGTTCGCCTCAAAGAAAACGACGTTTATGCGCGAGTCAGGTGGTAAGCTGCGTGAAGATGAAGCCAAGGCTGACAGCAGTGGCAGTATGAAGTTGCTTTCTGTGAAAACGGTTGACGGAGAGGATCTCAGTATGCGCATGGCGTTCGTGCAGCCCGATGACGGCAACAAGGACGATCACACGCTGCTCAAAATCCCGCTGCCTAAGCCTGTAGGAGCCGGGGAGAAAGTTACGATCAAGACGGAATTCCTCGTCAAGCTGCCTGCCGCCTTCGCAAGAATGGGCTATGTGGATGACTTCGTCATGGCCGGACAATGGTTCCCTAAAGTTGCTGCCTATGAAAGGGTTGGAACAAGAGGACGTACAGAGCCAGGGTGGAATCTCCACCAATACCATGGAAATTCGGAATTTTATGCCGATTTCGGGATGTATGACGTGAAAATTCAAGTGCCGGCGAACTACATCGTAGCAGCTACCGGTTTCCCGGTTAAGCCTGCTGTAACCGACAACGGAATGAAGACGTACCAATTTTATGCGGATGATGTGCATGACTTCGCTTGGTCGGCATCGCCTCATTTCGTTTATGTGGAAGAACCCTACTCGACCGCACAAATACCCGGGGTCAAGATCAAGCTCTATCTCGATCCCAATCATCAAGACTTGAAGGACCGCTATATGTACGCTGCCAAAAAGGCACTTTCCCGCTACAGTCAATGGTACGGATCGTATCCTTATTCAACCCTTTCGATTGTCGTACCTCCCCCAGGAGGCAACGGTGTGGGCGGTATGGAATATCCGACTTTGGTAACGTCGTGGGATGCTAGCGACAAGAAACCAGATCTAGAGCTAGAACGTGTCGTTGTTCACGAGATTGGACATCAGTTCTTCTATGGACTCGTAGCGAGCAATGAATTCGAAGAAGCTTGGCTGGATGAGGGTTTTACCTCCTATGCAGAGGATAAAGTCATGGAAGCGGAGTACGGGGTGTCCCCTAATTTACCTGTCGAATCAAGCTTTATTACATCTCCACATACTCTACAACAGAACTCGTGGGCTTATACGGGACATGATCAATACGCAGAGAATGTGTACACACGAGGCAAGCTCGTGCTTAAAGCCATTGAGAAGCAGGTTGGCAGTAAAACGATGGACCGCATTATGCGCACTTATTTCCAACGTTGGGAATTTAAACACCCTTCTACAAAGGACTTTCAGAACGTTGTCGAAGAAGTGACCAAAACGAAGTGGGATGATTTCTTTAATCAATATGTATACGGCGCCATGATGATGGATTACACCGTTGAAAGCATTCGTGTCAAATCCGTGGGCAGCAAAGGGGCAGAGTCCTACGAAAGTGCCGTTCTCATCTCCAAACGAGGCGGCAATTCGCCAGAGGTGCCGATCCAGTTCCATTTCTCTGACGGCACAGTGCTTGATAAAACATGGGACGGGAAAGAAAGCAGTATCGAATTCAAACTAACCCACAAGACTCCTGTAGACTGGGTTCGAATTGATCCTAATTACTCGCTCGTGCTGGAAAATAAACATATTAATAATTTTATGCAAACGCAAGTGAATACCAAGTGGAAAATCCGCCTAAATCTCGGTCTCATTCAATTCCTGCAAGCCATATTCGGCTGGGTCGCCTGGTAAGCGGCTAAATCAAAACTCTAGTGCATATGCTTACGAAGTAAGTTTTCCTACGGAAAACTCAGGTTATGCTTACGATGCCAGTTTTGCTAAAGCAAAACTCAAGTGCATATGCTTACGAAGTAAGTTTTCCTACGGAAAACTCTTAGGAGGGACAACTGTGGCAACTTATATCAAGTCTGGCTTGAGGGCGGCTTTACGGCAACCTTTCGCCACGATCGTCTTGTTCCTGTATCAGATGGGCTGGGGCATCCTGCTGTATAAGCTTGTACAGGGTGTTCTCGTCCCTCTCATGCACCGCTATCCTGGTGGCGAGCAGCCGAAGCAAGCGCTGCAGCTATTTCTAGCTGAAGGACAGTTCCAACTTGTCAAAACCGATCTTAGCCATCCCTACCTTTGGTGGCTGGCTGCTCTACTTGTTGTTCGCATGCTGCTCACGCCAATATTGAATAGCGGCGTCTACTACTCGCTGACCCATTCCCAGCAAAATGCCGGCTATCGCTTTTTCCGAGGCATCAAGGAGCTGATGCTCCCATTCCTAATCGCATATGTCGTTCGAATCTCGCTTTCCTTGCTGCCGCTCATATGGCTGTTTCCTAAAGCGCAAAAACAATTCGCACATACCACATCATATGAGCAAGCGGCCCTCCAATTACTGCCTTGGCTTCTCGGCATGCTCGTCTATGGCTTTCTCTTACATCTTCTTTTTATGTACGTGCAGTTCGCGATTGCTGCCAAACTTGGCATTTTGTCCACCGTCATCACTTTCGTTCGCTCTTTGCTTCCTATTATCGGGCTTGCACTTATCCTCCTAATCGCCTCGGGACTATTGGCAGGGGTCACTGTCACTGCAACATACATATGGGCAGGTCTGGTAGCGCTAATCATTTATCAGCTCTTCCCGCTTTTCCACATTTTCATCCAAATGTGGGCCATAACTTCCCAATATCAGCTTCTATCTGCCAAAATGGACAGTTAAGTACATATAATTAAGCTGAAATTAGCACATTTTCTCCCCCCCCTTGCAAAAAGGGGCTTTTTTTTGTCTATTTCCCTATCAAACTTGCATATTTTAATTAGAAGACTCATAGAAAAGGAGGATTTTAAATGTTTATGACGAATTAAAAGGACTAGCATCAAAAAACCAAATATTTCATGCCGAATTCTCCATTTTTTGGAGAAACGGGGGAACCACACCGGGTGAATTGATCTTGCCAGACAGGGATCATAGGGAACCTTCAACCGAACCCTCCAGCTAACCTCGTAGGCACCGGAAGGAGACAAGCAGTTGAAAAAGATTGTTGCTCTTGTTTTTAGCCTTGTTTTGTTTTTGAGTATCGGTTTAGGAAGCGTGTCAGCGGCCCAATCCACTTTGGATGAAACGGTTGACGGATTGCTCGGAATTCCGTACAGAACGGCGGGAACGACCACAAAGGGCTTTGATTGCTCTGGCTTCACCGCATACGTTTTCGACAAATTCGGCATTGATCTTCCTCATAGCTCATCATCTCAAAATAAAGAAGGTTACTGGGTTGACAAAAAAGATCTTCGTAAAGGCGATCTTGTGTTCTTTGACACAAGTGGCGGCAATGGTATTTCTCACGTTGGTATCTATCTTGGAAACGGTGAATTCATTCACTCTGCTTCCGATGAAGGTATAGTGAAAAGCAAACTTAGCCAATCTTATTACGCGAAGCGGTATGTATCAGCCAGACGAGTTCTGTGGGATGATATCTACAATCAACTAACTGCTGAATCCAAGTAAATTCTTGCACGATTCATGAATAAAGCCCGGACAAGCCCCGCTCAAAAGAGCAGCTTTCAGGGCTTTTATTCATTTACAAATCTTGTAACTTGACATCGTATGTTAGCCGTTCTATAATAACGGCATATTGTTTTCTAGGGTTCCGTGGCGTTCATCGTCAGACTGGTCCGAGGGGAAACACGCAGCGAATACGCTGTGGTCACGGAGGGGAAAAAGCCCGGGAGTCATATCGCTTTAGAGCGATATAACTTCCAGGCTTTTTCTTTTTTTGCGGCATAATAGGTACGTATAAGAAATTTAAGAGGAGTGATTCATCATGGCATGGTTATATCTCGTTATTGCAGGTGTATTTGAGGTACTATGGGCGATCTCGTTGAAATTTTCGAATGGTTTTACACGTTTAGTTCCTTCCATCGTCACGATCGCAGGTATGATTGTAAGTTTCTATTTTCTTGCAGTGGCAACTAAAACTCTTCCCATTGGCACAGCATACGCGGCTTGGACCGGAATAGGCGCTGTAGGGGCGATTATAATCGGCACCCTTTTTCTCGATGAACCTATTAGTTTAACAAGGATCTTGTTCATGATTCTGATCTTAGTTGGCGTTCTCGGCCTTAAATTTACTTCTGGACATTAGGGATTTTGTATAAATCGTTCCCTATCTATGCAGATTAATCCTTACAAGGATGGAGGGGCGTTATGATAAGAATGTTAAGGAGGGAAATTCAACGTGAATACACCTGATGATATCAATCGAAAACAGAATCGTGAAGACGGATTTCTCGTGGAGGGGTTAGAAGTTGACTCCGATGTTAACGAGGATCGCAATCGAGAGCAGCAATTGGACGACTCGTTTCAATATTGGTACCGTAACGTTGGTTACTGGGTGCAGCAAAAGGAAGATATAACTCAGGTGCCGAAAGAGAATGTCTTCGATGCCGCCGCTGAGATGGATGCCGAGCAGGAGCTAAACGAGACTACGGAAGACGATGAGATCAATAGGTAAGGTAAAACGAGAGTTCAACTATTACATCTAGGAGATCGTCGATTCATTCAACCAATCTTGCTCTACATGCAGGTGTCTTAAATCGGGATCAATCGTCATATATGCTAGGTTGAGGTTGCTGGATGAGTGAATCCCTATTCGCAGTTGAACGATGTTGTAGAAGTTATGCGTACCAGTTGTGAGAAAGCATAATTAATCAAACGACAGTCTCTCTAGAATATCATTGGAGGAATGGACGATGTCAAAAAATACGAGTAACCCGAATAACGTTGATGTTAACAAAACGAGTATCTTTAAAAACGGGGTTCAATCCGCAACGAACTATGTACAAAACGCCATTGAAAACGTAACTGGATCCACACAAGACGCAACTCAAAACTTAGTGAATAACGTAATCAAAAGACGACAAAATGAAAATGAAAATAATAAATAATAATATGGAAAAAAGCTTAGTCAGAAAGCAGCCGCGGGCCTTGACTAAGCTTTTTTTGTTGGCCTAATGGAAAGTAATTGCTACCAATAAACTGTCTACACTATCCATATATGCTTTTAGCAATGTCTGAGATTCCAACATTTGAATATGAACCTGAAATGGAATCCCATAGAAAAGCGCTACCAACTGACGCGAAAAGAGCAATATCTTCGCTTCCGACAAGTTCTCTATTTGCGATAAATAGAAATGAAACAAGGCTTCTAAAGGAAGAATTTGAATATGAATTCCTTCTATTGAGTTTTGCGAGATAATATAACGCTCATATTCACTGAGTTCCTTTTTCGTTGGTTCAGCTTTTAATTTAGAATAGTATTGAATGATGGCAATCAAAATTTTCTTAGCATGAGGTATTTCTGCTGCAGTTCTAAAAACTTGGCGTATGCCATCCATGCCGAAATAGGTTCCCTTATCTATCTCAACACTTCTTTGATAACACCATCGCAGCACAAAATAGTCGAGAACTTCCTCTTTGGAAGTAAAGTACCTAAAAAAAGTGACCTTCGAAATACTTACCCGATTACATACATCTTCAATATGGATTTCATCAAAATGATGACTTTCAAGCGAAAGTAAAAACTCATCTAGAATACTTAACATCGTCTGATATTTTTTTCGTTCTCTTAAAGGAAGATTATTATCCATTTGACCACCTTACTTAGAGTTTGGACTCCCGCCTTCAACTTTCCTTTTTCCACGTACAATTTTGTATAGAAATAGAACGAACAAGACCACTAGTAACACTAAGTATAAAGTATCAAGAATAGTTTTCAAAACCGTAAATAGACTAGCAAACATGGCGATCGGTTTTGGGATATTAGGAAAGGAAAGCAGCATCACGGCTACCATAATATTTTCAAAATAGTCAAAAATGGCTCCGAAAATAGGGATAAACAGGATAACACCTAAACGATGGTTGATTTTTTTTGAAAATAAAGCAATGAACAGTGCGCCAGTAATGGCCATTAAACTTGGATAGATAAGATCCAATGGCATTTGATTCGTTAAGTATAACTTCCGCCCCGTCTCCCCAATGGCCTCAAGGAAAGAAGTAACGTATTGCGGCGAATAACCCGTAGTCATTAAGTCAAATATTTTCATGCCATTTGCCTTATTCTGAATGGCTGGAATGGTCACAAACAACATAGTAAAATACACGATTTGTGAGGCAACAAACCATGTTAATGCTTGAATCCAAGTTGATGTTGCCATAAACCAATTGCATATTTTCGAAAAAATGTTCATTGTTAACCCCTCCAAATACGTTACTCTAATAACAAATGTAACTTAAGTAACATATTTGGTCAAGGGATATTTTACCTATCCATTTCTATTTCAAGCAACTGTGTAACTGACATACCAGAAGCTGCTTCCCACAAATATTCGCAAATGCTGAGATAAAGGCTTAAAAATGTCGTTCAGTTCCTCATATGAGTAGTAGTTTTTGATAATTTCATGCATGGATCCGTCAGCCAACTCGCGTCTTTTGTAGGTATCCTCACTATGTTCATTTGTTATCAGCTCTCCGCCTCTCCCGGGTACGTAAACATTATCGGCGATAAAGACGCGAGCACCTGTGCCTAAACGTTGGTGGAAACTCTGCAGAAATGGCTCGATCCGATTCTTCGGAATATGCGAAAACCAGAAGTTAGCAAGACCAAAGTCGAAAGCCCCTGTCACTTCGGAGAGCTGGTACGCATCCCCCTGAACAAATGCTGCATTTGAGGCTGGCAAAGGCTTCGACTTAGCAATTTGCAGCACTTCAGGACGAATATCAACACCTACAATGTGCTTAGCCGTACTCGCAGCAATTTCGGTCCAGTACCCGGTCCCACAGGCTACCTCAAGAACGTTGCGACCTTCCACCTGCTTCTTCACCATTTCGCTTAAGAGACCAAGCTCTTGTTGGAACTCAGCGTCCTCCCGATGGTAAATCCGTTCATACTCCTCCGCTCGGGCACCGTAGTATTCTTGCATTTTCACTTTTTCTTCGTTTAAAAGCTGATGCTTATCCTTCACTTCGTGGAGAATTCGTTGTCTGGCTGCCAATAAATCAGCGAAAATAGCGCCACCCTGTGCGGAGTAGTTGGCTAGCAAGCCATGCGTGGCCATCACAATTAACTGTGTCATCGACAGACCCGTTTCGTCGGCCATTTGCTCCAGATCCGACTTTACTTTCTCCGGTAAGTAAACAGAGAGTCTTTTGGTTTTATCATTTTTGTCATCCACGTAGGTATCCCCCTCATGATTTTCATCATTTTAACATATATTATATGTCACTGTAACATTTAATTTACGTTTTATATGGTAAGTGGAAATTAAGCTACCTTTTTAGAACTCTATCAGCTATTAACCCTCGCAAATCTCTCTATCAAACATAAAATACTTTGTAAGTATATTCATAACTTGATAGGAGATGGTTAGATGATTAAGAAACAACGTATCGCAGGGAGACCAACTAAAATTGTTAGACTACCTAGATGTTCAGGCTTACCAAAAACGAAAGCGCTGCTGATGTACCATGCCCAATTGAAGAAACACAACAGATTGGGAGCAGGCCGCTTCCTGAGCCAGCGTATCATCTCGATCGGAACCGATAACTCTTGGTTCAATGCCCAGATCATTCCTCGTAATCCAGCATGGGTACCGGTTACTAACGCCAACTATGTGTGGTACTCCGGCAATCTGAGCGCTGAGAATGCCGTCATTTCGACACGATTCTCGCTCTCGCAGCGGAGAGCTATTCTCGCCGCATCCCTCTTCTTGTCGGTCGACAATTACGCTGTTGTGATCATCAACGGTGTGCCGCTGGTCTATGATGCGCCTCAGAACACCCCTCCCTTCTACAACACTGGTCGTACCTTCAACATACGTCGGTTTTTGAGACAGGGCCGTAATGACATCGTCATCATCGCTTTTAACTTTGGAGGACCTCGTAGTGATGCAGCGCCTGCAGGCGTGGCTGCTAGATTGGACATCCAACTCAGCTCTTTAAGATAATTCATAGAAAAAGGTCGGGAGCCATCCTCGGGATGGAACCTCGACCTTTTTTTTACTTCACATTAATTGACGTTCACTGCCGTAGCGGCGTTTGAGCTGATTCAAGAAAAACTGCAGCGCTAGGAATAGTCCTGCGAAGCTGGTTCCTGCACTCAGTATAATCCATGGATGCAGTCTAATGTACCTTGAGCCATAGGCGATTAGCGATAACCATTCACCCGATGTTGTGATGGCGATGGAATAGCCCGCATCGCTATCACCAATTGTCTCAACCCCGCCAAGTACAATATTAAATACAGCCAACTGCCCTAACAAGAAGAGCACCTGCATGAACTCGCTAAGGAAGATGAACAACATTTCATTTCTCATACAGGGAACCAAATGTCGCATCGTTCGATGGAACACAGATCCACCCATCAAACGTGATGCTTCAATAAATAGTCGTTCATTATAATAACGTGTCCGATCTGCTATCTGATGGGCTAATGGGAATATCCCAATGAATGTGACTAGACTAACAAAAGTAACCGAGAACAACAGCTGGTAATGCGGGTCTGCCTTCAACCCCTGATCAAGCCGCAGCCCAAAGTACATGCCTGCTAAAGGCGGGAACAAGAATACAAACGCAGGCATAGAGGAAACGACCCACTGCATGGAGCGAAGAATGCCCCCTCCTTTGCCCGTGCTCCCGCTCCAAAATCCCCATGGGAGGGCAAAAACAAAGCGAAACAAGGTCAACGCTAGCGCCGTGCCTAATGTATACTTCAACCCATTCAACAATAAACTCAGCACATCAAAGCCCCTATGATCGGTGCCCAGCAGGAAGGTGCTGTTCGGCGCGTATGGCGGAATGCTGTATCTGGTTTTACCGTCTTCTTGATATTGGATCATATTAATCTTATCATCCGGTGTAATCCCGTGTGGTTTCAGCCATGTGCCGAATATCATCACAAGCAGGATGAGCACAATGAGTGCAATCGAACAGTAGTAAGCAGTTGATGAGCGTTTCATCATCGTTAAACCACCTCCCCTGTCCGAACAATAAACTTCTTGCGAAGCAATGCGTAGAATACATGAAAAGCCATAGCAACTAGCGCAAGTGCCATACAGATAGCCGACATGGAGGAGACACTCTGTAATGCTGGGGAGACGATAAATCCACCCAAACCGGAGATTCCGCAGATGGCTTCTGCAACAGCCATACTGGCCAGTGCCAGTGTGGTCGCTTTGGGCAAGATCGCCAGCAAATCAGCCATTACATTTCGCATAACGTGAGAGATGAGCACCTCTCTGCGGGTTAACCCTTTTGCTAGTGCGGTAACGACATAATCCTGTCCCAGCTCACGCGCGATCGCGATGCGAAGTGTGCCGTAAATGGTGACCGAGGGAATCAGCGCGATCGTGAGAAACGGAATGAGGAAAGGCGTCTTATCACCGACTTGAACAATGAGCAGTACAAAGTGTCCCAAATATTTCGTCGCATAGACCGCCCCCAATTGGATGAGAACGATTAAGAAAAAATCAGGCAAGCCAACAAGCAAGCCATGCATTCCATCCATCAAGGCACCTAATCGGCGGAACATGGATGCTGTCATCGCAAATAGCACACTTAGCACAATCGCGAGCAGTAAACCAGGAATGAAATAAGTGCATGTCCGAAGAAGCATGTTGGGGAGCTCCCCAACAACAGCCACCTCTTTCCTATTGAAAGGACTGCGGAATTTGCCAAAATCACCATGCGCGAAACCTTTAATTTGCTCTTTTATCGAAAAGCCGTAATAACGCCAGGAAATAATGGGATGCTCCAGTGGAACAGCGGTCGCACGAAATATGCCTTTGATCGACAGTGTCTTTCCGATATAGTCCCAAGACTTTCCATAAGGAACAGACAATAAGCCTGCTTTTTCATTTAGTACTTGACTGCCAGGCAACTGCTCACTTATTTTCTGGATGCTTGTGTCTGGACCTATTGCGACCCGAATCTGATCCGGCTGCATAGATAAGAAGGCGTTACGGATATTGCTCAGAAAGAAGATGCACACGAGTGTAAACAACCCAAGCAACAACCACCGAAATATCGATTTCAACTATCGTCACCTCGTTCTATTATTCACCGTTGGTAGATAACCATTTTCATAGTTTATCACGATTCATTTGGAAGTTCTATCCTATCTTTGGGAATAAAAAGAGGATGCAGCGAACTAGCCTAAGCTAGCTTGCTGCAGCCCGGGATCAAGAGCTGAACTGCGCTTGGTGTAAGCGGCTGTACACACCGCCCACAGCAATGAGCTCCTCATGTCCGCCCTGCTCGGTAATGCCTTGCTCCGTCACGACGACGATACGATCGGCATTCTTGATCGTCGCCAGCCGGTGGGCAATGACTAGCGTCGTACGGCCACGCGACAGCTCGGCCAATGACTGCTGAATCGCCGCCTCTGTCTCCGTGTCGAGTGCCGACGTCGCCTCATCGAGGATGAGAATCGGCGGATTCTTCAAGAACATCCGCGCGATCGCGAGGCGCTGCTTCTGTCCGCCCGAGAGCTTGACGCCGCGCTCACCAACAACCGTATCCAGCCCCTTCGGCTGCGTCTGGATATAACCCACCAGCTGCGCGCGCCGCGCAGCTTCCCAGATCTCCTCATCCGTCGCGCCAAGTTTGCCGTACGCGATGTTCTCCCGCAAGGTGCCGGAGAACAGGAACACATCCTGCTGCACGATGCCGATCTGACGGCGCAGCGACTCCAGCTGGATGCTGCGAATATCGAGGCCATCAATGGAAATGCTGCCCGCACTCACATCGTAGAATCGGGGCAGCAAGCTGCAGATCGTGGTCTTCCCTGCGCCCGATGGACCTACGAAAGCAACGGTTTCTCCAGCTCGAATAGATAAGCTGATATCATTCAATACACGGGCTTCTTCCCCGTAGCCGAATGACACCGAGTCGAACGTAATTTGACCATCGAGATGACTAACCTTCACGGCATTCGGCAGATCAGCTACCTCAGGCTCCGTATCAATGACTTCAACATACCGTTTAAAGCCGGCAATTCCCTTGGGGTAGCTCTCAATGACATTATTGATTTTCTGAATGGGCCCTAGAAAAACGTTCGTTAAGAGAACGAAAGCAATAAATTCTCCATAAGAAATCTGCTTATCAATCACGAACCATGTGCCGCAAATAAGGACGAAAACCGTTACCAGACGCATCAAAATGTAACTCAGCGAAACATTCCACGCCATGATTTTATAGGAAAGCAGCTTCGTCAACCGGAACCGTCCATTGTTATCCTCAAACAGCTTCTTCTCATAGGACTCATTTGCGAAAGCTTGAACAACACGAATCCCACCAATATTGTCTTCTACTCTTGCGTTAATATCGGCAAGGTCGCCCATCATTCGACGGAACGTCTTCGTCATTTTTTGATTAAAATACACTGCTATCCATAGCAGAAATGGGACAATAACGAAGGTGAGGAGCGCCAACTTCATATTAATATGAAGCATAAGCAGGAGTGCACCGATCAGCGTCATTACCGCAATGAACAAGTCCTCTGGGCCATGATGCGCAACTTCACCAATTTCTAGTAAATCGTTTGCCATACGAGACATCAATTGACCCGTTTTGTTATTGTCATAAAACCGAAATGAGAGCTTCTGCAGATGATCGAACATCTTTTTCCGCATATCCGTTTCGATATTAATCCCTAGCTTATGTCCCCAATATGTGACTATGAAATTCAGCACCGTGTTGAGTCCATAGACTGCAAGCAAACCGGCGCAAGCCCAAAGAATCCAAGTCCAATTCCCGGCAGGAAGCAATTTATCGACGACCTGATTAACAGCAAGTGGGAAACCTAGTTCTAGAAGTCCAGCCACGACCGCACAGGTAAAATCCAAAATAAATAAGTGCTTATAAGGCCGATAATACGAAAAAAAGCGTTTTAACACATTTATCTCCACCTTCCTTCGCCTATTATACCTGATAGGATCTGCGAGCTGGAAGTCTCCTAGAAAATAGGCGATTGTCGGAGGACAGCTGTCCACTATTTTCATATATATAGGAGAAGGCATCCTGTGTGTATGGAGGAATGGACTATGCTCAGCAACTCATTAGATACACGGACGGCAATCTTCCTAGCAGCTATGTGCAGCCAAAGCTATATCCTACTTGAAAATGGTCCCGAAAGCGTTATTATGCCAAACAATTACCGGATGGTTTCTTCCTTTAAGGCAACTTCCATCCTGAGTGAAAAAGAGTTTTTCGGCTTTATTGCCGAATCCGACGCTCAAATTGTCATCGTATTTCGAGGCACGCATACGACATCCGATTGGATCTCCGATGCCATTGCCAGGCAAATCCAGTTTCCTTACACAAAAGAGCAGTGCCTCGTACACGAAGGGTTTCTTGACATCTACCGTTCAGCCCGCAAATCGATTGTGACAGCGCTAAACAAACTTTCAACGGAGAAAACGCTGTACATCACAGGACACAGTCTTGGTGGAGCACTCGCTGCTTTATGCGCCGCCGATATTTCCACAAACACTAAATTTAGAAATCCTTCCGTGTATACTTATGCCTCACCTCGTGTTGGAAATCAGGCATTCGCTAGTCTTTTCAACCGCAGGACCGGGCCTCACTATCGGATTTATAATACCTACGACTTAGTCCCCTTACTTCCGCCCTTCATCTATACATCTCCTCGAACAGATAAGGTTTACCACTATATACATGTGAAAAAGGGGGTTGAATTAACTTTTCAAGGGGGCTCCGTCTCCGCTAATCACGCTATAAGCAACTATTTCGCTGAACTTGCCAAGCTGGATCCCCGCTTCACGCAACAGTTATACGCCCAGACTCCGGGATTTTGTCCAAACTGAAAAAGATTGCCAACCACCTGACCAGAAAGGCCGGGTAGGAGGCAATCTTTATTTTGTTACTTAGAGATCAGTTGTCTGAGAGGAGGGTTTAAACAACTCAATAAAGGTAAAAATAGGAGACGATACTTATTTGCATCTACTTACGCTATTCGATTATTTTGTCGCAAAGGAGCCCTGCCTTGATACTCGTCATTTGCCTGATTTTTGTTTGGTTTAGTATCCACATATTCGCCTTCCTGCCCAATAAGTTGTCTGTCATTACGAACGTGCTGCTTTACATGCTCTTAGCTATCGTGGACATTAACAAATTAACGATTTTAAGTGACACTTTAGAAGTTTTCCATCTCAGCAAAAAGGTTCCGGAATTCCTTTCGATGATTTTACATAGGGACTTCACCTTTTCATTAACACTTCTCACTTTTGCCAATGTCTACCTGACCACAGTGAAACGCAGTACAAAAATAGGCATTTCTCTGTATACGTTCTCTTTTATCTTATGCACAGGCCAATTCCTAAGATTGAATGGTGCGGTAACCTATGAGAGATGGAATATCTTCTATGAGTGCCTACTAATCATCTCACTAATGATTATAACTTATTGGTTTGGCCGCTTATTAATTCATCTGATGCAAAGGGAGAAGACTCTATGAACGACATAACCATTTACGATAATCGATTTAACGGAAATGAATGGTTCGTCATTGCGATGATTGTCGTAGGGACCCTCGCGATTTGGATATTGCCAAAAATGTTTACCTTAACACAGAGCTTGTTTAATTTATTGATTGGGGTCGTTTTTGGTCTCATGTTTGATCACACCATCGCTGTCCCCCCCTTTGATTTGTACGATGTAGGTGACGAATCCCGTTATCAGCTGTTTGATATTTTCTCCTATACGATGTATGCACCATTTGGTTATATATTTATTTATTTTTACAAAAAATGGGGTGTGCGTGATTTTTACACGATACCCTACATCTTACTTTGGACGTCTATGGGCATAGGTGTCGAGTGGCTTAGCGTACTCGTTGGTATTTTTCATTACAAACATGGGTATCAGCTCACTTATTCCATACCAATCTATTTATTTTTGCAAACTATTCATTTACTGCTTTACCGAATTTTCTTTCCGGAGCGTAAGACGATTTCATAGACGACTTCTAGAGGAAATTCTTTTCCTCATATGGTTTCAACCCTGACAGACTCTTGTCAGGGTTGTTTGTTTATAATCGGTTTATACAAATCAATGATTGAAGAAGGGAAATGATCATATGACGAAATCAACCAATCAAACCGGTATTGTTTTAGCCGGATTACTGCTAGCCATTCTAATGGCCTCGATGGACAATACCATCGTCGCGACAGCTATGGGCTCCATTATCGCAGACCTCGGAGGACTCGATAAATTCGTTTGGGTAACTTCGGCTTACATGGTCGCTGAAATGGCAGGGATGCCAATTTTCGGTAAACTATCGGATATGTATGGGCGCAAGCGGTTTTTCATCTTTGGTATCCTGGTGTTTATGCTTGGATCCGCTCTTTGTGGAACAGCCACCTCGATCGTGCAGTTAAGCTTATACCGGGCCATACAAGGCATTGGCGGCGGTGCTTTGGTACCCATCGCTTTCACAATCATGTTCGATGCGGTTAAACCGGAAAGCAGAGGCAAGCTAATGGGATTGTTTGGAGCAGTTTTCGGTATGTCCAGCATCTTCGGGCCGCTCCTTGGCGCTTACATGACCGACTATATTAAATGGGAATGGATTTTCTATATTAACTTACCACTTGGACTGATTGCCTTCCTGATGATTGCCATCTTCTATAAGGAATCCCTCCAGCATACTAAGCAGCGTATCGACTGGGCCGGCGCATTCTCGCTTGTAGGTGCCATCGTCTGCCTAATGTTCGCCATGGAGCTTGGCGGTAAACAATTCGCGTGGAACTCCGCTCAGATCATTAGCTTATTTACTGGATTTGCTCTTCTTACTGTTTTTTTCCTCTATGTGGAGACGCGGGCAGAGGAACCTATAATCTCCTTCCGGATGTTTCGGAATCGCCTCTATTCGGCAAGCAATGCGATCGCGATGTTAAGTGGAGCAGCCTTCATTACGGCGTCTGTCTATATTCCGATCTTCATTCAAGGTGTTCTCGGAGGAAGCGCAACGAACTCAGGGCTCGTACTTTTGCCTATGATGCTCGGCACTGTTGTTACAGCTACCGCAGGCGGTTTCCTCATTAGTAAATTTTCATATCGAGCCATCCTGATCTCCACCCTCATTATGCTTGTGGCAGGTATGGCACTGCTGACTACGTTGACGCCAGATTCATCGCGTTTGCTTATCACTGCCTATATGATATTAGTCGGCTTAGGAATCGGCGCTTCATTCTCTGTGCTAAGTAACGCTGCTATACATTCCGTACCTGCCAGTCAACGAGGGGCAGCGAGCTCTACACTGAATTTCCTTCGCTCACTCGGCATGACGATCGGAATCACCATCTTCGGTATTATTCAAAGCCATTCGTTAACCCGGCATTTATCGGATGCCTTCACGGGGAGCGGCCAATCCGCGATGCCGCAGGGTCTAGACTTTAAGGATCCGCATGCTCTGCTTGATCCGGCGACTCGCACTCAAATTCCGGAGCAAGTACTTGGGAAAATATCAGAAGGACTCTCCTCCTCCATCGTGGCCACATTTGCATGGGGACTTATCCCTGCCGTACTCGCTTTAGCTGCCGCTTTTGCCATGAGCAAAGAGAAGCTCGTGATAGAAACGGATAAAGAAACGTTCGTTGCCGCAACGCATTAAGGGCAGTTTCCGTATAAACCGTGTAACACAGAAAGACCAGAGATCCACCGCGGATTCCTGGTCTTTCTTTTGCGTTTTAACCTATCACTCATCAAATAGATTCGTAGACAAATACCGCTCACCGGTATCTGGCAGGATAACAACGATGGTCTTCCCTTTATTCTCAGGTCGTTTAGCAATTTCTCTTGCTGCGTAAGCTGCCGCGCCGGATGAAACGCCGACCAGCAGACCTTCTGTTTTGGCCAGTTCACGTGCCGTCGTTACAGCATCTTCATTGGTCACAGTAAATATTTCATCTACAATTGAACTGTGGAAATTATCTGGAACAAACCCGGCACCGATACCCTGAATATGATGAACGCCACGACTGCCACCTGACAAAACGGGTGAATCGGATGGCTCCACGGCTATCACTTGGACAGATGGATTTCTCTGTTTCAGTATCTCACCTACACCCGTGATTGTCCCTCCCGTACCAACTCCCGCAATGAAAATATCGACTTTACCGTCTGTATCCTTCCATATTTCTTCGGCAGTGGTGTTTCTGTGAATCTCCGGATTCGCTGGATTGCTAAATTGCTGCGGTATAAATGAGTTTGGCATCTTTGCAGCTAATTCCTCTGCTTTTTTAATTGCGCCTAACATGCCTTCAGAGGATGGCGTGAGAACGAGTTCTGCACCCAGGGCCTTTAATAATTTCCTACGTTCAATACTAAAAGAATCAGGCAAAATAATGATTAACCGATACCCTAGTGCAGCCGCCGCAAAAGCAAGAGCGATTCCTGTGTTTCCGCTGGTGGGCTCAATAATGACAGTTTCTTTATTGATCTTACCGGATTTTTCAGCCTCTTTAATCATAGCGAATCCGATACGATCTTTTACACTACCAGCCGGGTTAAAATACTCCAACTTCGCGACAACCTTGGCATCAAGTCCATGCCGATTATTATAATTCCAGAGCTCAAGCAGCGGCGTATTACCGATTAACTCTGTCAAATTGCTATAAATTTTCGTCATAAGAAAACCTCGCCTTCTATTTAAATATTAAACCTATGAACTTAATCGGATAAATACAGTATATCATGCATGCGAGTGAAAAAATAAATCAATAATGCTGATAGATAGGTATGCTATTTTCTTATATTATGCTTATTTGGTATAATAATCGTAGACGAAGAACGTCCTTTAGCCTTTTGGCGAAGGGCGTTTTTTTTTTCATGGGAGGTTTGAGCATTTGGAATTTGAAACTGCATATCAAGCATTCATTGATCATCATGCTGCTCTCAGAAGTGGTGAAAGAAAGGGGCGTCTCATTAGGGGACATTTATACGCAGAAAAGCTTTTTCTCCAGAATGTCTGGTATCCTCTGTTTGGTCATCTCGACCACTTGCATCCGGAGTATGAAATCTATGATTGGAATCGCAAGTCCCAATTTATCGATTTCGCTTACATAACTCCCTTTGGTCGTTTTGGTATTGAATGTGACGGTTTCCAGAGTCATGTCAAAGATATGGATCGCGAGAAGTTTAGTTACTCGCTGAACCGAGAAACGTTTCTAACCGCAATGGGGTGGAAAATGATGCATTTCTCCTTCGATGATATACAGAATCGTCCCGAGGTATGCCGGATGCTCCTGCAAATGGTCATCGGACCTTGCATGATCCGAAATGGAACAACGAATTCAGCCGCTATTTCAGCCGCTGTTATGGAAAAAGAAGTGCTGCGTTTAGCTTGGAGGCTAAAAAGGTGGATTCGTCCAAAAGATGTCACCGACCATCTGGACGTTGATTTTCGAACAGCTCGCAAGTGGCTGCGCTCCCTGGTGGAGAAGGGATGCCTGTCTCCTATCGCTAGAGGGAAGGACATTCGTTTTTATGAACTGAAAGAGGGTTCGTTGGAGCACATATAGGGAGGAGTGACTTGGCATATCCGATTTCAGATACCATTTCATCTCCCACTTTCATTCTTTACATTCTCATAGTCCTGCTTCTCGCCCATTCCCTGCTTTCTGATTTCAATGATTCTCATACCAACCTATATCCCCATTTTCTCTTACACATCTAGATTTCTCACTTCTTCAAACACATCTTCATCCTACGCTTCCTCATACAAATCTTCTTCCCAGTCCTCATTCCATTGGATTAAATACAGTGTTTTTCCAAAATTGAGAGCGGGATGGGCTGCTACATTGGATATTTCCAATGGAATCGTCTGAACTTGACTCAAAACCTCGATTTCTGAGCATTTGATTGGATTTTGTCCAATCAAATGGCTGATTTCGTATAGGAATCAAATTTCTGTTGTATTTAATCCAATGGTGGAAGTGGAGGAGCGAATGGAAGGAGATGTGGGAGATGTGGGAGTTGATTTGAGATAGTAAGAGTTGTAAGTAATAGTGTGCAAGAGTATATAAGCGTGAGTGTGTATGGGTATGGGTATGGGTATGGGTATGAGTTTGGGTATGAGTTTGGGTATGAGTTTGGGTATGAGTATGAGTATGTAGTGAGTAGTGAGAATAGAAAATCCCCCATATCTTCATAAATCGCCGACAAGGACGAACTTATGGTACACTGAATTATATATGACTGTAAGCAGCAAGGGGAAAAGATGAAGATGAAACTTGTATCCTGGAACGTTAATGGGTTGAGAGCATGTGTAAATAAAGGGTTTGTTGATTATTTCGGGCAAACGGAGGCAGATATATTCTGTCTTCAAGAGACGAAGCTGCAGGAAGGGCAAATTAACCTAGAACTGGGCGAAGCCTATACACAATATTGGAATTATGCGGTTAAAAAAGGGTATTCCGGCACCGCCGTTTTTACAAGAATTCAACCTCTCTCGGTGAGATATGGTATGGAGGAGAACGAAGAGCCTGAGGGTCGGATACTCACGTTGGAGTTCGACAATTTCTACCTTGTGACCGTCTATACACCCAATGCGAAACGTGATCTCTCTAGACTGGATTACCGTGTGGAGTGGGAAGATCGCTTTCGAAGCTACCTCTTGCAATTGGACGCCCAAAAGCCAGTTATCGTTTGCGGCGATTTGAATGTTGCTCACCATGAAATTGATATCAAGAATGCGAAAGGGAATCTCAATAATTCGGGTTTTACCCCTCAGGAACGCGGCAAAATGACGGAATTGTTGGATGCAGGATTTATTGATACGTTCCGACATCTCTACCCAGATCGGACAGATGTCTACTCGTGGTGGTCTAATATGCCAGGCGTAAGAGCGCGGAATGTGGGATGGAGAATCGACTATTTCCTTGCTTCTACGAGACTAGGTCCTAAGATCACTGATGCAAAAATCGACTGCGATATATTGGGCAGCGATCATTGTCCTGTCGTATTGGAGCTCGATTTGACCTGATAAATGAATTCAAACGTTGAAAACGAGATTGGAGCGATTATTATACTAACCTCTACCTTAGGGCGTTTGCGTCTAACAAGCTATATTGAAGGTATATCCTATCTTTTCCTACTATTTATAGCCATGCCGTTTAAATACTTCTTGGACCAGCCTCAACTCGTTTCTGTCGGTGGTATGTTTCACGGCGTGATGTTCGTACTTTACATCTTAACGGCGGTTCACGCTTTTGTGAATAGACGTTGGAACATGAACCGAGCACTCCTAATTATTGGCTGTATTTTCATCCCGTTCCTCTTCATCAAGCAAGATCGTATGATCCATAACGAGGAGTTAGAGCTAAAGAAGGGTCGCCCCATCAACCCGAAAAAGAGGACTTAGACGGACGATGTTCAAGCCGCTTTATTCATCACAGCACTTCTTTGAACCCCTCTATGGGGTTCTTTTTCTATTCAGAAAGCCTTGATATTCGACGCTCTTGCAAAACAAAAAAAGGCTGCAGCAGCCTGCCCAAAGGCAAACTCTCACAGCCCGCAAACCCGCGCCCCATAATGGCTGACGGCCTTTTCTCCTCACGATTCGCACCTGGGTTATCCTCGTACTAAATCCACTTGTACACGATGTAGCTAATACTCATAAGTATTATGATGTGAATTTCGACTGCGAATGTAAGATCTAACGGATTTATAGCCATATATGCTAAGCAGGAGCAGCTCGAGAACCCAAATAATGATGGTCGAAATATTACTTAGTTCGTACTGCAAATAATTAAATTCCGCGAAGTGCTTGCGCTCAAACTTATCAGCCACCATTTGAGCGACATGATCAATAATCGGGACAAAATCCTTAGTTAGGCTCTGCTCCCCCATATAATCTTGAACCTCAAGCTTCAGTATATCGACCTCGCTCCAAGAGAATGCATAAGCCCACTTCATGGTTCCATCCGGTGCTGGGCTGAAGCTAACAATGAAATCGTTCTTATTGCCGTTTTGCCAATTATCTTGAAGAGCATAGCCGTATTCTTTTGGCTTATCTACGCCGACGTTAACAAAGATGAGGTTTACTTGTTTCCATGACTTGGTCTTCCCAGGTTGGTCTGGATCTGGCACATCTTTATTCAGCTTTGAATTCCAAGCAGCAAGAACATCCAATGCATTGTCTTGATTCGGAACATGACCGACAATTCGATCAACCTTGATATAATTCGTCACATAACCCGGATAGCTTGGTAGATCTGGGTAATCTTTCGGATCAATCTCGCTATGCTTAAAAAGACTATAGGATCCTTTCACCTTATTGGTGTAAGTATGCTTAGAGGCCGAGGGCGTACCGAGCGGAAAATGTTTGGAAAGCTCCGTCGTTGTGTTCGGATACCGGTCGTTAAAGCGAGTTTTCCTATCCAGGGATTCGCTCACAGGTATCCAACCATCGTCTGAGGTTTTAATTTTGTTTTTCGCCTCGTGGTGCTCCCAATGCCCGCGCTCCTTGGTGCAGTTCTTACGACCGTTGCTATCCGTTGTGCATTCTTCCTTGCCCGGAATCCACTCATCCCATTCCTCTTTATGTTCCCACCCGGTAACTGTACCCGACCAAACCTCTCTATCCATGGTGCGGAAGTAGTAGTCTATGCCAATCACGCCGCCGAATAGGATCACAGCGATAATCGTGACACCCACGAACCGTCCCCACCTTCGGCCCATCATGAGCTCTATTGCGAATCCGACAATCAGAACAAGAAAGAACGCTGCCCAATAAACCATCCGCTACCTCAACTTCACTTCATTATCTTTGCCTGTTTGATAAGCATCGGTCGTTCGATCGGACGTAATGATGAACTTTTCTGCATCCATCGTTTGAAAATGGAATATAGCATTCATAACGATATGTTTTCGAATATGCGTATTATATTCACGGACCAGATCTGCAATTTTCTTCTGATTACGGTCAAACTCCGTGCGTCCGGCGGAAATTTCGTTCTGGAGCTTGTTGTACACGTCTTTACTCATTTGAGGATTTTGTTCCTGAACAATTTTGAAAAGCACCTGCGTATCATTGTAACGACCGGCAATCAGATCGGTATACACTTTTTTGATATCATCCGCTTGCATATCTGTCACTTGTGCCATTTCTTTAAATCGTTTCCACATATTATCGTAATTCGATTTGTTCGCGACATGCTGCGATTTAATTTGCTCATCAAGAGCAATAGCCGTATTTCGATGACTCCAAATCATAGCTGCACTAATAATTGCAATTAATACGAATATCCCGATAAAGCCTAGACAACCAATAACAAATATACCACTTTTGCTTTTCATAAAATGAAGCCCCTCTGTCTATTATTTCCATGCATTTCTATTATTCTAGCATATTTGGATGACAAATTAGGTCAAGATTCTACAAAATTTTACTAGAGAGGGGAATATCCCCTGACTACAACATATGAAGCATTCCTCCATAACAAAAAGAACTGCAACAGCCTACCCGAAGGCAACCTATTTCAGTCCTTAAAAATTACCTATTGGGATTATCGCGGCCTCCACTCATCCACACTGCAATCACTTATGCCGGATTAGAAGGCGTTGGAACAGCAGGCTCTCCATCCCGCCCCAGCCTTCTGCTTGCCGTTTCTCGTTTACCGACAGCAGGGACGTGACGTCCAGCCTTTGCAAGTCCAGAGATAGGCATGTTGTTATACACACATTCGTAATTTCCTTCAGGAATCAGATAGGTTTCATGGTAGATCCCAACCACGCCGCCCGTACCAACCTTTTTATTAAAATTACGCCACGCTTCTAAATGGGTTGCACCATGTCTAGCATAGTGTTCTAATTGCTCGAAAGTTTTCCAATACTGGATAAGGGTCACGCCTCGCCAAGAGAGATGAAAACTGGCATCTACAAAACCTAATTCAGGGTTGCGATACAATTCCTGAAGCATCGGATTCATGGCCTTGGCCACAGGCAGCCACTTATGTAGAGCCCATAATTTATTCACTCTCATACCAATGATAAAGACAACGAAAGAACCATCCATCTGCGCCGTAAACCTGCCCGGAATTACTTTACTCATGCATTCATCGCTCCTTTTACCTATTTTCAAGCAATTGTAGATGGGTGTTATAAAAGCCCTTAATATCCTTAGAACCATATAGTTGAGCGGTCAAAAATGCTCCGTAAAACACCGTAAACAACACCTTTACCGCTGTTTCCACCGTAAATTCTTTTCTTAGCTTTCCATCCGTATCCGCCTCGGTCATGCAACGATGAAACAGTTTATACATGTCAGGTGTCTGCGCGCCAACTTCTTCATGACCAGGGAACAGCAAATGAACCTCCGCTTCGCTGAGTTCCGGCATGCAAGGATGCATGTTCATTTCTGCCAGAAAAGATATCAAACTTGGCATCAATCCCGCTCTTTCCTCGGCCTCTTCCGCCACTTTATGGAGCACATGCTGGATAACCGAGAAGCCGCGTTTACCCTCCGTTTCGATCTCAATGATACGTTCCGTTAACCAAACACGCATAAAATAAATGAGCAAATCTTCCTTTTTTTGAAAAAACTTAAAGAACGTAACCCGGGATATTTCCGCTTTCCGGCAAATATCATCGAGCATCATGTCTCGAAACATCTTGTCACCTATTAGTGACAAACTGGCTTCATACAATGCCACCTTGGTTCTTGCCTTTTTTAATTCCCTTAAAGAAATAGCTGACCGATCCATGAGTTATCTCCCATAACCATAGTTAACTTTAGTAAATAACTTAACACGCGTTAAGTTATTTTGTCAAGGTGAAGCGGTTTATACAAATGCTCCCTAAGAAGGTCTTCACGGCAGCTCCATCCCCGACTTTGGGTGGGGTCATCACTCCGTCTGAAGTCGCTTTTGGAAGTGGTCGCCTTGATGATAGAATCAACTCAACGATAAAAAAGACCGAATGTGAGGGATGAATAATGGGAGTACGACGAAGTACGATTCGCGCTTGGGCATTTGGACTATTGGCTTTTTTAGCTTTGGCAATTGGAGCTTATGCTTTGGTCATGTATGGAACGCCTGACCATCTCCATAAGCAGCCGCTCGTAACGGGAAAAGGCAGTTTGCCCGATTTGTGGTACAACATCCTCTGGGCGCATGCCATCTCGGCTGGAATAGCACTTGCTATAGGCTGGCTTCAGTTTATCAAGAAGCTTCGCCATCATGCACCGAACATTCATCGTTTGATTGGCTATTTGTACTCGACAATGATTACAATCGGGGGCATAACCGGTCTGTACTTAGCTTTTTATGCGAATGGCGGTTGGTTCGCGCAACTTGGCTTTGGATCGCTGTCAGTTCTATGGCTTTACACTCTCTTCCGCAGTCTAAAGAGCATCATCGTCGATCGCGATACGGCTGATCATGGCCGCTGGATGGTACGAAATTACGCACTTAGCTGCGCAGCAATCACCCTACGGATATATACCGCGCTGGCTGCGGTATTTCTGGGACTGACCGATACGAACGATACTTTCTTCGTTATCGCCTGGATTTGTTGGATACCCAATTTGTTGTTCGCAGAGCTTATCATTGGTGAAAAGAAACGTACGAACAGTAGGACGTTTGTACGGTAGTAGAGGATACATGAATAAACCTGAAAAAGATGACCCCTTTGAATAGGAGTCATCTTGCTTCATTCTGAGTTGCGAATCCAATTGTAAAGTTAAATTGCCAATAAAAACTCCATGGCTACTCGTTCTCTCTCAGCAATGTCGCCCAAAAGCTCGGATGCAAGTCTTAGCTCCTGTTGATTTCCGGTTCTTCCCGCATTGTCGATGGACGCCGAAACACCACTCCACATCGGCGCGATTTCCGCAAACAGAAAGTATGCCTGCTCTAATTTAGATCACCGAACAAATCAACGCATTCTTTTAGAAAATCTCTATACAGGTTTCGAAATAAGGCGCCGCCAGTCCCCGCTCTTTCCATCAATAAAGCAGTCAAACAAAAATCTTTCTCTAAATCCTTGCTTCTAGAAGGCCACTTCAGGATTTCATTGCTCATTTTTTTGATTCCTTTATTCCCCATATTACGGATGGGCGGATTCAAATAGTCATGAGCATTGTTGATAAGGGATGAACGAATGGCGGGTACAAGCGGAGGAAGAGTATCCGTTTGCTCGATCGTAAAGGAGCGATTTTTGGAGCTCATGGGCCCCTTTGCGTTTCTTGCCAAGGTCAAATTCGACAATCTCGTTGTCACTAGTCCGCCTTGTTGGCTTGTGTCTGCCATATAGGCATATTCGTCATCCATGCCATATATCACCGCATAGTGGGCTGCAAAGTGTATTTTGTTCGTAAAGTAATCTAAATAATACGAATCCAATTTAAGGCCAACAGGAATTCCCCGATCTATGTAGTTTTGTACGTTCTGCCATGCTTTTGTAACAGATGAGGTCTCTTGCGCCCTGATATTCAAATTGAGCCGAGATGCTATGCAAGCAGACATTTCATCAGGTTTCGACCTACCCCCAATAAAAGGGAAATCCATTCCCTTCGAATCCCAATAAATGAATCCCAAACCTTGCCCAATACCGAATAACATCGGCTCGGATAGACGAACACCTTCATGTTGAAGGAGATTGCCCATCGCTGTCGTCTCGCAGTGTTCTCCCTGAAAAAGAGTAAAACCTTCAATCATCATGGGCATGTCCCTCCAGTTCCTCTGTTAATTCGTTGATCAGATTTGCGACAAATGTCTGTTCATTCTCGATGAGGCTCATCGGGTGAAGAAAAAGAGCTCTAACATGCAACGGCAATCGATAGCCGCCTTGCGCTTCATATTTCTGCCCTAGGTTCCTCAATGTCTCATCAAGAAAGCTCTGCCGTTTCCGCAGAGCTTCCACGGCTTCATTTTTCCCTATAAAAGGGAGACCAGCGAGCCCGAGATCGAAACGGTTATCCCGTTCCCGCGCGGAAGTTAGGCTTATGATGATTTCATTTTTCAATGCTTCTATACCGGCCTCCATCATGACATACGTGGACGGCAAAGGTCCTTTGCCGGACTTATGGCCGGAATCTTCGGATCGGATCAATTGTTTGTCTTTCAGCTTCTGCAAACCGGCGTAAATAGAAGTAGTACCTATATTCGCCCATTCCCTGTAGCCTCTAAGCTCTATCAACTTATTGATTTGGTACCCCGACGCTTGTTTGGATTCCGAAATAATCTGCAGCAGCATAAATTCCACGTTGGAAAGACGACTCATTAATTACCTCCTCTTTATATATTACATATATGTAATATAACACTAGTGTAATATAAGATCAAGGCTATGCACTTCTCCCACCTCTCGGTATGCTGGAGACCTTCACTCCTTAGTCGGTTGCGCTGCTAAGCGCACAAGAGGGCCGCAACAGGCGCTCATCGCAACCTGTCACAGCCCTTAACCCCGCGTCCGACGCGGTCTTTCATCTTTTACTTCTCACCTTCCAAATGAGAAATCTCTTTCCTACAAATTCTGTTCGCTTATCCCCAATTCCGGGTCGAAGGTCAGCATTTTCGTCCCGATTTTGTCAATAAAGAACCGATCATGGCTTACCGTAATTACGGCACCGGGGAAATGGATCAACGCCTGCTCCATAACCTGAATGCTCGTTAAATCCAGATGGTTGGTTGGCTCATCCAATATAATGACCGCGGCACCGGAGAGAAGGCATTTCGCTAGCGCGACCCTGGCCTTCTGTCCGCCGGATAGGTTACCGATGAATTTGCTTAGATCCATCTCCGAGAATTGCAGCATGGCTAGAAATTTGTTCACCTTTTTCCGTGGGGCATCCAATCCCAAACCGTACGTATTCACTGCGTGGCTAACGGTATCCTTAGGATTGAGCTCCTCCCACATCCGGTTGAAGTAAGCGTAGCTTACGCCCTTCTCCCAGATTACCTCGCCGGATTCTGGCTTCTCCTGACCCGTAAGCACCTTAATGAGCGTGGACTTCCCGCTTCCGTTTGGACCAACGATGACTAAGCGGTCTTCCTTCTGAATGTCGAAGCTGACGTTCTGAAAGATCAGCCGATCATCGTAGGTCTGCCCTATTTTCTTGACTTCGCATAGCTTGTCCGGAAAGCGCAGTTTCTCATAAATATCAGTGATTAGAACATTTACGGGGTGCGGCTCTATCCGCTTTTTGTTATCCGCCAATTGGCGGGACAGACGGTCTTTTGAAGATTTCTTGCTTGCACGGCTGTCAATGGCTTCTGACTCCATGAGAAGAAGCTCTTCCTCCCACTCGAACTGGCGGTCCAATTCCTTCTTGCGCATCTTCTTTTTGCGGATATAGTCGGTGTAATTCCCTTCATATTCCTGAAAATGATAGTTCTCGATCTCGATCGTTCGCGTGACTACTTTGTCAATAAATTGCCGGTCATGTGACACCAGAATCATAGCGCCTTTGAAGCGATACAACCACTGCTCCAACCACGTAATACCTTCCATATCCAAGTAATTCGTCGGTTCGTCGAGCAAGACAACATCAGGCAGCTCGATTAGCATCTTGGCAAGCGCAGCACGGTTTCTCCAACCTCCGGACAACTCATCGATAGGCTGATTGCGCGACCTCTCATTGAATCCCAGCTTCGTAAGAACTGTGTTAATCTCGACAGATACGTTCCAGCCGTCCAAATGCTCCATTTGTTCGAATAGCTCCGCCTGCCGCGTCAACAGCCGATCCATTTCACCGTCTTCGGTGACCAATCCCAGCTTTTCTCCAACTTCCAGCAGCTCCCGTTCGATAAGAACAACCTGCTCGAAGCACATTTCCAGCTCTTGCTGAACGGACAGGCTTCCTCGCATTTCCGAGAATTGGGAGAAGTACCCTACTTTAACTTGCGGATCTATTTCCACTTTTCCGGACGTCGGCTCTTCTTTACCCATAATCAGCTTAAAAACCGTCGACTTACCGGCACCGTTCCGCCCGATTAGGCCGATACGCTCTCCTTGGGTCACGCGAAAATAGATATCGCGAAAGATCAGGGAATCTTCATATTTCTTAGTGACGTTCTCCAAACGAATTACACTCATGTCTATCACCCTTCTAACTCTGTCAGTCTAGCGTGATTATAACACTAGATCACTGTGCTAATCTCTTCTCGTTTTGATCTATCGACCGATCCCTACGCAACCAGATCATAACCGGGATCAGCAGCAGAGACAGGAACCCGCCCGCCAGAGAGAGGACGGCGAAGCTGGAATTGGCGACGACCATACCCGACAACGCTCCACCCGATGCACCCGCCAATGATACCATGACATCCACGGTTCCCTGTGTCTTGGCACGTGTGGCCGGGGAAGTCGCATCGATGATCTGCGCGGTGCCGCTGATCAGGCCGAAGTTCCAGCCGAGTCCAAGCAGTGCCAGAGCGACGATGAGCCAGACCATCGAATCGGCCGGAGCCCATGCGGCAAACAGTCCCGCCAACAGCAGCGTGAACCCCGCTGCGCAGGACATGAACGTTCGCCCGACCTTGTCTACGAGAACTCCTGTTATCAAGGAAGGCAGAAACATCGCCGCGACATGTATACCGATCACCATGCCAACAGCGCTCAACCCATGTCCGTGATGCTTCATATGTATCGGCGTCATCGTCATGATGGCGACCATCACGACCTGCGTCAAGACCATCACGGTCGTCCCGATGATGATTCCCCGGTTACGGACAGCTGGCGCCATGAGATTCGCATTAACCGTCGCTTTGGATGGATTCGCTTCTTGCGCTTCGGCGATCGCTTTAGCAACGAGATACGGATCTGGACGGAGCAAAGCCCACATCACCAGACCCGCAAGAATAAAAGCGGCCGCCGCGAGCATAAACGGGCCCGACAGAGCAGGGGCGCCGACAGAAGTCGCGAATCGTCCCATGACCCCCACCAGGTTCGGCCCCGCAACCGCACCAAACGTCGTGAATACCATGGCTAAGCTGATGGCTCTCGCACGCTGCTTAGGCTGAGCTAAGTCGGTTCCCGCATAACGCGCCTGCAGGTTGGTCGACGTACCGGCTCCATAGATCAGCATCGAAACGAACAACAGTGGAAGGCTATTAGCAATGGCTGCGAATACGACTCCGATCGCGCCGACACCCCCTGCAAGAAAACCTGCGGTTAAGCCTACCCGACGGCCGAGACGCCCAGAAAGCCGTCCGACAAACAGTGCCGACGAGGCCGCGCCCAGCGTCAATAGCGCCGCAGGAACCCCAGCTAAGCTATCCGTCCCGAGCATATCCTGAGCAAGAAGCGCTCCGACCGTGACGCCGGCCGCGAGTCCCGCTCCGCCGAATAACTGGGCGATGATCACGATCATCAACGATTTCCGATACAACTGCTGCTGTTTCTCAGGAGAATGAATGTATTCTCTAATTAATTCACTTCCTTCAGCCATTCATGCTCTCCCCCCTCCAGCTTGTATGCCGTGATTCCCTCACGCTGCAACTTGGCAACGGCCTGCGTCGAACTGATGCAGTAGGGGCCTCTGCAATACACCACAACTTCAACGGGCCTAGGCAGATTGTGAAGATACGGTTCCAACTCCTCCATCGGTATGGAGATGGCTCCCGCGAGATGGCCAGCCTCATATTCGTCTCTCGGTCGTACATCAAGCAGGATGATCGCTCCGGCTTCCATTTTCGTCCTTGCTTCCTCCAAAGATAGCGTCCGCACATCCTCGTACTCGTGTAAAAATTCCTGTCTAATCCGCGCGACGTCCGCAAGCTGACTCTCGCCAATGTTCCACAAAGCAAACAAAAACGCGGCAATGGAAGGGTCAGCCAACGAATAGATGACATATGTACCTTTCTTGCTGAACTTCACTAGCCTGGCATCGAGCAAAACCTGCAGATGGCGGGATACGTTAGCCACGCTCATCTCCGTGACTTGGGCCAGCTTCTCTACCGACTTAGGCCCCTGAGCAAGCAAGCTCAAGATTTCAAGCCGCTTGTCGCTGGATAGACACTTCCCCACCCGAGCTAACTGCTGAAACAGTTCATTTTTAAATTCTTTTGCGGAAGGGGTTGCCTCGGGTACAAATTCCATGATCGTTCATCCTTTCACATTCAATTCATTAATTGAATATTAAAATGTGAGCAGGCTGTTCGTCAAGAAATAATATCATCGTCATATGGCATTGACTCAGATACAGGCACACGGCACATAGTTTCAAGCGTGCGCTCGAACGCAGAAGAGGATGCATTATCGCTCTCTGATCAAGAATATTACTCCACAAACGCAAAGAGGGCCGCAACAGCCCACCTCTCGGCAACCTGTCACAGCCCTCAAACCCGCGTGCGACGCGGCTTCCCAGTTCTTACTCTTCGCCCTTCGCAATCGGATTGTCCTCATACGAGATCCAATCGCTCCAGCTTCCGCTGTAGAGCTTCACATTATCAAAGCCCGCTTCACTAAGTCCCAGCACGTTCGGGCAAGCCGTCACGCCGGAGCCGCAATAGACGATGATTTCATCGGCATCGCGCAGCGCGGCAAAGTGCTGTTCCTGCTCCGCAGCTGACAACCAAGCGCCGTTCTCACCGAGAACGCCTTTCCAGAAGAAGCTGCGCGCGCCCGGGATGTGGCCAGCCACCGCATCGATCGGCTCTTCCAAGCCGAGGTAGCGGCGCTCCTCGCGCGAGTCAACGAGCACGGTGCCTGGACGGCCGAGCTTATCCTTGACCTCATCCATGCTCGCAAGCATGGCGCGATGCACCTTCGGTGAGAAGGTCCGCGGGAACACCGTGGACACTTCATCGGTAACCGGGTAGCCAGCAGTTTTCCACGCTGAATACCCTTGATCTAATACGTATACCTCGGAGTGACCGAGGAATTTCAGCATCCACCATAGCCGCGAAGCCATGGCTCCGCCTTGATCGTCGTAAGCCACGACGGTCTTCGTACCATCGATCCCGAGGTTGCCCACGAGGATAGAGAAGGCTCCTAGATCAGGGAGCGGATGCCGACCACCGTGCGCCATTTTGGCACCGGAGAGGTCTTTCTCCAAGTCTACATACACAGCTCCTGTTATATGGTCTTTCTCATAATTCTGTCTGCCTGATTCTGGTTGTCCTAGCGCAAAGCGGCAATCCGCAATCACGATGTTCGCATCGCCAAGCTGATCTAGCAGCCAAGTTTGACTTACGATATTTTCCACAGTTTCATGCCACCATCTTTCGTCATTCGATTAATCGCCCATTCCACTTGTCGGATTAGCGGAGTATGTCTGCCAATCACTGCGATCTCCACCCATTTTATCGTAAAATGCTTGGGCGCGGAAGTTATCTTTGGCCGTTGTCCACGTTAAATTGGCATATCCATTTCTCGCGGCGTAGCCTTTGCAAGCAGCAAATAGTTTGGCTGCAGCACCCTGACCACGTTCAGCCTCGATGACGAATAGGTCGTTCATAATCGCTATCTTGGACGCACGTAAAGTGCTGAAGGTAAAATATAAGGTCGCAAAGCCAACCAGCGTCCCCTCTTCCGTCTCCGCTACGAATTGAATACCTTCCTTCTGCTCAAGCAGTTGGTGAATCAATCCGTTCAACTTCTCATCCTCGGGTTGTCGATACTGATAGAAGTCCACAATATAAGCGAGCATTAACGTTTTCAACTGCGGAATATCTTGCATTACCGCTTCACGAATCGTAACTTGGGTCATTTAGGATGACCTCCTATTCCTATTAAGTCTATATACTCATTGTACCCCAAATCTTGCCTTTATGATGAAAGGTATCCTCGGTTAAATGTCTTCCATTTCCTTCCGATACAGGAGATAAATGATCCACCCTAATAGTAGGCATAAGCCTGCTGTGAAATAGAATATGGACGTTATTTTCAACGTAACCCCATAATAAGTCAGTGAGAACAGTACAAATGCCAAGAGAAACACATGCAGCAGGACATTTTTCTGTGGAAGCCAAGCACTTTTCGAGCTTAACTCGATTCGAACGGTAAATCCTAAGCGTTTCTTAACCAGAACCAAAGCCGTGAGGTACGTAAGCGATGCGGCCACCATTTTCAAAACACGATAAGAGGAATCAAGCCCCTCTAAATAAGTAACCAGAGAAATATGCGTAACGAGCGGCATAATAAATAGAACAATGGCCAAATAAATCGTATAGCCAAGCGATCCGAGAAAGGCAACCATAAGCGCATGCAGCTTTCGCAAGCGAAATATATAGTGAATATAGACCGCTTCTATTACAATAATGAGCATAGGTTGCAAGCTCTCCGCCCACTTCTGGGAAAGAAATAAACTAAATAAACTAGAAGTAAAGAAGGAAACAAGCAGCACAAGTGGCCATTTTGTTCTCAAAGAGATTCGAAATAGGGTTAATCCCAATATGAGCATGGACAATATTGTAATTGTGCTAATGGGTATATCAACATACCAAACCATTTAAACCTCCAGCCAATAGAAGAAAGGGTGCTAACTGATTACATGACGGTGAATGCAAGCTTACCATGGCGCGTCTTACCCCTAAATGAAGCGAATTGCCAGGAGCTCTGCACTTGGAAGTATTCGCCTCCATACGATTTATACAATTGGTCTCCTTGGGAGACTATGCTTCATGAACAAGCAGAATTCGCTGACCCTCAAATTCGAGCCGAGCAGTATCGAGCTGTGGTGGATGAAAACGGAATATTGTCTGGGTTCGTTCAATTTTTCCCCATTGTTGGGGTGACACGTTTAGGACTAGGACTTCGACCGGATCTCTGCGGGAAAGGGAACGGAATCGGTACCCAATTCGTCCAGCTTCTTGTTCAAGAAGCTGGGCGCCGGGCGCCCCTGCAGGAGATTGATCTAGAAGTTCTCGTCTGGAACGAACGTGCGATCCGGACGTACGAGAGAGCTGGTTTTACGATTACAGACACGTATGAAAAGTTGACTCCCACAGGGATGGCTGCCTTTCACTGCATGGTATATTACGGACCGAACTTAATCAGCTGATCCACTGCCAGTAATAATGTAAGCAAAAGCCTGATCAAATTTAGCAGCGGATTCGAAATCCAAATCAGTTAAGCCGCCTGCATGCCAGGACGTAAGTCGCAGCGTGACCATCTTATAATCGATTGCGATCATGGGGTGATGGTTAACGTCTTCCGCTATGCTGGCGACTTCATTCACGAAGTTTATGCCCTGCATAAATGCCGTAAATCGATATTTACGCACAATCCATTTGTGATCGTCTGTCGTCCAGCCAGTCACCTCCTCAAGCTTCTGATCAATGTCAGTGTTCCCAAGCTTCACCTATCACCACTCCTCTGATTTTATTCAAAATCATAGGCGACCGCACCCAATTCGCTCTCTCCTGCATACGTGCGAAGAAGGTCCAGGAACGGCTTCCCGTAGTTTCGGTATTTCACTTCGCCGACACCTTTGATTCGCAGCATGGCGGATTCCGATGTCGGACAAATCTCACTCATTTCACGCAGCGTGCTATCCGAGAAAATAATATATGGCGGCACCTTCTCACGTGCGGCAATTTCCCGACGAAGCAGGCGAAGCTGCTCGAACAAGGTGTTATCAATAGCGGCAACCTTAACCTGCTGCTTGCGTACCTTCTGGTTCACCTGCAGCTTCCCTTGAAGCACTTCTGCTGCGGGCTGCATCAGCCTCACAACCGGATATTGACCATCCGATAGCTGCAAAAACCCTTCTGAAATCAACACGTTGATCAGATCAGAAATCTCCTTCTCCGGAAGATCTCGCATAATGCCATGAGTCGGCAGACGATCGAAGCGATAGTCAACAATCTTCTTCGCCTTCGAGCCTTTGAGCACGGAGGCGACCATCGAGATGCCGAAGCGTTCTCCCATCCTTCGAATGCAGGAGAAAATCTTCTGCGCTTCGACGGTGATATCCACCGTATCGCGATCATCTTTGCACGAACTGCAATTGCCGCAAGTATCTTTAATATTCGTTTCATCAAAATAGTGCAGAATGACGTTGCGCAAGCATCTTGGCGAATAGCAAAAGTCGATCATGGTCTGCAGCTTCTTGTACTCGTTCGCTTTACGATCCGGTGAGAGCTGATTCTGCTCGATCAAAAACTTCTGTGTCATAATATCCTGCGCGCTAAACAGTAGAATGCACTCACTCGGCTCTCCATCACGACCAGCGCGACCGGCTTCCTGATAGTAAGCCTCCATATTTTTCGGCATATTGTAGTGAATGACATAACGGACGTTGGACTTATCGATACCCATCCCGAAAGCGTTCGTCGCGATCATTACGCGAATATCATCGTATAGAAACGCCTCCTGCATGTAGGAGCGTTCTTCATCGGTTAGACCGGCGTGGTACTTCCCTGCGGCGAAGCCTTTTTTGCGTAAGGTTTCATATAGCTCTTCAACATCCTTACGCGTAGCTGCATAAATAATACCAGGTTGATGCGTATGTTCTTTCACATAATTCTGAATGTAATCCCGCTTATTCTCACCGCGCAGAATCGTCAATTCCAGATTATCCCGTGAAAAACCATTGACGAATATGCCCGCTTGATCCAAATCAAGCAGTCTCGCAATATCGGCTGTTACTTCGGCAGTAGCCGTAGCTGTGAAGGCTGCGACAATCGGGCGATTAGGCAGCTCACGAATGAACGGAGCAATCGACACATAGCTCGGGCGAAAATCATGCCCCCATTGCGACACGCAGTGCGCTTCATCAATAGCCACTAGCGGAAGGTTCAGCGCAGACATTCGAGCACGAAATCGTTCCGACTCCAGCCGCTCGGGCGCGATATACAGCAGTTTATATTTGCCCTGCATGGCGCCTTGCATCCGCTGTTCCACTTCTTTAGCTTCCAGCGTGCTATTAATGAAAGTTGCCGGAACACCAAGCACATGGAGCGCATCCACTTGGTCTTTCATCAAGGAGATCAGCGGTGAAATAACCAGCGTCACTCCCTCCATAAGCATGGCAGGAACTTGATAACAGATCGATTTACCTCCGCCCGTCGGCATAATGCCTAGCGTATCTCGACCTTCAAGCAGATTCGTAATGATATTCTTCTGGCCCTCGCGAAATTCCGGGTATCCATAAACTTGTTGTAAAACCTTCCTTGCTCCATCCAACATAACTTCCATACACCTTTCTATATCACACTTCTGCCTTATTTATACCAAATAGATGACGGAAACCAACTTCTCCCCGTCATGAACCTTCAGCACGTGATTATTCGGATCATGGCGGACGGATCCGGCTCCTACATGCATCACAGGCGCGTTTCCTAATCCGTAAAAAATATCGTCAGCCAGCGTTCGCAGGCATTCTTCCTGTTCGTCCTTTTCAAGCTCCTGCCAGTCGTCCGCATTCATTTCCAACAGTTCATAAAATCCATCAACCATCTCAATGCCACGCACGAAATCAGTGACAATGTCCTTATATTCTCTGCCATATTTAATGCCCATCGCACAGTCTCCCTTCAAAAGCATTTCGTATAGCTTCACTTTATCATATTATAGGCAGGAATGCAGGGTTAACACCTATTAACCCGATGAGAACTTATTTTCTGATGTGTAAAAAAAACCCCTTTGGCATAAACTGTGGAAATGGGCAATTTCGGGAAAAATCTGTTACTATGGAAGAAGGAATGTACCGCTCGGAGGGTAGGAAAGCACACATGCTGAAACTGCAGATTCCCAAAAATCGAATGAACTACCTAATCAAGCAAATCCCGCTTCATTTCGACGCCGTCGTTCTGGAGCAGGGCTGGGAGTATTACCACAAAGGTCGTGTGACCGAAGTCGATCTGAAAGGCATGAACGTTCAGGCGACCGTCGCAGGCAAAAAGATACTGAGCACCATGCTTAATTTAGAAAATTTCGCCACTAGTGAGTGCAGCTGCTCCTATGAAGGCTTTTGCAAACATATCGGTGCCACTTTCTTTAGCTTGTATGCACCTTATGGACGTCCGGAACTGCTGCTTCAACAGTTAAAACAACAAATACACACACGGAAAAAGCCCGCACGCGGGGCAACTTTGATACAGGAACGCAAAGCTGCTGCGGCTGCACAAGCCAACGTGCCTCTGGAAGAGGCTATGCCCGTAGATTGGCATCGCTTTTTTGAAGGGAAATTCCATGGATTCTCCATTTCTCATCAACACTCGATAGAAACTTTCTACGACTCAGCACTGGAGTCCTTGCCCGGCTATGCAGCAAATTGGAGAAGTTCAACTCGCGAGCTCTATATGTTCCATATCGTGCTGTTCATGATGCGGAAAATCGAACAATTTTATCAAGAAACGAAAAGTTCCTACTTGTCTTATTATCACGAGAATGGTTGCAAAATTGCCGCAAAAAATTGTGAGGATAAACTCGTTGAATTCGTGGAACGCACAGATGTGAATACCTCTTTCAAGGCGGAACCCAAACACTGGTTATCTACCATGAAAATGCTCGGAGAATTCGCCCTACAGGGCAAAGATAGTCCGATTGATTGGCTGTTTGTGTATCGCTTCATTTGGTGGAAACTGACGAATCATTCTGCGGCACAGAAAGAGGAAATTCAGCGTCTCGACGCCCTTCTCACGAAGAAGGACCTCTTAGCTCGGAAAAAGGATACGCTTCTGGCGGCAAGAGCGCATTTTGATATTATGCAGGGGGATACGACAAGCGCCTTTGAGCGTCTTGGGCAGCTCACTCATCCCAACGCGAAGGATTACTTCCTTTACCTGAACTATTATTACAACAATAAACAGTGGAACAACATGCTTGTTTGGCTGCGTTGGCTGTTCGCGTCGATTGCGACTGCAAATCACGATGATTTCCGGACCTTTTGCCAATACTGGCTCGATACGACCAAGCATCTTGAATCCGATAGCGAATGGGTACAGGTGATGGAGTCTCTGCTGCCTCGTTCCTATTATTATTACACGGCATATTTATTGCAAACGAAACGGTATCGGCAGTGGGTTGACTTGCAATTAGCTAACCGCATATCACCGCTGAGCTTATACGGCATGGAACTTAAAGCGATTGAAGAGCATGATTCGGCTTTACTCCTCCCCCTCTATCACCAAGCGGCCGAACGGGCTGTTCTGGAGAAAAATAGAGCTTCCTATAAGACGGCTGTTCGACTGCTTAAGAAGCTGCACGGCATCTATAAACAATTAGGCCAGGACGACCGCTGGGAGCACTACGTATATCGATTAGCGGATAAGTTCTCACGCTTGCGTGCTTTCCAAGAAGAGCTCAAGAAAGGAAAATGGATTCGATGATCGAAACCAGCGCGCTGACAGTTCACGTTAGCTCCATACCTAATGGTTCTTTGTTTCTATGGGGTACCCGCGAGAACGGCGGTATTTGGGATGCTCTTGATTTGAAAAATATGCTGTTTGCCTGGCATCGCGCCTCTTTTTTCGGCACGTTCATGGAGCCCAGCGAGTGGCAAAATCGGGAAGGCATCGAGCTGCTACCGCTCGATGCGCTCGATTATTTCAGCGATCCGCAGCCTGTGCAGCATTTGCAGCTTAGCTGGCATAAGGACTGTGCGGATTTGATGCGTCTTGCTCCGGCTGTTCGAGAGGCGCTGGCGTCCGGTAGTTTCATGCCGGACTACGAAAAGTGGAAAGTCGGCGAGATCGGCTGGAAGCTCCAGCTTCCTGAGGAACTGCAAGCCTTGGAATCCCCTGCTGTATCACGCTGGATTCATGCGTTGATTCCCGAGTGGGTGGACGCCGACGGCCTCATGAAAGACAATCTGCGCAAGCTCGAAGCCGCGCACCCTTTGATGCGCCGCGGAGAGATCGGTGCTGATCTCTGGCTCGACGAGGAGGATTGGCTCGTCGCTATTGGTTGGCGCCAAGACCGGTCGCCGATGCGTACCTGTCTGCAGCTCGTGGAGCCGGACCTGGCGCACAGCACGGGCTGGCAGCTGCGCGTGCTGCTGCAGGACCGGCTTGCGCCAGAGGTGCTGCGCACGGTGACGCCCAGCGGCGAGCCGGTCGTTGGTGAGCTGCCGCTGCCGGAAGCGTGGCTGCCAGAGCTCAGCCGCGTAGAACGTGACGCGGCGAAATGGGTACGTATCCTGCCGTGGCTGGATGCGGGTGAGGGTGCCGGGCTCCGTCAGACGTTGACGGAGGAAGAGGCTTGGCGCTTCCTCGCAGAGGGAAGCGTGCGTCTTGTTGAGGCCGGAACGAGCGTGTTCCTGCCGGCCTGGTGGGAACGCATCCGCAAGATGAAGCCGAAGCTGCGCGCGAAGATCAAGTCTTCCGTCGGTTCTGGACGGGAGACGATGTTCGGGCTGACCCAGCTGATGCAGTTCGACTGGAAGCTGGCTGTGGGGGATTTGGAGCTGACGGAAGAGGAATTCCGGCAGCTTCTGGAGGAGAAGCGCAAGCTGATCCAGATTCGCGGCAACTGGATTCAGCTCGACCCGCTGTTCATGGCACAGGTCGAGCAGATTATGAAGCAGGTGCAGAAGAAGCAGGGCCTCTCCTTCCGCGATGTGCTTGAACTGCACTTCGCAGGCGATGCCGGCGGTCTGCTGCCGGCTGAGGATGACCCCGAAGCGATGCGCTACATCGAGATGGAGGTAGAGCTGAACGAACAGCTGCGCCACATGGTCGATCAGCTTACGCAAGTAGAGTCGATTCCGACGATACAGCCACCGCCTAGCTTTCAAGGTTCGCTGCGCCACTATCAAGTGGACGGTATCTCATGGCTGTTGTTCCTGCGCCGTTTCGGCCTAGGCGGTTGTTTGGCCGATGACATGGGTCTCGGGAAGACGATCCAGTGGATTACGTATTTACTCACGGTGAAAGAGAACGAGAAGCCTGACACACCATCCCTTTTGGTATGTCCGACGTCCGTGCTTGGGAACTGGCAGATGGAGCTTAAGCGTTTTGCGCCGTCTCTGAAGGTTCATCTTCACTATGGCCCTCAACGATTAAAGGGACCAGCTTTTAATGAACAAGTCGTTGGCAAGGTCGATTTGGTTTTGACATCCTATACGCTTTCCCATCTGGATGAAGTTGAGCTAGGCTCAATTGCCTGGAACTCCATCTGTTTGGACGAAGCCCAAAATATAAAAAATGCTTATACGAAGCAAGCTTCCGCTATTCGCCGACTCGATGGTTACCATCGCATAGCGTTAACGGGAACACCGATCGAGAATCGGCTCACGGAGCTGTGGTCGATCTTTGATTTTGCGAACCCGGGCTACCTGGGTATGGTTCGCGAATTCACGCACCGCTATGTGAATGCGATCGAGAAGACGCGTGATAGTGAGACGATCGGCAAGGTGCAGAAGCTGATCCGCCCTTTCCTGCTGCGCCGCGAGAAGAAAGATCCCGCGATTCAGCTGGATCTGCCGGAGAAGAACGAGTCGAAGACGTTCATTTCGCTTACCGCCGAGCAGGGCTCGCTGTATGAGAACTACATCCAAGACATGTTCGATCGTCTAGATAAGCTCTCCGCCATGGAGCGGCGAGGTCTCATTCTCGCCGCTCTGACAAAGCTGAAGCAGGTGTGTAATCACCCTGCTTTGCTGCTCAAAGAAGGCATTCACGCGCCATGGAGCGGACGCTCCAACAAGCTGGAGCGCCTGCTCGAGATGGTGCAGGAGCTGCGCCAAGAGGGCGACAAATGCTTGATTTTCACGCAGTTTGTGGAGACGGGCAATCTGCTACAGCATGTGCTGCAGCAGGAGCTAGGCGAGAAAGTGCTGTTCCTGCACGGCGGAACACCGAAGAATGGGCGCGATGAGATGATCGCGCACTTCCAAGACGTCAGCCAGCCGGTCGACGAGCAGCGGAATGTGTTCATTCTTTCGCTGAAGGCCGGCGGCATCGGGCTCAACCTGACGGCGGCGAATCATGTGTTCCACTACGATCGCTGGTGGAACCCCGCCGTCGAGAATCAAGCGACGGACCGCGCCTTCCGTATCGGCCAGACGCGCCATGTGCAGGTGCACAAGTTCGTGACGCTGGGCACGCTTGAGGAGCGCATCGATGAGATGATCGAGCGCAAGCTAGGCCTCAGCCAGCAAATCGTCGGCTCCGGCGAGAACTGGATCACCGAGCTGTCGACCGACGAGCTTCGCGATTTGTTCTCGTTGCGCCGCGAGTGGGTCGAGGCTTAGGAGTCTGGGGTTTGGGACCGGGCTTGGACCGGAGTTCAGGTTAGGCACGCTACGACGCATCATATTCGTTTGACAGAATCCTGCATAGTTTTGTGCAGGATTTTTTCCGCCTAAATTCCACTCGAATGAACGAATCAAACCTCTAATCACCAAAAGCTTCTCCGCCTACTTTGATGCAAATCGTGCATCTCTTTCAGCAGGTAGCCACATTTTCAGAGGTATTGCTGCAAAAACTGCTGCAAATTCGACACATACCGCCCATTTTGAATCAAAACACGGATATTTGATGCACAAAATGCATCATCTCATCCAAAAATGAAAATTCCCCATCATTTGATGCACTTTTGGATTAGTTGTTTCTAATAGAATCCTGTTGCCGCCAAATCAGCCAATATTAGCTCGTTTGCGGAGTTTTTAGATTAGTCGGAATAGCAATTTCTCGGGGGTTGGGGTTGGGGTTGGGGTTGGGGTTGGGGTTGGGGTTGGGGTTGGGGTTGGCTTTGGCTTTGGCTTTGGCTTTGGCCTTGGCCTTGACTTTGGCTCTGGCTCTGGCTTTGGCTTTGCCTTTGGGGTTGGCTCTGGGTCTGGGTCTAAGTCTGTTGTCTGATCGACCGAGAGCTTACTCCAACACAAAAAAGGCCACCCGGGGTAACCTCTCACAAGACACTCGATTTCACGCACTACCTCATACGCACTCTCTGTCACGCACTTTCTCATTCGAGCTCTCTGCCACGTACTCTCTCAAAAACAATCTCTCAATCTCTTAATAAATCTCTCAAATCAAATCATCAAATCCCCAAACAAATAAAAGCCCTCTCCCAATGCACAGGAATAAGTCTGAATCTCATGCGAGGTGTCTAAGTCCGTGTATGCTTGCGATAGGATCCCTTGTTTTTGCAGGTTCATCATCATGATGTTGGAGATGAAATAGGGTCTCCATGTCCAGTTTGCCCCGCGATAACTCTCATCTTTATTCCATGTTTCGTCTTTGCGGCTGTAGTTGGACGAGATTTGGTAGCCGTCCTCCCGACATATGTACATACGTATACAGTTTTCCGACACGTTGCTAATGATATTTTCGATGACACGATCTGCCTCTTCAGATGTTGATATACAGACTGTAGAATGGATAAGCAAATCTAGACTTTGATGAATAGTCAAAAGGCGGCTATAGCGCCCAAGTTCTTCTTGACCAAAGAGTTTCATTTCCTCTTTCAGCATTGACTTGAAGGCATCCCGGCGCTGCAACTGCGGTTCAGCTTTGGAGAAGAGATAGCCCTGTACATACCTGGCTCCGATCTGAAGAGCACTGCGCAATTCTTGCTTTGTTTCCACCCCTTCGACAAGCAGGGAAGCCCCCATTTGAGCCGCTAGAATGGAAAAGGATTGCATTAGCGCCTTGTAGCCGGCGTGGACGGCGCTTTTTTTCAAAATATTAAGATCGATCTTCAATATCTTCGGTTGCAGACTGGCGATTCGGTCGAAATTGCTAAACCCGCTGCCCACATCGTCAATGGCAATCGTACAGCCGAATTCTCGATATAATTCTACAATTTGCGTCAGCTCGTGAAGCTTGCCTGTGAATTCTTCTTCGGTAATTTCGATCACGATACGCGCTGGATCTATTTGATATTTCCTTAATAGCTCGATAGTCGGCAGTACACCTGTGCGCTTATAGGTTTGATAGATCCATGAAGGTTTTAAGTTGATGAATAAGGAACTCTCATCTTGAGCCGAAGCTAGCTGTTCAATCGCCCGCTCCCTCAAATGCCGATCAATATGAAGCTGCATGTCTTCGGGAATGTCAGGATTTTTGAAAAAAGGCCCCAAACTTTCGACACTACTCTCCCGAATTCGTCTTCCCAGTGTTTCGTAGCCGATGATTTCTTGGCTCTGAAGTGAAAGTATCGGTTGGAAGAATGGACGTACTTCGTGTAGTGGCGGAATCCTGCTGTCTTTTACCTGCACTGTGCGCCCTCCTCAAGCAAACTTCGATGATCTTAAAACTTAACATCAATCGTGTAATGAATCATATTTTAAACGACATTTCCCTATCTTGCAATGCATTGATGGAAGAAAACATAACATGATCGTTTTTAAAAGGAGTTTGTAGACACATGTCGAATTTTTAGTACATCCTTTCATCCTATTAGAATCTAGGTGACCGATTGCTATGAAGTCATTCACGAGATCTCGGATCTCCATGCTATACGTTATTTTAATCGTTGTTTTACTAGTATTTGTGAGTGTATCCAACTTTATCGCCTCTCGTAATATGGAAAATGAAAGCAATGCGCTCGTGCACGATTCCATTCCGATTTCCAACACAACGAACAGCCTGCTTAAAGATTTGATTAACCAAGAAACGGGTATCCGCGGTTTTGAATTATCGGGGAATGAGCAATACCTGGAGCCCTATACGACTGGTAAAAAGCAGCTGGAACTTGATCTGAACATGATCAGCCAATACGATAAAAAGTATCCCACTTTGCAGCTCATTATGGACACGCAAGCCATACCAGCTATTAATAATTTACAGAAGTTCTTCGACACACAATTGGAGTTGGTTCGTGCTGGAAAAACAGAAGAATCGAAAGCTCGCATTGCGTCCGGCAAAACGATGATGGATCGCTACCGAGTTGTTCATGTAAGCATCGAGAAGTCCATAGAGCAAATCACGTCAGATGCCTATACAGCTTCCCTTAATGCAGGTAAAACCTCCCGTACGATTACAATGGTCGGCAGTATTATTGCCTTAATTGCAGGTGGAATGTCCATTTTCATTTCCTATCGAGCCTATCTTGCCGAAGAAGAGATTCGTAGAAGCGAGGAAACGTATCGCTATATGGCTGAGAGCTTGGAGACGCAGAATGAGGAGATTATGGCCCAGCAGGAGGAACAGCAGATCACACTCGCGAAGCTATCCGAACGAGAAAGGGATTTGGAACTCATCTCGTCCTATCAGGAGAAGCTTACAGGCTACGTGAAGCTGAAAGATTTCTTGAAACATACGCTGCCAGCTCTGCTCAATTCGTTATCGCAGGATGCGGCTCTGGTCGTCATGGAACGTTACACAGAGGACGCTTCATCTTATGAAGTCATTCATTCCATTGGTTATCCGAAGGATCATATTAATTGGAGTCAGAGAGAGCTTTTTGGACCAGCTAGGCGTGTTTTCGATGAAGGGACACCTATTGTGCATACACGAGATGTATTCGGTCATGAACAAGGTGTCCATGGGGGAATGACACAAGCTGTCGATCAATATGTCCCTCTCTTGGACGATAAACAGAAGGTCATTGGCTTCTTACTGCTAACAAGCTATCAAAGCTCCCTCTTTCAAGAAAGTAACCAACGATTGACCAAAGGTTTAGTTCGTCAGTTCGGACTCGCCTTCTACGCGCAGGTTATGAATGACGAGAGGCTAGGGCAAGCTGCCAGCTTAGCAGAGCTGAATGATCAATTAACAACGGAGAAGCAGCTCATCGAAGGGCAGCGCGATCTGATTCAAAATATTTTGGAATCCGCACATGAGGGCATGATGATGTGTGATTCGCAAGGTACCATCCTTTTTTCCAATCATCGAATGCATCGGTATTTCAGTTTAAATGAACGCATAGGCGAGAACCTAGTTGATAGCAGTCACGAAATAGCTGCCGATTCTCCGAGCTTTATAGGCGTAGCATCATCCATTGAAGCGCTGATCGATGGCTCACTGTCTAATCTCACACAACGCTTTAGTTTCGAGCTTGAGGATCAGGTCCAACACGCGGAGCTATATGCGACCGTAGTCAGCGAAGATACCGAACAGCAAGGCTACTTATTCGTATTCCGTGATCGCACCGAAGAAGAGCGAATTGACGAAATGAAGAATGAATTCATTAGTATTGTATCTCACGAGCTGCGAACTCCCCTTGCCAGTGTGCTTGGCTTTATCGAGATCTTGCTGCATCGGGATCTTTCACAAGAGAAACAAAAGAAATATATGGAAACCATTTATAAAGAAGCACATCGCTTATCGAATTTAATCAACGATTTCCTTGATTTGCAGCGGATGGAGTCCGGTCGACAACTGTATCATTTCTCTCCAGTCAATCTGCTGCCTACTTTGCAAGAGATCGTCGAGCAGTGGCAGGATAAGCATAACCATCGTATTCTCATTCATCAGCAAGAAACGGAACTATATGTGAGAGCCGATGCTGACCGTATTCGTCAAGTATTCGACAACCTGATCAGCAATGCGATTAAGTATTCGCCAGGAGCAGATCACATTGATATTCACCTAACTGTCGACCAAGGTAAAATCACCATAGCGATTCAAGATTACGGACTCGGCATCCCAGAGGAAGCCCGTGACCAAATGTTCTCCAAGTTCTTTCGTGTCGATAACTCCGACCGACGTCAGATTGGGGGTACCGGCTTAGGTCTCGCTATTGTCAAAGAGATTGTAGAAGGACACAACGGTCATATCTCCTATACATCCGAAATGGGACAAGGTACAACATTCCGAATTGAGTTCGATCTATATGAGATTTCAACCATGGATGGTCAAATTGTTATTTTCGAAGATGACGATAATCTGGCGAAGCTCATTCAAGTTGCATTGAACAAGTTGGGGCTCCCCTCCATGCAGCTTCGTTCTGCTGAAGAGGGCATTATTGCGCTTAATCGCTGTAAAGACGAGGGACCGATTCTTTTTATCGTCGATATTCATCTAGAAGGCGCCAAAACAGGTTGGGATTTCATCGCTGATTTATACCGTCATCCAGTGCACTATCAGACCCCTGTTATCGTTTCAACAGCGCTCGATCCACCTCATGATTATCACGAGAAAGAGATTGAGAAATATCTCAAAAAGCCGTTCACAATGGAACGTCTTGTCCAGGTGGCGAAACGTCTCCTCGATAATAAGCAAAGTAATGCGTACGTTTTCCCCGCCCAAAATAAAGAGAAGCTTTCGACCACCTTACAGCGTAACGGCATCGATGTGCTTGAAATGAAAGAGAGCATGGATATGATCGAGGTCGAAATCAAAAAGCCGCAATCGGATGCATAACGCATCAAAGAGAGCCTTCGGTTAGACAATCCATGCAACCATAGCGGCATACTCTCTCTCCTTCCAAATTAATAAGAGGGAGAGTTTTTTTATTGTAAATACAGAGGGATTTCTCGGCCTTATAGCCAATATACTAGAGAAATACCAATTGATGAGAAGGAAAGGTGTGACCCTAGTGGCAAAGCTTGAATCCGCTTCCAATAAGGTGCAAGCACGTAAAGTCTGGACCCTGTTCTTCTCCTTACCGATATTCGCTTGGGCGATGTACGATTTCGCGAATACGATTTTTTCCTCCAATATCGTGACTGTGTTTTATCCATTTTATTTAAAAGAAACGTTAGGCAAGAGCGAAGAATTAAATCAGATCGCCAGTACTTTCATTACTTACTCCAATGCGATATCCAGCTTTTTCCTCGTGTTGTTGTCTCCCTTATTTGGGGTTTGGATTGACCGGACAGGTAAAAAGAAGGCTTACCTCGTTCCCTTTACGCTTATTGCTATCGCGGCAACTCTGCTCATGGGCGCTTCGGCCCTTTGGCATACAGACCAGCAGTGGATGGGACTCAACACCTCCATACTAGGCGTGATTTTCTTTTTCATGGTCGCCAAATTCTTTTACAATTCAAGCTTAATCTTCTACGATTCAATGATTTCGGATCTGGGTAATGCACGTGAAATCCCCATCATTTCCGGAGTTGGCGTAGCGGTTGGTTATGTCGGTACATTAGTTGGACTTATCGTGTTTCCATTGATCAATGGCAATCATTTTGAAAATACGTTCATCCCTAGTGCGCTTATGTTTCTGATCTTCTCTTTACCGATCATGTTTTTTTACAAAGAGAAGCCTCAGAAGCCCGTCAGCGGGAAAAAGTCGCTCCTCAGCGGTTACCGTGAGATTTGGGATACGTTCAAAGAAGCAAGAAAGTACCGAGCTGCCTTCTTGTTCATGATCGCCTACTTCTTCTTTAACGATGCGATTGCCACGGCGATTGCCGTGATGGCCATTTACGCGAATACCGTTATGGGCTTCACCACGGGGCAATTCATTCTTCTTTACCTCGTTTCAACGGTATCAAGCATCATCGGTTCGTTCCTTTTCGGCTATGTGGCCAGAAATATTGGTCCCAAAAGAGCAGTGACCATCGTCGCCTTCATCCTTATTATTGCGATCTCCTTAGCGGCATTTGCAACTAGTCAGAGCATATTCTGGGTTGCCGGCAGCTTGTATGGGGTATCTATGGGCGCCATGTGGGTCACTTCCCGCACACTGATTGTTGAGCTAACGCCGGAAGAGAAACGCGGTCAATTCTTCGGATTGTTCGCCTTTTCAGGTAAAGTGTCCTCGATCGTTGGGCCTGCACTCTATGGTACGATTACCTGGGCGCTAGCGTCATCTGGCAACCTGGCTAGTCGCGTAGCCTTGGGCTCTCTCTTGATCCTAGTCGTGATTGGTCTGTTCGTTCATATGCGTGTGCCGCAGAAATTGCATTCTTCCTCTTAATTCGTGTACAATAACTTTTAAACATAGACGGAAGGTGTGAGGCGTATGAAGGGTCCTGTTGATGTTAGCAACGTGAACTTTTCCTATTTCTCATTCATGGAACACTAAAGCATTCATTGCTTTAGTGTTTTTTTATGGGTACAATGCGCCCACCGGCGCAGGTCGTACTTATGGTTATGGTCAATACGACAGATTTTCTCATCTGGGAGGAGAGATGGATATGCGGTACAAAAGGGTCCTAATTAAACTTAGTGGCGGGGCAGTAGCTGGAGATAGTGAGTTTGGCTTTGATCCTACGCAGCTTAATCACATTGCCAATGAGATTATGACCGTTGTCAATCTAGGTGTCGAAGTGTGCATCGTGATAGGCGGAGGAAATATTTTTCGCGGGAATATGGGCGAGAGTTGGGGAATCGAGAAGGCAGAGGCTGATAATATCGGCACGCTTGCTACCGTCATCAACAGCTTGATGCTGCGCGGTGTTCTCAAAGCGAAGAGCGAAGCTGAAGTGCGCGTCATGACTGCGATTCCGATCGCTTCGGTGGCAGAGCCTTTCATCCGACTGAGGGCCATTCATCACTTGGAAAAAGGGTACATCGTTATTTTCGCTGGCGGTAATGGGCAGCCTTTCGTCACCACCGATTATCCATCGGTCCAAAGAGCCATTGAAGTCAACTGTGAAGCGATTCTCGTCGCGAAGCAGGGGGTTGACGGTGTTTTCGATAAAGATCCGAAGCACCATAAGGAAGCTCTTCAGTACAAATCACTCCACTATAACGACGTTATCCAAAATGACCTCAAGGTCATGGATCAGTCCGCCTTCATTCTGGCGCGAGATTATCAAATCCCTATGCATGTTTTCAACTTCGATAAGCCTGGCTCCATGAAAGAAATTTGTGAAGGTCAGAATACAGGCACGATCATCAGCGGTTCATCCGAACTTATTTTTCATTAATCCCTAGATTATCAGGGGTAAGCACCGCTTACCCCAAACCAAAGCATATTTTAAAAATGATATGATGCCATTTCTTATGTTGAGTCAAAGCGTAATGCAGATCTTTCCGAAGTAAGAACCATTTTCGAAATATTTGAAAGCGTCAATAGCCTGTTCAAATCGGAAAACGCGATCAATCGCAGGACGAAGTTTATGATTCGTAATGGCACGGTTCATGGATTCAAACATCTCTCTGCTCCCCACATTAATAGCCTGAAGCCGCGCCCTGCGCAAAATCGCGGGCACCACGTGGAAACCTTCTACCGAGCCGCCGGAGAGAAGTCCAACGATGCTGATTCGGCCTCCAACACGAAGTGCTGTGATAGATTGATTAAGTGTCTCCGCTCCGCCCACATCAATAATATGGTCTGCACCTCGACCTTCGGTAAGCTTCAGTACCTCTTTCTCCCATTCAGGATGAACCCTGTAGTTAATCCCAAAATCCGCACCCAGCTGACGGGCTTTCTCGAGCTTCTCATCGCTGCTTGACGTCACGATAACGGACGCTCCTTGAAGCTTGGCGAATTGCAGTGCAAACAAAGAAACGCCTCCCGTCCCCTGCACCACAACCGTATCGCCTGCTTTGACACCCCCTTCTTCGATAATTGCATGCCAAGCCGTCACTCCCGCACATGGAAGCGTTGCTGCCTCCGCATCTGTCAGGTAATCCGGTACATGCACAAGTCCTTGCTCAGGCAAGACCACGTATTCAGCCAGCATCCCGTCCAGCGGACTGCCAAGCGTGCTACTCCAGTTGGCCTGGGTCGCTTCACCAGAAATCCAACTTTGCGTAAAAATGCCGCTGACCCGTTGGCCAATACTGAATCTGGATGCCTGCGCACCAAGAGCAACAACCTCGCCAACAGCATCTGAAGTCAGTACCAACGGGTTCGACAGATCGGGTTGATAGAAACCACCAATGACACCCAGATCACGGGAGTTCAGGGAAACCGTACGAACCTTAATAAGCACCTCATTTGGCCCCGGAACCGGTATTTGGCGTTCTGCCTGCTTGACATGTGTAAGACCATAACCACCTTGGATTTGAATAACTTTCATAGGGTATCTCTCCTTCACAACTCAATATAGACATATATTAGCCCATCAAATAAAATTGAGTAAGTAGGCACTTATTTGTTCACTGGGCACCAAAAGGTGCATTAGGAGGTAAATGATGTTCTTCACCGACAAACGAAACCATCCTGACATATCCTTGAAAGTTTGCGGCTACAGCAGAATGCTTGAGATCATTTCGAGCAAATGGACGGTGCTTGTCTTCTATGCCTTGGAGAATGGCAGCGCACGATATGGAGAGATGGGAAGGCGTATTGAAGGCATTTCCAAAAAAATGCTAACCCAAACCTTGCGTCAACTGGAAAGGGACGGACTTGTCATGCGCCATCTGACGCCAACCATTCCACCTCGTGTTGACTATTCACTAACTCCACTCGGTGAAAGTTTGTTAAAACCGATGCAGGAGTTAAAAAAATGGACGGTCGATCATTATTCCGATGTAGAACAGGCAAGAGACCATTATGATCAGTCGGCTGTGTCTCAGGATTTCGCCGAGAATGAATAACAAGCTCCCCACCCATAGACAAGGGTTACGCAAATAAAACCTGACCGATGGGCGGGTTATTGTCTAAATCCTTTTTTTTGCATGGGGAACGAACTTCTCTTGCTATCACTCACTCGTTAAGATACCAATCCGCCATCTTCTCGTCTGTAACGATGAAATATATGGTTACAGACACGATTCCACATCCCCTTGTATCTGTAACGATAAAAAATATCTTTACAGCTTCGCTCAGCGGCATAAAACTGCTTTTTTATCGTTTGTAAGAATGCAAAACATCGTTAGAGACACGTTTTCACTTCCCCCTCGCGACTGTAACGATGAAAAACATCTTTACAGCTTGTGTACCGGCTGTAGGTTATTGTACGCTTTGCAACAATATGAATATGAATTGGCTAGATCCACTCCCAATGGAAAATGTGCAGTATTCTAAGGAATGGGTATATCATTATGAGGTGCAGATTGGATTATGTGCAATGGAATCATCTCATTCTCTCATGCCTCAGAAAACTTTATACTTTCTTATTCTTTCAATGATAAACGACTTCGTCGTCCTTCAGGGACGACCGTGTTTGTTAAGGTTGATGCGAAGCTACAGTATAAACTTATACTTTCTTATCAACTATAAAAAGGATAGAGAGGCAGCCAAGGCTGCCTCTCTATCCTTTTTATCTTTTTAGCTGAGTAGAAGCACGTAATAGTCATTCGCATTTTTCGTCTTAAAACCACATGATTCGTATAAGCCTAAAGCCTTCTCGTTCTCAACAGATACTTCCAGCTTAATGAAACTAGCATGATCCAGCTGTTTTAATTCTGTTATTGTTTGGCTCAAAATACGCCGCCCATAGCCTTTGCCCCGATACGCCGGCACTACACTAAAGCCATAGATGAATCCACTCTCTTCTGCTTCGACCATGGCACCAATCTTCCCAATGGGCTCTCGCTTCTCGCCAAGCTCCGCGATCCACGTCCGCTCTTTGTCGCCGGTTATGGTTTGGGTGACATACTCTCTCGTGTCGCTCTCCGACATGTTGAACCCTGACATATTGAGCTTAACCAGCAGCTCCGTATCCTGTACATCCGCTAAACGAATGGCAATGAATTCATTCATAGCTGAATCTTGTGGAGTCTCTGCCGCTTGCTCTTGAAGCTCCATGACATATTCAGAAAAACTGTATGTTGCGCCAAGATTCGTAAGGAAAGCTTTGCCGCTCTCCGACCCACGCTCATTAATAAAAATCAGCTTCGGTACTTCCCTGCGCCGGCACTCGGCTATCGCTGTTTGAACCATTTGGCCAAAAATACCTTGGCGCCGCGCCTCTGGATGCACCATCCCGCTAATCTCTACTTCCGTAGACATAAAGCAATATATAGCCAAAAAGCCGACAAGACGGTCATTTTGATAAAATAGAAAGTCATTCGTCACGCCAGACGGACGATCCGATAGTGTGCTCCAATTCAGTTTAATCTCGATATGGTCATGGCTATTACAAACCTCCCAAAGCTTCCGAACTTCCTCCAGCTCCAGCGGTGACAGTCCTGCTCTTGGTAATACGCCTTGTTTCAACATGTTGTCCTCCATCATTCTAAAGTTCTTACCTGATGTCATTATACATGTCTGAACAATGGCGTGGTAAGCTAATAAATAATTTTACATAAATTTTCGTGCGCATTGAACGATTTATCGGAGCTGTTCGTATTATCTAGGAATTCAGGCAGAGAGGATGTTCATTCACTTGGAAGAGCACGAATTAATTCGTCAAGCCATACAGGGAGACAAAACTGCTCTGTCCCAGCTGCTGCAGCAGCATTATGCTTTTGTATACAAGTATCTGCTGAAAATAACGCTTAATCCACCGATGGCTGAGGATATTACGCAAGAAACCATGATCCGATGTATCGAAAAAATAAAGCTGTACAATGGGAAGTCCAAATTCTCATCTTGGCTCATAACCATCGCCACTCATTTGATGATTGATCAAGGAAGACGGCGCAAACGCGAGAAGCATTGGCAGGAGCAAGAACAGCAGCAATCCTTACGTCAGATGCAGTGGCAGGCCGGACATCAACATGAGGCTTGGCCTGATGTGCTGAATGCCTTGGCAGAGCTGCCGCAGGAGAGCCGTATCCCGGTTATTCTCAAGCATTACTATAGCTATACGTATGAGGAAATTGGGCAAATGCTCTCCATAGCAGAGGGCACAGCCAAATCGAGAGTGCACCATGCACTCAAACAATTGCGAAAGGAGCTGGCGTAGATGGAACCGGAAGATCCGAAGAAAAGCGAAGTTTCGAAAAACGACGGGAGCAAGAACCTTGATGACGGCCAAAGCTATAAAGGCAGTGATGTCTATCGAGGGCTAGAGGGTACAGATGAGATGATGGCACAACAGCTGCAAGAAGGGCTTCAACGGCTCGATGAGCTCTTTCCGGCTTTCACACCAAGCCCCTCTTGGTTCGATCAGCAAATCGTTGAAACGCAAAGCAAACAGCGTTCAAAGCTCAGGAGAGACTTGCTCATATTGTGGATAACCGCTCTGCTGCTGCTCTCGCTCTTATATGCAATGATGAATGCACAGCCTGTCGTTTTCATCACTTTTCAAGTTCTCGCTGTTGTAGCGCCTCTGGTCTGGCTACTCGCTCGCAAACAGGAGGAACACCACTATGAATGATCCAAAATGGGATCAACTGCCCCTCTGGGCATGGGTCGGAATTGCCCTTCTTCTACTCGCGCAAAGCACATGGTTGTTCATGGATGCACGCAAACGCGGCGCGAAATACCCTTGGTTCTGGGGGATCTGGGGGATCATTCAAGTGCCGTTCCCCTTCATCGTCTATCTATTCGCAGTCCGTAAAATACACCGAAACTGGTCACGCAAATAATAATCGTACAAGGATGTGAACAAATGCCAATTCCACTTCATAAAAATAGACGGCTTATATTATCTCTTACTTTGCTCGGCGCATTTGGCGGAATTACTGTGCTTCCGTATCAGATGTCCATGATGTCGGGCGGTTTGAGTCAAACAATGGATCAAGCCGGCCTTCCAATTGGCGTCACCATCGCTCTGATGGTATTACAGGTTACTGTCATGACCTTGATTGCGAGTTGGATCGGTCTTTCGCTTGCAGCTAAAGTAGGGCTGGATCTGCGGATATGGAGAAGTTGGTTGAATGAAGGTCGCTTTATTGACTTTTCAAAAAGATGGCTTATTATCTCTTTCTTAGGCAGTTGTGTCGGCACTCTGTTGATTTTGGTTCTGGAAATCTACTTGTTTAAACCCTTTCTCCCTGCACTCTCTATCGTCCCCTCGGTATCCTTATGGAAGAGTGCGTTAACGATGTTCTATGGCGGTATCGTCGAAGAAGTGCTGGTGCGGCTGTGTTTGATGACACTGCTCGTATGGGTATTCTCCAGGTTTCTCAGAAATCGTACACATATCCCGGCTTATCTGTATGGGATAGCTATCGTCGTGGCAGCTCTGCTGTTCGGGCTTGGACATTTACCAGCAACGCAAATGCTATTCGGAGAGCTTACTCCTGTATTAATCGTGAGAGCACTCATCGGTAACGGTCTTCTAGGGATTTTCTTCGGATATCTGTATTGGAAAAAAGGATTGGAATATGCCATCCTTTCTCATATGGCCGGGGACTTCTTCTTGCACGTTGTTTGGTCCTCGATATTTAGTTGATTGTAAAAGTTAAGAAAAGGATGATGCCATATGTTTCACTGGTCTGTCGTATTTATATTACTAATTAGCTGCCTCCCGGGGCTGGCGCTGATGTCCTACGGCATCGTGCACACTTTAGGCCGCCTTCCGATACCGGAAGGCAAGAAGAAGCTCCCACCTGCACCTATACTACGGCTGCTCGTCTTCGTCCAGACTGGCCTGGTCGTTACCTTGCTCGCCGTTGTTGGCGCCTACTTCGCGCCCCGCGCCGGGCTCGCAGATCCCTTCCTTCTCGCCTTCGCGCAAGGTGAAGGCGGTTTTAGACTCTGGGAGCTGCTGCGCCCGCAGCTCCTCGCAGGGCTCCTGGTCGGCGCACCAGGAGCCGCGGTCTTCTTGGCCGGATACTACTTCGTATTCCGGCCTTGGCTTGACGACGCCACCGTCGCCAGCATGGAGCAATTCCGCTTTGCAAGCGGAATTTGGGTACGCGTGCTCTACGGTGGCGTCGTCGAGGAAGTGCTCATTCGTTGGGGACTCCTGAGCCTCCTAGCATGGTTGATCTCGTTACTAACTCCCGGCGGCGGTGTCACCGCCACGGGAGTTTGGCTCTCGATCCTCGTGAGCGGCATCGCGTTCGCAGCGGGGCACGCGCCTTCGTATGCTGCCGCAGGCTGCAAGCTCACCCCACGGTTCTGGACGGCGATACTCGTCCTAAACCTGTGGGTGTCGCTCTACTGCGGTTGGCTGTTCTGGCAGCATGGCCTCGCCGCTGCCATCGTGGCGCACATGCTCGTGCACGCAGCATGGCTGCCGCTAGATCTCCGCGTCGCTCGGCGAGCGACCGCTTAGTACCAAAGAACGGGGTGCCGGCAATTTCATGCCGGCATCCCGTTCTCCTTTTTAAGGCTATCGCGCTGCTTCAAAAGGTGCAAAAAAGAAGGACTGCTCTTGAAGCTCCATGACATATTCAGAAAAACTGTATATTGCGACAAGAATCGTAATGACCCCTTTGCCTCACTCCGATCCACGCTCATTAATAAAAATCAGTTTCGGAACTTCCTTGCCCCGACAGATAATGGCCTTTCTCACATACAATAGGTAAAATTTCACAAAAAGTTCATTGAAGTGACATTATTTTGCAAGGAAGTCGATGGTAAAAAATTCATACTTATTTTACAATCAGGACTATAGTCATGGATCCGAGGAGGGGTATAGATGTCAAAAAACAAAAAAATATGGCGATTAACCATTCGCAAAAAACTAATGTTGGTTTCTCTGCTTTTACTGTTAACACCCATATTAGTGTTAGGTGCTATTACGTATAATGTTTCAACCCAAGAAACCGATAAATTGATTCAAAGCAATTTGAAAAATTCGGTCGAAATGGCGTTGGAGCTAACGGCTGCTTTTGAAAAAGCTTCGAAACAGGGAACGATGTCGAAAGAAGACGCTCAGGAAAGAGTGAAGGAGATACTGCTTGGAGCAAAGAAAGATGGAACGCGTTCAATCAATGCCAACATCAATCTCGGTGCCAACGGTTACTTTTTCATCTTGAATGAGAATGGAGACTTGCTGGCACATCCATCTTTGGAAGGTCAAAACATTCTAGATAAACAGACAAAAGACGGCTTTTATTACATCAAGGATATGATTCAAAAAGGAAAAAGCGGAGGAGATTTCACGATCTATAATTGGCCGCTTCCCAACTCTACCAAAGAAGGAGAAAAAATCGCGTTTGCTGAGGCGACGAACTCGGATTGGGGTTGGATCATTTCGGCAGGCTCTTATATGCAGGATTACAATACGGGACAAGTTCATATTTTGAACACGATCCTCATTACGTTGATTTGCTGCTGGGTAATTGGAGGCGTGGTGATGACGTTTTTTGCCTTCCATATTTCCAGACCGATTAAACAGCTTGCTCTTCAGGCGGAACAGTTCGCTATGGGAGATCTTCGTTCAGCCCAGTTAAAAGTAAGCAATAACGACGAAATTGGTGAACTCGCGGTTTCTTTTCAATTGATGCACAACCATCTACGCCAAATCGTTTCAGGGCTCTTAGCTAATTCAGATAAGTTAACGGACTCTTCTCATGAACTAAACCAGTCCATTGGGGAAACGACAACAGCGAGCAATCAAATTTCGACCTCTATTGAAGATATGGTCATAAGCAACGAAACGCAGGCCCGCAGTGTCAATGAAAGCTCGACAGCGATGGAAGAAATGGCTGTTGGAATTCATCGGATCGCGACAACCTCGTCTGCCGCCTATGAAGCATCAGAGATGACGCTGAAGGAAGCGGAGCAAGGTAACCACCTGATTAACGAGACAACCATGCAGATGAATGCTGTAAGTCTTACAGTGGGCGATCTCGCCAAGATTGTTGAGAAACTTACAGAACGTTCTCAGCATATTGGGGACATCGTCCAGGTAATCACGGATATTTCCACTCAAACCAATTTGCTAGCTTTGAACGCATCTATTGAAGCAGCGCGTGCTGGAGATGAAGGTAAAGGATTTGCCGTCGTAGCTGGCGAGGTGAAAAAGCTCGCTGAGCGTTCTTCGGCATCTGCCGCTGAAATTGCCGAGCTGATCCAAGACATCCAATTGGATATGAAGCAGGCTGGTGAGGCGATGGAAAAAGGCGAGCATGAGGTTTCTGCAGGTGTGAGTGCAATCCAGCATACGGGTCAAGCTTTTGTTCGTATTCTCGACGCAACGCGGAGCGTTGTGAATCAAGTACAGGAAGCTTCGGCAGCAGCCGAAGAGATGTCTGCCAGCTCGCAGGAAATTGCCGCTTCCTTGCAGGAAATCGAACGAATGGCGAACCAGACCAATGATTTGGCGCATCTGATTTCCTCGTCTACGGAAGAGCAGCTCGCGGCGATGGAGGAGCTGACATCCGCTTCGGAATCATTGGAAATCATGTCCTCAGAGATGCAGTTCATGGCTCATCGATTTAAACTGTAAGGCGCAACGATAAGTTTCAACCCTTCAAATGAAAAGGACCGACAGCAAGGTGTCGGTCCTTTTTTATCATACCGTCAGCCGAGCATATTCATCAGGCGTCTGGCCGATAATGGACTTGAAGTCTTTGATGAAATGCGACTGGTCATGATAACCAAGATCCATGGAGAGCTTGGACCAATTATGCCTCCGGCTTAGATCCGTCGTCTCCGCAGCATTCTGGATTCGGGCCAGTTTGATCACCCACTTGGGGCTAACTCCGACGTAGTGGTCGAACAGGCGCTGCAGCGTTCTTTTATTCACATTGAAGTAATCGCAGAGAGTATCTACTTTGGTGAGATCGGGCTTCTGATTGATATGATCGATAATCCTATTAATAAAAACGACCTGTTCATCCTGTTCAGGAAGCTTAGGACGGATCAGCTGCTCGATATGTGAAACCATAAGATGTTCTTCCTTTTGAGCAAAAACATCCGTTTCAAGTCGACGTGGATCTATGTCAAAAACGCTCTGGACACTCATTGGATTGTTCAGCAAACCGGAAATCGGCTGCCTCACAAAAGGGTAAAATCCGCCAGGCTTGAATTTGACGCCGAACACGCATCCTTGGCCTTGCAAATAATGCCCATACTTCTCTTTCCCCGGACCGTAGATGGCCGTTCGACCTGGTTCAACGAGGAGATTAACACAGGGATTCGGGATAACATGCTGCAAATAAGGCTCCTGGTCGGTTAAATCCCACCTAACTATCCAGTAATGTCGGATGAAATAGGCCAGATCTTCGGATGGGGTAAGTCGCGAAAGCTGGAATTTCTGCTCGCCTTGCTGCAGATTCATAATACCTAGGCTGGGCTTGGAGGCTTTGGGAATCACTTCGCTCACTCCTTGTCGCGTTTTTACAATACATAGGTTGTACAATCATCTATACTTAATCATAACACATACCAAAGGAGTGGAAGTATATGGAACTCAAATACGAGTTTTACATTGGGGCAGGACTGAAAGAAGTGTGGGATATTCTCGTGACTCCAGAGGGGACGCGTAAGATTCTTTTTGGCAGTGTGCTTCAGTCTACTTTTGAAATTGGATCCGATTATGCTTATGTGGGGCCTGGTAATGACGGTGAGGAAACCGTTCATGTATACGGTAAGATATTGGCTTACGAGCCGGAAAAGCTCATTAGTTGTACCGAACATGCCGGTCCATCTTACAACCCGAATCATGCGGACTTTGAATCTAGAATGACGTTGTCACTTGAGACTGTTGGGAGCTGCACAAAACTAACGTTGGTCAATGATAATTGGACACCCAACCACCCAAGCTTCGAGACTACCAAGGCAAGTTGGTGGATGATTCTGAGCAATATCAAGACACTCGCCGAGACTGGAAAGACATTGGATTTTGGTTGGTAGGGAATAAACGAGGAGCAATTCGTGGTGTTATACAGAGCACTTTTACACGATATTGAGCTTCTCAATAAAAATAGGAGTCTGTAGAGACTCCTATTTTTGCATTTTCAGTAGATTTTAATAATATAGAAGCCTCTAAGGACTGCTATTTATGCTAAAAAGAATGCATTTCAAAAAAATCTTCCCAATAACAGCCTTTAAAGACTCTAATCCATAAACCTTCGCCTAATTCTGAGGAAATAGAAGCCTTTGGAGTCTCCTATCCATACCCCTTCTAAAGCGGCTTCAGCGCCAAGGTTACTTTCCCCTCGAGTTCCTCAACCATGTCATGCCACGCCTTAGGTTTATTCGCCAAAACGGAATAATAGCGTTTCAGGAACTTCACAACGATCCCTGCGTCTAACTCATCTTGATCCTCATTTGTTGGCAAGAAACAGAGGTCGAGTTCCTCAACCGCCTCTCCATTGTTCTCCCAAGAGGGATGAACGTATGGGAAGTCGATCCGCTTATAGCCCAGATGCGATAATACCTCGCGCCGTACATAAGGATCCATTGGCTTCACGCCGCCGAAAGCATGATCTCGGGTCCGATAGGGATCATAAATCTCAGCGAACATCCCCAGCATCGGCTTGCCAGATTCAGCTGCCAATACTTCAAGATCGCTCCAGCGTTTCCGCGCCAGGAACCGACCGATACCAAGCCCAGCTTGACCGATAATGGTGAAGTCTGTCATCGCCACTTGGAAGTCATCATAGTAGCGGTACTCCGTTGTACCTACGACTTTACCTTCATGAACAGCTACGAATACCCGGATACCGGGGTCCTCGAGCGGTTCTTTCCACAATGCGTATTCGAGCACCTCTTCTGGTGGAAATACCTCTTTCATCAGATCATGCATGCTCCGAAACAAGGGATTGTCTATGCTTGTAATCCGTATATACTCCATAATAAAATCTTCACTCCTTCGTCAGATTCGAAATGGGTTCCGCCACTCCATCAAAAGCGCATGATTAAGCGACTCCTCATCCTGCAAATAGTTTGGCACAACCTGCACAGGCGTCCGGCCGCAGCGCAGCAAAAAAGTAATAACCGGATCCTTTAACGTGCCTGCCGTGACAGCCCTCACATAGTCATCCGCGCTCATGGCGGCGGCATGCTTGTGGTAACCTGGCATCCGCCCGCCTCCGAGCAGCCTTCTTAAACCTAGATGCACGACCACTTCGTACATAGACTGCATCATCAACTTGCCGAGACCAAATTTACGGTAAGCCGGCATAATACATATGTCCACAATGTAAAGGGTGTCGCCATCAGGACGATGCGTTCGGATGTATCCATCGTCCGTCAAAGATGACCAACTATGGTCAGCTGCATGCTGCTCCTCATATTCTACGCGAAGCCCTGTTATGGACCCAACAACCTGACCGGCCACCTCTACACAAAGCGCCCCTTCGGGAAATCGGGTGATATGCTCTGTAAGCTGCTCCTCATTCCACCATAGCTCGGATGGAAAAGGCGGAGGGAAGCTTTCCTGCTGAACGCGAATGAGCGCGTCAAAATCGACTTTTCCATAATTGCGAATCACAGCCTCGATCGGTTTATCCCCGTCGAAGACGTATAATTTTTTAGCGTACAATTTCCCCGGCTCTGTAACTTTCTTGGCAGCTTCTAAATCCATCGTGCACTGTAAGCCCCCTTGATCTCACTTCATTAGGACCAATCTGTGTACAAATCTGTTCTGCGATCACGCCACGTGGTGACGGAGCCTTTTTCCCGAACGAGGTTCAGCAGCTCCAGATCCAAATCAGCCGTGACGACCATGTCACCGTTGATCTCGCCTTCTACCAAAATTCCCTTTGGCGGAAAAGGCACATCGTTTGGCGTTAACACCGCGGCCTGTCCGAAATTCCCCCTCATGAAATCAACCGTTGGCAGCGCCCCGACTGTCCCCGTCGTGACCACATAGATTTGATTCTCAATTGTTCTGGCATGGCACGTATAACGCACCCGATGGAACCCGTGCCGGTCATCCGTACATGATGGGGCGAACAGCACATCTGCTCCGCGAGCTCTTGCCATCCGGACGATTTCCGGAAACTCCACATCATAACAGACCAGAATCGCAATGCGGCCTTTATCCGTATCAAAAACCTGCAAGGAATCCCCAGCTCCCATATTCCATTCCTTCACTTCAGTCGGGGTGATATGCAGCTTCTTCTGCTCCCCAATCCGTCCGTCCGGATAAAATAAATGAGCCGTGTTATAAAGCTTGCCTTCCTCAGAGGTAATATGTGTCCCACCGATCAAATGCATCCCCGTTTGCTTCGCCAACCCCTGAAAAAGCGTTCGATAAGCATCTGTATACGAAGGCAACGCCTCGATGGGCAGCGCCTTACCGTTTTCATCTCCTATTGACATTAACTGGGTCGTAAATAATTCTGGAAACAGCACAAAATCCGCCTCAAACTCCTGAGCCACTTTCACATAATGCTCCACCTGCGCGGCGAACTCTTCGAAACTATGTATCGTATGCAAATGATATTGCACCGCAGAAACGCGCATTTTCAACGTCAATCTCTCCTTATTTCATGAAATGAAAGAAGTACCTTCCTCCCCTTTTACAATCGGACAAGCACTCTTCCTCTGACTTTCCCTTCCAGAACCTGCTTAGCAGCCTCCGTAACGCCATCCAGCGTAACCTCTTGATAGACAGTCTGTTCCAGGCCTTTCGGCTTCAGTTCCTTCGCGATACGCTCCCACAGGGGCTTTCTAACCTCCACCCTGCAAGCAGCCGAATCAATACCCAACAAATTCACACCTCGCATGATAAAAGGAAACACCGACGCGGCGAATTCACCGCCACCTGTCAAACCACTCAAAGCAACCGAACCGCCGTACTTAATCCGGCTCAACACATGGGCGAGGGAGTCGCCCCCTACAGGATCAACAGAGCCCGCCCAGTATTCCTTATTCAGCGGCTTGCTGACAGAGGGAGAAAGCTCCTCTCGCGTTAATACCTGCTTAGCTCCGAGATCGAGTAGGTACTGATGATCCGCAGACTTCCCAGTACTCGCTTCCACCTCATAACCGAGCGCTGCCAGCATGGACACGCTGCTGCTGCCCACTCCGCCGGTTGCACCACGAACAAGCACGGGCCCCTGCTCTTTACTTAGCCCATTCTCCTCCATGCGCTGTATGGAGAGCGCAGCGGTAAATCCCGCCGTACCCAGTATCATCGCCTCGCGATGAGTTAATCCCTGTGGGAGAGGCACTACCCAGTCAGCCGGGACACGTGCAAAGGCGCTGAATCCGCCGTAATGTCCTGTACCCAGCTCGTAGCTCGTCACCAACACCTCATCGCCTTCGCGAAACCGACCATCTGACGAAGCTACGACGGTTCCGGCCAAATCTATCCCCGGTACCATCGGGTAGGCACGCACAACGCGTCCATTCGGGCTGCAAGCTAACGCATCTTTATAATTAATGCCGGAGTATAACACTCGGATCACCACTTCGCCAACAGGTAAATCATCGAGCCTCAGTTCCTTTACTTCCACAGCAAAAGATTCCTTTGTTCGATCCACCACCAACGCTTCAAAGCTATCCATTCTACTCCTCCTTCAACGATCATCCTGCTCAATGTTCAACTACTCTCTCAGTTTACTAAATTCACCCAGCAGTTTCCATTCTTCCAGCAGATAAAAAGACGATTTGTTCATTGATCAAGCTTCTTAAATCGGCAGATAAGATTTATACTAAAAAGTACTCCCCAGAAAGGATGGAGCGACTCCACGGATATAACGTCCATAGGCTCCTGTCGTGTATATGCCATGCTGTTACGCACTTATATTCCACAAGCTCCATTGTCAGATTTCGTGGATTTTTTCTGGTATTTCCAAGGATATAGTCCACCACATTCGAAAGAGTTCGCGCTACCTGATGGTTCGATTGAACTCGTGATCAACCTGCGTGAAGATAAGATTAAATTGTTTGACCGAGAATATAAGGACCCGTTGCAGACATATGGCAGCTCTGTTATTTGCGGGCCGCATTCCGAATATTTCATCATTGATACTTCCGCAGAGACCACAGTTTTGGGCGTACATTTCAAACCGGGCGGTATTTATCCATTTTTTAAAATGCCAGTGAATGAATTACATAATATACATGTTTCCTTGGATGCACTGTGGGGAGCAAGAGCCCATGATCTCCGTGAGATGCTGCTTCTATCGAAAACGGTGGAGGATAAGTTTCAAATACTTGAAGAAAGTCTTATAAAGCTGGCCTCCCGACCTCTGATACGACATCCGGCAGTAAACTTCGCACTTAACGAATTTATGAGCTTGCCGCATAATCGCCCCCTCTCGGATGTGATCGCACAAATCGGTTTAAGCCCAAGGAGATTTATCCAGATTTTTAAAGAAGAAGTCGGGTTGACTCCCAAGCTCTTCTGTCGTCTTCGCCGCTTTCAGGAGGTATTAAACAGAATAGACCACGCTAAGAGCGTCAATTGGTTGGATGTCGCTATCGCTTGCGGTTATTATGATCAGATGCATTTTATAAAAGATTTTCAGGCTTTCTCCAGTCTCAATCCTACTGATTATTTCTCGAGGCCAGGCAGGCATCACAATCATGTTGCGCTCGACAATTGAAGCCTTATTCAAATAGTGACTATGTTATCACTGCACGATCAATTATTAAATAACAGGTCATTTTTTTACTATACGCTCTTTTGGAGGTTGGTTACTTTTATATGAGGCCGGAACAGTCAGCTTGAATTGGATTGCATCTGGCGATACTGCGTACGGCTCATCTTATTTTGGAAAAGAGGAAGGTGGATTTAAATGGATAAGGCGACCCCGTTTCTATGGATCAAGAACGCTGCGGAGGCAATTGAGTTCTATAAGAAGGCTTTCGATGCGGTAGAGATATACCGATTGACGGAGCCGGGAGGCAAAGTGGCTCATGCTGAAATTACAATCGGTGGAGCCAAAATATCACTCGCCGGTGAATATCCCGAATACGGCATTCTGGGGCCGGAAACTCTTGGCAATACAACGGTTGGCATCCAACTGCAGGTTGACGATGCGGATAAGTTATACCATCAGGCGATTGCAGCTGGTGCAACAATCGTTAATCCGATGACGGATCAATTCTACGGTGACCGAGCAGGAAGTGTGAAGGATCCATTCGGACATTATTGGATGATCTATACTACAATTGAAGTCGTGAATCCGGAAGAAATGCAGAAGCGATTTCTCGCCTTGTTTGTGAGTTAACCTCTTTTACGATGACTGCGTTGCTGTCGGTAGAAATGAAGATGTCTAAGCTCTAGAATCCGGAAACAAAAAACCAACTCCCAAGGCCAAAGGCCTCAAGGAGTTGGTTCTTTTTTTCCTACTGCTGCGCAAAGCCCGCAGCCGCCAAAAACCGGCCAAAAGCCGCTTGCCCGGCTTCATCACGCTTGAACACGCCTGCGTCCAGCAGCACGTCCATAAACTTGCTGCCGACTTCAGCCTGCAGCACCGCATTGGCTGCGTCCTGCGGCAGCGCTGCGCCGTGCTTCGCGAGCATCGCTTCGATCCATTCCGCATGCTTACGCAGCGGATGGCTGGCCTCTACGCGGATCTCGCGGCCGAATGCGGCTTCGCCGGTGAGGAGCTTGGCGATATCCGCCAGCTCTTCTTGCAGGCGGCCTGGCAGCACCGCCAGCCCCATAACCTCAATCAAGCCGATGTTCTCCTTCTTGATGTGGTGCAAGTGCTGGTGCGGATGGAAAATCCCATCCGGATGCTCTTCGCTGGTGCGGTTGTTGCGCAGCACCAGGTCAAGCTCGTACTCGCCCCGTGCATTGTTGCGGGCGATCGGGGTGATCGTGTTATGCGGGACTCGCTGTCCGTCCTTCTCGCTGAAGGCGAGGACGTCCGCTTCCGCATCACTATATGCGCGCCAGTCTTCGAGCAGCTTGCTCGCAAGCATATAAAGCTGCTGCTTGTTGTGCCCGTTCAGGCGAAGCACTGACATCGGCCACTTGACGATGGAGGCCTTCACGCCGGCAAACTCAGCATGTGAGAATGCCTTCTCACTTGGTGCTTTTTCCATCGGAAATTTATGGCGTCCGCCTTGGAAATGGTCGTGGTTCAAAATAGAACCACCTACGATCGGCAGATCCGCGTTCGATCCGATGAAATAATGAGGGAACTGATCGATGAAGTCCAGCAAACGGTAGAACGTGTGCGCCGTCGTTTTCATCGGGATGTGTTTCTCATGGAAAATAATGCTGTGCTCGTTGTAATACACATAGGGAGAATATTGGAAGTACCATTTCTCGCCATCTAATTCCAAAGGAATGACACGTAGATTTTGCCTCGCCGGATGATTCACACGGCCTGCGTACCCTAAGTTGTCTGCGCATAGCAGACATAAAGGATAACTGCTTTGCGGCAGCGTTTTGAGCAGGGCAATTTCCTTCGGATCTTTCTCCGGTTTGGAAAGGTTGATCGTGATTTCGAGATCGCCATACGTGGTTTCGGCCAACCAGTAGGCATTTTTCTGAATGCGATCCATCCGAATATAGTTGGAATCGATGGATTGCTTGTAGAAGTAATCTGTCGCCGCCTCAACGCTCGTTGTTTTGGCTGTGTTCCAGAATTGATGCACAACCTCGGATGGACGAGGCATCAAAAGCCCCATAATCCGCGCGTCCAGCAAATCACGGTACGTTGTCGTATTCTCTTCCAAGAGGCCTGCCTCGAAAGCTGCATCGAGCAGTTCTTCAAGCAGTACAACCGGACTGCTTAATCTCTCTGTCGGAACTTCTCCTAGATAAGGTTCAGCAAGTCCGAATAAATCAAGTAAAGCATTTCGAGAAGTATATATATCAAGTTGCTCAATCAACCCATTTTGCATAGCGAACTGAAGGAGCCTTTCTATGGTCAACGCTGCATGCTGCGATGCTTTAACTGTCCGTTCCATGTGCCACGTTCCTTTCTACAAAACAAGCCTCTGTTCAGCTCCGTTCTGCACTTTCTCCCCTGATCTACTCTACTCTACTCTTCGTACCCATTCGGATGATTTTGGTGCCAGTTCCACGCGCTCTCGATAATGGATTCTAAGGAATCGCGTGTTGGTTTCCAACCTAGCTCAGCTCTTGCGCGCTCCGAGGAGGCAATTAGCGTTGCTGGATCACCAGCTCTACGCGGTTCGATGACAGCAGGAATCGCATGACCGGTTACTTTACGAGCGATTTCGATGACTTCTTTGACCGAGAAACCTGTGCCATTGCCTAGGTTGTAAATATTGCTTTCGGCTCCGCCACGCAGCTTCTCAACCGCAAGTATATGAGCGCTTGCCAGGTCGCTAACATGAATGTAGTCCCGTACACATGTGCCATCTTCCGTATCATAGTCCTTACCGAAGATCGAAATATGCGCTCTTTGGCCAAGAGCCACTTGAAGAATGATAGGAATCAGATGTGTCTCTGGGCTATGATCCTCCCCGATTTTGCCGCCAGCATGAGCCCCAGCTGCGTTAAAATAGCGAAGTGATACATATTTAATACCATGCGCGATGTCGAACCATTTCATCATTTTTTCCATAGCCAGCTTCGTCTCGCCATACGTATTTGTCGGCAAAGTACGGTCGCTTTCTAGGATTGGAATATTTTCAGGCTCACCATACGTGGCAGCCGTAGAGGAGAAGACGATTTTCTTCACGCCGTATTGCGTCATTTTCTCAAGCAAGCAAAGCGTTCCGTACACGTTATTGTGATAGTATTTCGCAGGATTGGTCATGCTTTCGCCAACTAACGAATTCGCTGCAAAATGGATGATAGCATCAATACTGTTCTCTGTGAAAACCGTATCCAGAAATTCGCCGTCGCGCAAATCACCTACGTACAGCTTGCCCCCAAGCACAGCGTTTCTGTGCCCTTGCTGCAAATTATCAACGATAACGACTTCTTCACCTTTGGCAACCAGCTCCGCTACCGCATGAGATCCGATATATCCTGCTCCGCCCGTTACTAGAATGGCCATTTATAACGCCTCCCCGACTTGTTCGACACCATTACCGATATCACAAACGTAGAAGCTTGGTGTCAGGCCTGTTTTTTCCGTATATTCTTTACCCACTTGATCGATAAACGTTTGTACACTGTCCTCATGAACTAAAGAAACCGTGCATCCGCCGAAACCTGCACCTGTCATACGTGCCCCAAGCACACCCGGAACCTTCAGTGCTGCCGCAACCATCGTATCCAGCTCGACCCCTGTTACTTCATAAAGATCACGAAGCGAGTCATGGGACCCGATCATCAGCTTACCGAAAGATTCAAGGTCGTTCGCTTCTAGCACCTCAATGGATTTCAGAACACGGTCAATTTCTTCAATAACATGCTGCGCTCTGTGTCGAACGGTTTCGTCTGGAATTAGATGTTTGAATTCGTTAAATTGCGCAAGGTTCAGTTGACCGAGCAAAGTGATGGAAGGAAACTGCTTTTGCAAATAGGTCACAGCCTGCTCGCATTGGCTTCTTCTCTCATTGTAAGCGGAGTCTACCAGACCTCTGCGTTTATTCGTATTTCCGATAACCAGCTTATAGCTGCCGCTTTGAAAAGGCACATGGCGATATTCAAGCGTGTCGCACATGAGCAGGATCGCATGATCTTTTTTGCCATTAGCTACAGCGAATTGGTCCATGATGCCACAGTTGACGCCAACGAATTCGTTCTCTGTTTTTTGAGCAAGCAGTGCGATTTTTACGGTATCGATTGGATATTTTTCAAGTGTTAATAAGCTAAAAGCTGTAACGACTTCAATGGAAGCCGAGGACGAAAGTCCGGCACCATTCGGGATTTCACCGTGGAACAAAAGATCGTAACCTTGCGTGACAGGGAAACCTGCTTTCGCCAAGTGAACGAAGATCCCTTTCGGATAATTGATCCAGTCGTCTTCTTCTTGATAGGACAAGTCATCTATGGAAATTTGTTTGCGAAGTGACAGGTTTGTCGATGCAAATCCAATTACACGATCTTGTCTTGGACGAATGATCAAAGTCGTTCCGAACGTTAACGCTGCCGGGAAAACATAACCGCCATTGTAATCCGTGTGCTCACCGATCAAATTGACCCGACCTGGAGCATGAAAAGCTGAAATTGCCGTTGTAGAATTCCCGTAAATTTCAATAAACGTGTTTTTTAGAGCTTGCAAGTCTGCCATTCTGGCACCGCCTTTAGTGGTTTTAGAAGTGATTTCGCTCGTCATCTGAGGATGATGGAGTCGTTTATGTTTGGTATCTTTGTAACTTCAGTATACGAGAAGAACGCGTGATTGGCTATGGAGGCATGTTATTTCCACATGGAAAAATGTGATCTGAAGCTCACTACTTTTTTATTGAATTTATGATAAAGTGATGGTATATGAAGATGCTTCGATCGGAGATGATGAGTAGACATGCCAAAGTCAGAGAGCTATTACGTTGTTTCGAATCCACTGCCTTCCCAGGAGAGTGAATTAACCGTGCTGTTTGCGGGTGAGAGTCAAACGAAACCTGAGCATCGGTTAGGCCCCAAAGTATACGACTACTATCTGATCCACTATGTGATATCGGGTAAAGGGGTATTCTCTTCGCAAGGCGAAGAGTACGAGCTAGGCGCCGGAGACAGCTTCGTCATCGAGCCTGAACAGCTCATTAGCTACGTCTCCGATGAGACAGATCCATGGCATTATTGCTGGATCGCTTTTACAGGTACGCAGGCCGCGGCGTTAGTCGCCTCAACTGGAGTAAACCCGTTGCAGCCTATTATCCATACGAAACGCAATCGCCACATCCCTGTCCTTTTTCGCCATATTCAGCAAGCCTTAAGATCCAAAAAAGCGAACGCACAGCTGAAATCCATCGGATACCTACACTTGTTACTCGGTGAATACTGTGAAACATTATCAGCTTCGACATTAGCCGGCGTGATCACGGAAGCCGAGAGTGACCGCATCGTGCAGCAAGCGATTCACTACCTATCCACCCAATACGCCGAGCCTATCACCATTGAGCTGATGGCCGAGAGTTTGGGCTACAACCGCGCTTATTTATCGCGCATGTTCAAGCGGCATACCAAGGTAACCCCCGTCACGTTTCTTCTGAAACTGCGTGTGGATAAAGCTCGTCTGCTGCTTCGAGAACGCCTGGAGCTCACCATCGAACAGATTGCATCCTCCGTCGGTTTCTACGATCCGCTGTACTTCTCTAAGCAATTCCGACGTTGGTACGGTGTCTCGCCAAGCGAGTATCGGAATCAAATCAAATCGCTTTGATTTTAATCTACCATAAGGTATCGATGGATCAAAGTTCGTATAGATAACTTCACCAAACAGAAGGGGCTGTCCCAAAAGTCATATTTGGAATATTCAGCTCCACTTTGTGAATTTCAAAGCCATGAATGCTACTTCCATTGGATTAATCCAATAGAAGTAGAGATTTTACAGCCTATAAGTCAATTCCATTGGATTAACTCCAATAAAAGCACGAATTCTGAGGCATGAGAGTCGATTCCATTGGAAAATTCCAATAGAAGTATATAATTTCATGCTGAATACCGAGCTCAAACCAACGATTCGCCACCCTCTCAAGCATCAGATAAAATCCTTCACACAGTTCCTGAAGCATGCTCAGACTGGGGTACCGACAATATCTGTACTCCCCAATCCCCTCACAAGGCAGGAATTCTGAATGAGAGAGCAACATTGCGAATGCCACCCTGTGATAAAACTAAACATGAAAACATTGAAGGAGATGAGGATATGAGCATGCTGAAAGGTAAAATCGCTTTAGTAACGGGTGCAAGTCGGGGTATTGGACGAGGGATAGCACTGCGTCTAGCGCAGGATGGTGCCATTGTCGCCGTACATTATGGAAAGAATTACGATGCTGCAGAGGAAGTGGTTCGCGAGATTCAGCATAAAGGCGGCTCCGCCTTTACACTCGGTGCTGACTTGAATGTCGTAAACGGCGTTCGCGATTTATATGTGGGCTTGGACGAAGCCCTCGAGAAGCACACTGGCGGTAATCAGTTTGATATTCTTGTTAATAACGCTGGAATCGGGCAAGGTGGAACCATCGAGGAGACGACAGAACAATCTTTTGACGAAGTCATGAGCCTCCATGTCAAAGCACCGCTATTCCTTATCCAACAAGCATTGCCTCGTCTAAGAGACGAGGGCCGCATCATCAATATATCTTCGGCTGTTACCCGTTTGGCTTTCCCTAATTTTCTGGGCTACAGCATCTCGAAAGGTGCGCTCAACACACTCACCTTCGTCTTAGCACAGCATCTTGGGAATCGCAGCATTACAGTGAACGCTATTTTGCCCGGTATCATCGATACCGATATGAATGCCGGAACATTACAGGATCCGGGTGGGCAGCAGTTCGCAGCCGGTCTCTCCCCTTTTAACAGATGGGGGCAGCCTGAAGATGTTGCCGATATCGCAGCCTTTCTTGCCTCTTCGGACAGCCGCTGGATAACGGGGCAATTGATTGATGCAAGCGGCGGATCTCATATGTAAAATAAACAATTAAAAAGCTTGGCGGATGCGCCAAGCTTTTTAATCCGTATTGGTTTCATACCATTACTTCGCATTCGAATCTGCTTGTGAAACACCGACAATCATTCCACTAGGATCCGTAAAATAAGCGAGATATCCCATCCCTGGCAGACTCAACAACAGAAGAGGATTGAGCGGTAAGAATAAACATAGAGATCAAAAGAGGGACCAGTGAGACGGCCAGCAGCAGCAGCGTCATTTTCACCTTCAGCGACTTGGCTCCTAACATGGTTCGTAAAACAGACATTTGTGACATTCTTCCTTCCGCGGTCATATATGATAGGTTATAAAAAATATGGAGTGGATTGGGATTTCGTCATGATTCGGCATATTCCCTGTATTTTCCGACACGCATTTATTGGGAATTGTTTACAATTGTATGTACAAAAAAAACATGCACCGCCGCGGGAAACTCCCATAGCAGTGCATGTTTTATTTTTATCGCTTACCTGGATCGTAAGGTTCACCTAGAGCTGATGGTGCTTTAGCCCTACCTACTGCGCCTGCCAGTACTAAGATGGTCAGTACATAAGGCAGCATGTAGAGGAATTCCTGCGGAATATTTTTCGAGAATTCAAACAAACGCATGAAGTTGTTGAGCGCCTGCGCCATTCCGAAGAAGACTGCTGCGCCCAATGCGCCAACTGGATGCCATTTACCGAAAATCATCGCGGCCATCGCAATAAACCCTTGACCTGAGATCGTGTTATGTGAGAAGGCACTTGTTGTTGTGAGCGTAATGGTCGCCCCACCAAGTCCGCCTAACAGACCACTAATCAACACGGCGATGTAACGAATACGCTTCACTTTAATCCCTACGGTATCCGCGGCACTTGGGTGCTCCCCAACGGAACGAAGACGCAAACCGAAAGGTGTTTTGAACAGCACATAGTAAGTAACTGCGACTAGAATTAAAGCAATGTAAGTTGTCGGATAAGCATTGAAGAGCGCGTAGCCGATATACGGTATTTTGGACAAAATCGGAATTTCCCATTTGGAAAACACATCATTTAACGTTTCTGTTTGACCAGCACCATTGAACAGTACTTTGACCAAATACAACGTTACGCCAGCTGCCAAGAAGTTAATCACAACACCGCTGATAACTTGATTGGCTTTGAACGAAATCGTTGCTACCGCATGAATCAGAGCGAAAATGAGCGCAAATACCATGGCAGTAAGTAAACCGATCCACGGGGACCAGATACCCATATTCGCCTCTTCTGCATAATAAGCTCCAACGGCCGAAGCGAATGCCCCGGAAACCATAAGTCCCTCAATCCCGATATTGACTACTCCGGAGCGCTCTGAGTAAATCCCACCCAAGGCTCCAAAGATGAGCGCCGTCGAATAGACGAGCGTCGTGTTGATAAGTTCACTAAATTTCGTGAAAAACGCGTTAAGCATGGTGAGCAGGTCCATGTTACGTAGCCCTCTCTTTCTTGCGTTTACTATAGAACGGGATAAGCACCCATTTAACGATACCTTGGGTTGCGACGAAGAAGATGACCGAACCGATGACAATTCGGATAATCTCCGGCGGCACATCGGCACCGAAACTCATGCCTGCTGAACCGTATGACAATCCACCAAACAGTGCAGCCCCGAGCACAATCCCTATTGGATTGTTAGCACCTAGCAGGGATACCGCAATCCCATCAAACCCGTAACCTGGGAAGCCTGCTGAAACAACTTGATAGTGGAATACACCAAGGACTTCAAACACGCCCGCAAGCCCGGCAAAAACGCCCGAGATAAACATCGCTTTAATAATGTTCTTCTTCACATTCATACCGGCATATTTCGCGGCATCGATGTTATGACCAACTGCACGCAGCTCATAGCCTTGTTTCGTTTTCCATAAGATGATATAGAACACAATCGCTGCGAGTATCGCAATGAGTGTACCCCAGTGCATCCTCGCATTATCCATCATAGCTGATAACCATGTGATGCTCAGAGATGCCGAGTCTTGGATCATGTAGGAGCGCTGCTGCTTCGGCTCTAGAAGAAATTGATTAATGATATAATTCGACAGGAACAAAGCGATCCAGTTCAACATAATCGTTGTAATTACTTCATTAACTCCACGTTTTGCTTTCAAATAGCCCGCAATAGCTCCCCATAGGCCACCAATAAGTGCACCGACGATAACAGCTAACGGAGCATGAATAATCCATGGAAGACCTGTCAATTTGACACCGATAAATGTGGCCCCCGTCATGCCCATGACGAATTGCCCTTCGGCACCGATATTAAATAAGCCTGTACGAAAAGCGAATGCGACGGATAATCCTGTCAAAATAAGAGGAGTAATCGCACGAATGGATTCACCTATATCATACGAATTACCGAAAATACGAGAAAATAGCGCCCCATAGGCGGCAATTGGGTTATATCCGCCTGCCAGCATCACGAGTGCTCCGAATAACAGCCCAAGTATAATCGCCACGATCGGATTCACCGCTGATTCACTTGTAAAAATGCGAGCAACCTTATTCATGAGCAGCTCCTTTCTCTGTGCGCTTACTGCCAGCCATAAGCAAACCAATCTCTTGATCGTTCGTCTCCTGCGGCAGCACTTCTCCCACAATCTGTCCTTCATAGATGACGGCAATGCGATCCGACACATTCATAATTTCATCCAGCTCAAAAGAAATCAACAGAACAGCTTTGCCTTTGTTCCGCTGCTCGATCAACTGACGATGCACGAACTCGATTGCACCGACATCCAGTCCCCTCGTTGGTTGCGCGGCAATGAGAAGATTGGGATTTTTGAATATTTCCCTGGCAATAATCGCCTTTTGTTGATTACCACCCGACAAAGAACGCGCTTTATTGTAGATACTTGGCGTTCTAACGTCGAATTGCTTAATCAACGCTTCCGCATGACGATCGATAGCTTCATAATTCAAGAAACCAGCTTTGTTATAGGCAGGATGAAAATACGTTTCCAGCACCATGTTTTCGCTCATTGTAAAATCGAGCACGAGTCCATGCTTGTGCCGGTCCTCAGGAATATGCGACAATCCAGCCTCGGAGATTTCTCTCGGCGTATGGTTGGTAATATCGCTTCCCATCAGCAGTACACGACCGCTATCAATGGAACGCAGACCGGTTAATGCCTCGATCAATTCACTCTGTCCGTTGCCATCAACACCGGCGATGCCCAGAATTTCTCCGGCTTTCACCTCAAAGTTTAGCCCTTTCAGAGCAGCCAAACCCTGCTGGTTACGCGCGACCAATTCTTGCACCTGAAGAACGGGTTCTCCAAGCTTCACATCCTGCTTGTTCACTTTGAAGGAGACGTCGCGCCCGACCATCTTCTCCGCCAGAATCTGTGGATTCGTCTTCGAAATTTGGAGCGAATCAATCACTTTGCCCCGACGAATGATCGTCACGGTATCGGCAATCTCCATAATTTCTTTCAGCTTATGTGTAATGAGAATGATGGATTTGCCCTCTTTGACAAGATTGCGCATAATGACCATCAATTCACTAATTTCTTGCGGCGTTAGTACTGCTGTAGGTTCATCAAAAATAAGAATATCGGCGCCGCGATACAGCGTTTTCAATATTTCCACACGCTGCTGCATGCCGACGGAGATATCTTCAATTCTCGCTTTTGGATCCACACGCAAACCATATTGCTCCGATAACTTGCGTACTTTGTCTTGTGCTGTTTTGTAATCAATTTTCGACCCTTTTTTGGGCTCCATGCCCAAAATGATGTTTTCCGTCACGGTAAATGGCTGAACCAGCTTGAAGTGCTGATGCACCATACCAATGCCAAGCTCGATAGCACGGTTCGGGCTATCAATAAACACTTCCTTGCCTTGCACTTTAATGTTACCTTCATCCGGCTGATAAAGTCCGAACACAATATTCATTAGTGTTGATTTACCCGCACCATTTTCGCCAAGTAAGGCATGAATTTCACCCTTCATCAGCTTTAAACTAATGGCATCATTCGCCACTATTCCTGGAAACCGCTTCGTAATGTTGCTAAGCTCAACAACAGGGACTACTTCACTCATCAGATCACCCTAAGGATCAATTTTTTAATTACCTTTAAAACTAAAGAACAAGGCTAGTTATTATAACTAGCCTTGTTTGAACAGAAGCAAACCTATCGTTCGTAACCGCAACGCCTTTTATACCTAAATTAAGGTTTTTCAGGAACCTTGATTTCGCCGCTAATAATTTTTGCTTTGAACTCGTCAACTTTTTTCAAGATTTCCGGTGTTACGTTTTTCTTGGATGTTTCAGGAAGGCCTACGCCATCGTCTTTAAGACCAAGTGTAACCACTTTACCACCTTGGAATTTGTTGTCGATAATGTCTTTGGAAACACGAACAACTGCTGTGTCAACACGTTTCAACATGGAAGTTAGTGTAACTTCATCGCCGAACTCAAGGGATTGGTCTTTATCTACGCCGATAACCCAAACCTTTTTACCGTTTTTCGCGCGGTCTTTCGCTTCGTTGAATACACCATTACCAGTGGAACCAGCTGCGTGGAAAATAACATCAGCGCCATCGTTGTAGATCGTTGCTGCTGCTGCTTTACCAAGGTCTGGCTTGTCAAAAGCGCCTGTATAGTTAATTTGAACTTTAGCATTTGGATTAACCGCTTTAACGCCAGCTACGAAACCAGCTTCAAAACGTTTGATAACCGGGATGTCGATACCGCCAACGAAACCGATTTTGTTTGATTTTGTTGTTAAACCTGCAACTACCCCAACAAGGTAAGAACCTTCTTGCTCAGAGAATGTTACGGATTCTACGTTTGGAGCTTCAACAACATTATCAATGATCGCTAATTTAGCATTTGGGTTTTGTGTTGCTACTGTTTTTAGTGCATCGCCCATCAAGAAGCCGATACCCCAAGTCAGGTTGTAGCCGTCTTTAACGAACTGGTTTAAGTTAGGCGTGTAATCTGCATCGCCTTTACTTTCAAGGTTTTTCACTTTAACGCCTGTTTGTTTCTCAAGGGCCTTCAAGCCTTCCCATGCACTTTGGTTAAAAGATTTATCGTTGACGCCACCAATATCGGTAACCATTCCGATTTTGAAGTCTTTACCGCTGTTGTTGCTTGGTGCCGCAGAAGCTGTTGCAGCTGCAGAAGTAGCTGGAGTTGCTGAAGCCGCCGGTTTCGTTTCTTCTTTTTTGGCACAGCCGGAAAGAGCCAATGCAGAAACCGTTACAGCCATAAGAGCTGTTGAAAGCATTTTCTTCATCATTATTACCCCCATAGAATCATTTAATTTAAAACCATGAAATCTTACATTGTAGGTTGACCAAAATTAGTTAAATTATGTAAGACTGGCTATAGATGAGTGTATCATTTTGAAACCCAAGATAAAAGCGATACACCAGCAAAATAACATAATTCGTTATGTCATACAAGTTGACATGGTCTTTTTGTAAGCCCATACAATATAGGTTCCAAGCCCCAATTATTTATTATACTACCACTGGTTAATAAAATCTAGATTACCCTTTGTTAATTTTATCGTTCATAAGTCTCAGGAATTGTTCGGGTCCTAAAGGGCTACTAAACAGCATTCCTTGCACTTCCGTACACTGCAAAAGTCTCAAGTGCTCCAGTTGTTCTTCCGTTTCAACACCCTTTGCAATTAAGTTTAGACCTAGACGCTGAGCCATGCGAATAATGGCAGCAGCTAGCAGCTGATTCTCATCGTCGTCTACCAAATCCCGGATCAATGCGCTATCCAATTTAACGCTATCGAGCGGCATACCTTCGAGCCCGCTTCGTGTAAATAGGCCTGTACACAAGTCATCCATAACGATGCGCACACCGAATTTCTTTAGCAAAATCAATTTCTCGCTAGCCTCTTGTACATTGGAAGATGTGATACTTTCCGTAAGGTCCAGTTCCACTAACATCGGATCAACACCTGTTTCTTTCAAAACAACAGCAATTTCTTCAATAAAATGCTCATCTTTAAATTGCGAAGCCGTAACTGGTAGGGTCACTCTCAGCGGTGTGTAGCCCTCGTCCTGCCAGACTCTCATCTGTCTGCACGCCGTTCGTATAACCCATTTCCCGATGGGTATCATGAACCCCATTTCCTCGGCCACTTTCTTCCAATCCATGCTAGGTGTGAGGTCGTCTCCCTTGCTCCAATGAATGATCGCTTCCATTCCGATTAATTTCCGGTTTGTTATTTCATATTGAGGCTGATATAGGAGTTCAAATTGATTGTTATCTAAGGCCGCTCGAAGCTCTTTCTCCATGTGAGCTTTGCTCTTCACCATGGCATCGATGTCAGAGGCATAGAATTGGAACTGGTTATGTCCTCGGTTTTTGGCCGCATACATCGCTTCATCTGCATAGGCCATAAGCTGCTCAGGCAGCTTACCGTCTAACGGATACAGCGCTATCCCTATACTAGCTGTTATGGTTACTGGCATTCCATCTAGGATAAAAGGCTCTTCCAGAGCCATTTGAATTCGGGAAGCTACAACTCTTGCATCTTCAGGCTTTGCAAAAGATTCTAATAATATAGTAAACTCGTCGCCACCTTGGCGGTACACCGTATCCGATCCACGCAGGCAGCCCAGCAAACGTTCTGCTGCAAGGCGAATTAAACGATCACCGTAGGCATGACCTAATGAATCGTTGACATCCTTAAATCTGTCCATGTCCAAGAACATAACAGCCGCCAGTTGTTCATTACGCTGCGCATGCAGGAGCGCCCGCTCCAATCGGTCATTAAACAATCGGCGATTGGGTAATCCCGTCAATGTATCATGATAGGCCAGAAAGGCTAGTTGTTTACTCTTCTCTTCCTCTTCTTTACTAGTAAGAAGCAGTTGTCGGACACTCTTCGCAAAAAATAGACAGATTAGCGCTTGAACAAGCACACTAATGAAAACGTAAGGCGAAAAGGAGAAAGAAGAAGCAGCAAGTAGATTAACGGTCAACAAAAAGAAGCCCAGCACGCCCAAATAGACCAACGTTTGCGCTTTCATATGCTGTATCCACTTAGAAAATATGCCTCTCATTCATGAACCTCCTTATTTGATATGAAAAAACGGCTATTCCGAATCGGAATAGCCGTAGGTGTACCTGTTTAGGTAAACTGCAACCTGTCGGCAGCCCAGCCATCATTGTTGCGAGGGCAACCTTAGATCTGCAGCTTTGCGTCCTTACCTTTCGATAAGTTTGCCTTTTACGATATTAAGGGAATAAATGGGACTAATTAACTATATCATATTCATTCCACGTTTGGCTATTTTTCCTTAAATAAGCAAGTTAAATAGCTTGGGGTCCTTATTTATTTCTATATAGCCATAATCCTTCTGGGATAGGCGTTCAATAAGCCCCTCATAATCATCTTTATTTTTGAGCTCAATGCCGACCAGCGCCGGGGCATCGTCCCGGTTATTTTTTTTCGTATACTCAAACCGTGTTATGTCGTCTGTAGGCCCTAAAACTTCTTCCAGAAATTCGCGCAATGCCCCAGCACGCTGCGGGAAATTAAGAATAAAGTAGTGCTTCAAGCCTTCATACACGAGCGATCTCTCTTTAATCTGCTGCATACGGTCAATGTCATTGTTGCCGCCGCTGATGATACAGACCACATTCTTACCGCGAATCTGTTCCCGATAGGCATCGAGTGCTGCAACCGGGAGTGCGCCAGCGGGCTCAATAACAATCGCGTTATTGTTGTAAAGCTCCAGAATGGTTGTACATTCTTTGCCGGAAGGGACAATTACGATATCCTCCAGCTTTTCTTTGCAAATGTCAAAGGTAAGCTCGCCGACCTGCTTCACGGCTGCACCGTCTACGAACTTCTCGATCGTGGATAAGGTTACTACCTTCCCCTGCTTGAGCGCTTCCGTCATGCTTGCCGCGCCTTCTGGCTCAACACCGATGATGCGCGTTCGTGGAGAAACACTATCCACATAGGTCGCAACTCCCGCTACCAGGCCACCTCCGCCAATCGTTGCGAAGATAAAGTCAGGAGATTCGGGCATTTGATTCAAAATCTCGAGGCCAACTGTGCCTTGCCCAGCAATCGTACGGATATCATCGAAGGGGTGTATGAACACCTTATTCTCTTGAGCACAGTAGGCTTTAGCATGGTTAGAGGAATCATCGAATGAATCACCTGTAAGAATTACTTCAACAAAAGATCCACCAAATAGCTTAACTTGGGAAATCTTTTGTCTAGGCGTTGTCGTCGGCATGAAGATTTTGCCTTCAATACCGAGCTGTTTACAAGAGTAAGCCACGCCCTGCGCATGATTGCCAGCGCTCGCACACACGACACCCGCTTCGCGTTCCTCTGGCGTTAAACTTTGAATCACATTATAAGCTCCACGAATTTTGAAAGAACGAACAATTTGCATATCTTCACGTTTAAGATAAACGTTGCATTCATACAAGTTAGAGAGCAGCTCATTGCGTTGCAAAGGCGATGGTTCGATCACCCTGCTGAGCACATGATTGGCCCTAATAATATCTTCCAAACCTACTTTACTGGAAACAACCATTTTCTCTTACTCCCTTTCTCCACATTGTACTATTAAAGTTTTAAAGATTATTGTAACACAACTCTGCCCAACTGTACGAAAATAATATTGGTATAGTTTTTTCCTGTGTTTCACTTCACGCCCAGCAGGGTATTACATAGCAATACAACTTCAAAGGAGTGGTTCAAATGTCGACTCAGCCTCGCAATATCGATATCGAAGAACGCCATGTGGAGAAAAAATCGGATTCCAGTTTAGTCGCTTCTACTTTCATCAAATATGCTGCTTACATCGTCATCATTTTCGGCGTTCTGTATTTCTTAGTTCGATATGTATTCCCAATGCTCTAGAGCTTGGACATAAGTTGTGTGTGTCCTCATCAAAGGGAGCCCGCTCAACCACAAGAAGCCTCAAACCCACTAGTAAGTGGATTTAGAGGCTTCTTGTATTGGTTAAGACAGGAGTTAGTCAACTCCCCTCAACCACTTATTTAGTAATAGTAACGAGGCTGCTCCTGAAGCTCAGACCGTCTTTGCAAAAAGCGGTAAAAGGCACTGGCCGCTTGTGCTTTCGTCACTTCTTGCTGTGGTGCAAATTGTCCATCGTTCAGAGACATAATATTCAGCCCCACCACAATAGCTGCATCACCAACATGCTTAAGCTTAGCAGCATCTGCGATATTGCCATTGAAAATGCCATCGAACTTCGTCAAGCTCTTGTAGCCAAGAGCCTTCACGATCAGCTGTGCCATTTCTTCCCGATTCATCGCAGCTTCTGGATTAAATTCAGCACCTACATCTAGCAAGCCGCGATCAACCGCATTTTCGACATAGGCAAAATAAGGAGAAGATTTGCTCACATCGGCAAAAGATGCCTTCCGTTCTGCCCCGTAATAAATACCACCGTTACCGCCATTCATGGCAATAACGAGCATTTTGACTAGCTCACCACGTTGAATCGTTTGATCCGGATTCACTTTGCCATCCTTCACATCCAGCGCTTGATAATCCAGCATAAGCTGAAGCTCATTTTTAGCCCAGTGATTGTCAATGTCGCTTACTGTCACTTTATCCAAAGAAATCACTTCACCCGTTTCACTATTCCGCCATTGACCGTTTTGCGCATCCAAGAGGAAAGGTTCACGGTTGAATTTGGGAACGAGTGAATAGACAAGCTTGGCTTCTAGTTTCCCGTCTGTCTTCAGATCCATGGATTGCGGGACATCCCCAGCTGCAACCATCACTCTGTATTTCTCCAGTGGAATTCCACCGATGAACCCGCTGCCTTGGGCCACATAATTTAACTTGATGTCGAACTGCGCGAGCCAAAGATCCTTGGCTTTATCTATTGCCAGCACCTGTGGCTTTTGCTGTGGATATGGCATATTGCTGATAGAGAAGTGATAACCAACAATTTGACCTGTCACACGATCGATGCTTACCGTCGCTTCTTCATTCCCGGCATTTACGCCATCAATCACGCGCTTAAAACTAATATCCCAATTGCGCATATGCTTCAACTGATCTTCCGAATAATTTTTAGCCGTTTGTGCACGAAGCAACAGCTGATCGGTATAAGCAGGAAGCTGCTTTTTCACAAAATCAACACTGGTTGTTATCGCATCTTCCAGAGAAATTTTACCCTCTATATCTTTATCAGAGTCAGGACCATAAGGCGTGTAGCTGCTGAAATTCGTAATCTCTCCTGTCTTGCTATTCACGCTAGCCCATGCGCCTTTGCCGACGATTTTAACTTTGGAATCCTTCTCAGACGTCTCATTCCAACTTAAGTTCCAATTTGAATTGGTTTCCCCTGTTTCAGGGTTCGTCGATTCATTATAGGATGCCTCTTGGATTTTGTATTCAGAGGATAGGTTGAAAACCGTTGTCACCTTCTTAATAGCCTCTTCCTTAGTCAGGTCCAAGGTAGCAGTCGGCTTAGCAGCCAGTGGCTTGTCGGTTAACGGCTTATTTCCCTCAGCATCTTCCATCCCTTTGACTGGGCTCCAGATCTCACCCGTTTCCGCATTCAGGGAGAAGCCGCCCAGCATGTACGAAATTATCGGCAATTTCTTGCCTTTGGCACCATAAGGAATCTGGTAAAGCAAAGAAAGATTCGCCTTATCGCGGAACATTTGGGCAGCTTTCTCCTTAGTAATCGGCGTTACATTCTGCTGAAACGTGACATTGTCATCCCAATTGTAGTTATAATTCGTAACCTGTCCTTCTCCATTGACGACCACATTGATACCATTCATTGCAAAAGGCACACCGCCAACAGATCGATCAAACCGAATATTGTACTGATAATTACCATTCAGCGGCGTACGAAATGCATTCTCCTCTGAATCATTGTACACAAGCTCCTTCTGCTTCACTGGGTTCACTTTACCAATAAAGGCAGAAGCGACTTCCTTGGCAGCTTTGAAATCCACCTTCGGCGGATAGCTAGGTTTGTGATCAGGGTCATTGTCATTCATGGAATAGGCGGTCAGCGTTCCGTCCAAGCCGTTAATGGATACGTTTAAGGAGCCGTAATTCCGATCTTTCACCATTTTGGTGTAATTAATGTTCCACGTCGGGAAATTCCGGCCATTCATGTTGTAATAAGCATTCAGACTGATGGATTGAAACGTGTAGCCTTCCGGCAGCGTTATGTAGGTCTTAGCTCGTTCAATGGCTTGCTCTTTGGTAATTTTGGCATCCAGCTGCTTATCATCTTTTCCGGGAAATGCAGGGGGTGCAATGGATGTGTTTCCTACAGCAGCTTCAGCCGCCCAAACCCCAGGCGCAGCAGTGAGCAGCAGTGTCGAAGCGAGTACCAATGTGCCTGCTTGTTTGATTAATTTCAAAGTCATCTTCCTCCTTAGCGTTTTACGTGCTAAAAAACAGCTTTAAAGCCTTAGAAACATAGAGATTCCATAATAATCCTTAACGTGTAGAACTGGAAAAAAGTTGCTTTAGAAAACTCGATAAATGCTATATATTTTTATTTACACGAAATGTCACTAGATCGAAACGGTTTAGAGCTAAAAATCTAGGATAATTCAACAAAAAACACATATCTGAGCACCCTTTTATCGAATGCACAAACATGTGTATATTTTATTGCAATTATTTTCTTGATTGGGTGTTCTCTTTGCTAAGTGTATGCATTAAATCCTGCATTTCACCTTGCGTCAAATCCCGCCATTTGCCAACCTTCAAATTACCCAGATGGATATGCATGATCCGAACCCTCTGCAGACGCACCACCCGATACCCGAACGCTTCGCACATCCTACGAATTTGCCGGTTAAGACCCTGCGTGAGAATGATTCGGAAAACACGGTCGCCAACTTGGTAAATCTCACACGGCTTCGTCATCGTGCCCAGAATTCGGACCCCGCTAGCCATTCCTTGCAAAAACATCGGTGTAATCGGTCGGTTTACCGTCACGATGTATTCTTTATCATGGTTGTTCTCCGCTCGCAGAATCTGGTTCACAATATCTCCGTTATTGGTCAGAAGGATGAGCCCTTCGGAATCTTTATCCAGTCTGCCGATTGGAAAAATTCGCTCCGAATGCCCAACGAAATCAACAATGTTGCCTCTGATATGCGCTTCGGTTGTACTTGTGATCCCTACAGGCTTGTTGAGAGCAATATAAACATGTTCTTTCTTCTCGCCAATCGGTCGACCATCGATCCGAACCTCATCCCCAGGGCCAACTACGCTCCCCAGTCCGGCAACCTCACCATTAATCGTAACGCGCTGCGCCTCTACCCACTTGTCCGCTTCCCGTCTGGAGCAAACGCCAGTTTCACTAATAAATTTATTAATTCTCATGCTTGGGAAATTCCCTTCTATGCCGTAATCAAGTATCTACTATTATGCTGGATTCGCTCACTCGGTTCAAGTATCGTTCAAAGGGATCGATGTAGATTCCCTCCACGAGTGTGATAAGCGTATAATAATGATAACCATTAAACGAAACAGGGAGATCCCATCATGCACATTCTCATATTAGGAGCCACAGGTAGAGTAGGAAGAAGAATACTGGAAAAAGCGCTAGCGGACGGACACGAAGTCACTGCACTCGTTCGAAGCCTGGAGAAGCTGACAGGAATTCATTCCGAAGGCTTAACCAAGCTTCAAGGGGACGCTCGTAACGGAGAAGATCTACATGCTGCCCTCAACGGGACGGAGCTGGTCATAAGCTGCCTCGGCACCGACGGCGGCACGGTGCTGACCGAGTTTACGCCTCAACTCATAGAGGCAATGAAGACACACGGCGTGAGCCGAATAGTCACTGTCGGTACAGCCGGCATTCTGCAAAGCAGAGAGCATCCCGGCTTGCTGCGCTATGAAGCGCCGGACTCCCGGCGCTCATCAACACGAGCCGCCGAGGAGCATCGCAAAGCGTGGGAGCAGCTCGCCGCCTCGGGCTTAAGTTGGACAGTCGTCTGTCCAACTTATTTACCCGACGGCGAGCCACAGGGGCAGTACCGCGCCGAGCGGGACTATTTGCCCGAAGGCGGGATGTCCATCTCCGTGGGCGACACCGCGGCTTTCACATACCGAGTCGCTCTCGAGGGCGAGTATGTGGGGTGTCGTGTGGGGATTGCTTATTAGCGTGTAGAATTCAAAGAAGCCCAACTATAAGTCGTTTACACGATTCACAGTTGGGCTTTTTTTATAATCTATTGGATACTACTTAAGGTTATCGGATTTGATTTTTGACTTACCAATCCTTGAAAAGTTTGAGTGATATAGTAATTTCCGTTGGCTTGAGCTGGAATACTTATTGTTCCACCTTGCATAGCCGGATAATACGTAGTAATGAACGCATCTGTCGTTGCATTGTACAGCCTCACTTCAGCACCCACAATAAGTCCAGATGCTTGCAATGTGTTTGCAGCTGATGATGATGTTAGCGTAGGTGCAAAAATGACGATTACTGGAATCTCTTTCGTGACTCCTCCGTAGACAACACTTACAACTGTTGTTCCAGAAGCAGCGGCTGTCATTACGCCATTTTGGCCTATTGACACTATATTTGTATTGCTAGAGTTATAGGTAATACCCGAAGAATAAGTCACATCAGTTACCGTGCCATTTGAATAATTAGCAAAAACTGTCACACCGGAAGGTGCGGTTGTATAAAACGCAATCGGTCCTACGGGTGAGTACGTGAGCGAGGTAACCGTAGGAATAGTTGTCAAAACTACGGTATACGTTCGTTTTAATTGACCATCGGCACTTGTTACGATTACTTTATCACCATTCAGAACTACACCTGCACGTGGTGTAATCCCATTTGACTCATACACCTCGAAAGAAGCACCTTGTGAAACTGTGAGCCTTGATTTAAAGCTTAACACCGGTGTATTAGCGGCTACACCGCTAATTTCAAAAGAATTTTGATTAATCCCATAGACAGTAGATGTTATTGTAGTATTATGAAGAGCATTTTCCAGACGTTGCGCGTCATTCTCGTTGGCATACAAGTGATTAATGTCTGTGAAAGAATCAATAGATCCATTTAACACATTCAACTCAAAAACAGTCCAGTAACGCTCCGTGCCTGTTCCTGCAGCAATATCATAAGTTTTAGCAGGAACGATTGTAGATCCTACAAACACTTCAATATGTGCGCCTGACATCTGCATCGAAGGAGTCCCTGAGTAATTGTGAACATAAAAGCGGTACGATCCATCAACAAGTCGACGGATAGTTGTAGTTTCTGGACCATATGATGTTACATCGTCGTGATCCAAATCATCATATACGATACCAGAAACGGTGTATGTTCGACCTCCATACCAAGTATGAAAGGTAGTTCCGTTTGGTGTTGGGCCTACAAGATGGGAATCCAAATCAAATGGTCTTTCTCCCCAAGTTAATACAACACGCACTTCATTGGCTGCTGCTACTCGAATTGCTGTTTCGTTCTCACTTCTGTTATAAACGTTCTCAGCAGATACGCCAACTAAATAGGTTGTAATAAATCCTTCTTTGGAAAGTTGTCCAAAATAAATACCTGGTGACAACCTAACCGAATAATGGCCATTACTGTCCGTGATGGCAGTAGCTGCTACCTCGCCGTCCGTATTGCCAAGTCCTCGACGGAAGTAAATAGTCATCCCACTTACAGGTTGATTATTTACATCTACAATTCTTCCTTCAAAACCATATACACGATCTGAGACCGTGGGACTATCGTCTGAGGAGCCTCCCGAATTGGAGGAACTTCCTGCTGTGACTCCATCCCCATTTGTTACCGAAGTAGGAGTGCGCTCAAACGTTGATCCATTTGTATTCACTGTTGCATGATCAATTGTCCCGCTGCCCGTAATGGAAGTAGCCGCATTCAAAATCAATTGGGCAATAGAGGCCCCTGCTCCAACTTGCAAAGTAGAATTAGCTGCACCTTGTGCAACAGTCAATTGTTGAATAGAGCCTTCGGAAAGATTAACCCGAATACTCGTAGCTTGTACACTGAGCGTATTGAATTGTCCTGCTAAAGATACTTCAGCACTGGAAGGAAGCAAGCTGGACAGAATGACGTCCGCAATAGTCCCAGTACCTCTTGCTTCAAGTAAAGCACTAGATTGCAAAGTGATTTGCTGTACACTCGTAGAACCTTCAGCTACAATTCGAATACTGCCATCTACTTTATTGACAATAACCGTTAATAACATAGAATCTTCAAAGTGAATGGAATGAGAGCCTCCTCCATTCACGGTAGTCGCCCCTTTTACGGTTACGTTTTTCAGAAAAACATCACCTTCACCAATTGACTCTGCTAGAAGGAGATCTCCTTCAATGATTGTGTTCTTGAGCGTGACACCGGGTGCACTAATGACTACATTTCCTTTAATGGCAGTTGAGCCCGTCTCGGGTCCAAATGTCCCCTTTTGGTCAAAAGTGGTTGTAGCAACCTTCTTGGTCAGAACGCGATCCAACAACACAATCACTTCTGCTCGAGTCATAGAGTTATCTGGTTTGAAAGTTCCATCTTCATAACCAGCTAGATATCCATTAGCCGCAAGCACACCAATAGAGCCCTTACTCCAAGCAGCCAATCGTACAGCATCTTTAAACGAGCTAGCACGATCTGCATCCTCATTTAACTTAAGTATTGTTCTGAGCACTACCGCTGCTTCTTCTCGACTTATTTGCATATCAGGATGGATGGTACCATCTTCGTAACCAGCAACGTATCCTGCAGCCTTCGCACGAGCAACTTCAATAGATGCCCAATGCGTAGCACTCAAATCTTTAAAAGTGACAGGTACTTCCTGAGTATAGTTAAATGAGCGGTTAACTAGAGTGAAAAACTCCGCCCTACTAATACTATGATCAGGTCGGTAGGTTCCATCAGAATATCCAGAAACTGCCCCCTTATCAATCCATTTTGCCATTTCTTTCTCAGCCCAATGGCCCTTCATGTCGGAAGTCGTCGAAGACGTGTTCGTCGCTCCAAGAGCAAAGCTAGGCATAATCATAATTACGCATAATACAAGGATAATAGCCCTAGATAAAAACTTCATTCGCTTCAATATGTGTCTCTCCTTTTATGTAGAATAGGAATACTTTACCATTGTATTATTTATACAACAACGCTTTTCGACAAAAATAGTCCTAAATGCCTATATGCACATCAAGGTCATAAAGTCGACTCAATATATCCTTAAATGACAAAAAAAGAAAGCCAATTTGGCTCTCTTTTGGGCTATCATTCATCTTTTCTCCTCTTAATACTAGTAACCTCTGCTTCTTCCCTTTGCCAATGCCTGAATGTTGATCCACGAAATAACGATCCCAATCACACGGAAAAGGTACCCCGCAACAGGAATAAAGCTCAAGAAAGCCATAACAATATTGATGACCGTCTTGGTCGTGGTGCCATTGCTTGTAAGTATGGCAAAGACCAGGTTGACGAACACGAGCGGGATCACCCACGAGCACGACCACAAATATACAAACGGAATAAGACCAATCAAGTATCCGACAGCAATAGCAATTTCGGACAGAAGCTGAAGCAAGTTTAACAATCGAATCGTTTCTGGACGCATAATGCTCCTCCATTTCAAATAGGGAAATATTACTTATTGTAGCATAGGGCCGACAGTTAGTCTTTAGTGCGGTTAAAGAGCCTTGTCCGTAGTGGAGTTCATTCTAGTTCAGATGCTGCAATTATCGAGAAAACCAATGCAGTTCGCACTTTGTAATCGGCTCATCATCTCCTTATAGCTAATAGGTAGTTTTCCTTTTATATTGCGTGTCTAAAGCATACGTAGTATGATTATAATAACAAAGAGACGGTGCGACCAACACCATCTCCTGCACAGACTTGGGTGTGAATACCCTCCGAATTGTAGAGTTAGTAACCCACTAGGTCGTCAACCTATACGAGTGGGTTACTTTCGTTTATCGATGTATGTCAATAGCGCCAGTATAAAGCTACCGAACGCAAGCATGATTACAATCGTTTGGAAAGTTTCCATGGCATCACCCTCCTTTCTGGAGGAGAATGCTCACCCAAGGTTGTCCTGTACTAACTTAATATATCATACAAAGTCTACCATTCGGTAGGCTTTTTCTTTACCTCAATTTCCTAAAGGGTAGTGAAACTATTGCTGATCAAATTCTAGAAATACACAACTAATTTATACGATCAATTATACGATGACAGCAACACTTCATATACCGTTTCCAAGGATAAACGACTCCGTCGTCCTTCAGGGACGAGCGCGTTTGTCAAGGTAGATGCGAAGCAATAGTATAAAACTTATACTTTCTTATCTACTCAAAAAAGCCAAAGCCAGCCTCCGGACAATAAGTCCGACGGCTGGCTCCCTGCCCTACAACACGCTGCGCACTTCGCTTTCAGCGGCCGAGGCTGATTCCGGATGTCCCTGCTGCAGCTGGTACATCTGATAGTACCGACCGAGGAGCCCCATCAACTCCTCGTGATTCCCTCGCTCGACGATCTCGCCATGGTCGAGCACAAGAATCTGGTCGGCGCTCTTAATCGTCGACAGGCGGTGGGCAATGATGAAGGTGGTCCGCCCCTTCGAAAGCACTTCGAGCGCGGCCTGAATAATGGCCTCGGTCTCCGTATCGATGGAAGCTGTCGCCTCATCGAGGATCAAAATCGCCGGGTCGAACGCAAGCGCCCGGGCAAAAGAAATCAGCTGCCGCTGCCCAGCAGACAGCGTGCTGCCCTTCTCGATCACGGGCTCATCGATGCCGTGCGGCAAGCTCTTGAACATCTCATCTGCGCCAACCTCGCGCAGCGCAGCCTCCACCCGTTCCCGGGTGATGGACGGATCGTCCAGGCTAACATTGGACGCGATCGTCCCTGTGAACAGGAACGGATCTTGCAGCACGATGCCCATATGCTGACGCAGCTGCTGTTTGGGCATCCCCCGCACATCGCGGCCGTCTACCGTGATCCGGCCTTCATTCACATCGTAGAAGCGGAAGAGCAGATTCAAGATCGAGCTTTTGCCCGATCCGGTATGGCCGACAAGCGCCACCGTCTGCCCCTGTTTGGCCTCGAAGGAGATGTCCTTGAGCACATCCTCCCCTTCTTTGTAAGCGAAGCGAACATGCTCGAACTTCACATTGCCCAGATAGCGATCCGATTTCTCCGCAGCCACGTCGATGCCTTGTTCATCTAGCAGCTCGAATACACGGTCAGCGGATACTAGGGCACGCTCCAAATTCGGCAGCTGGTTGACAATCCCGACCATCGGATGAAACATCCGATTCAGATAATCGACGAAAGCGTACAGTACACCGACGGTGATCAATGTGTTGATTGAACTGCCCCCGACATACCAGATGAGACCGAAGAAGAACAAATTCCGAACCACATTCATCAGGTTATGAGAGGTCAGCGAGTTCAAGCTAAGCAATTTATTCTGGTATTTCGTATATTCATCGTTCAATTGTTCGAATTCTTGGATCGTTTCCTTTTGCCGGCGAAAAGCTTGAATGATCGTCATGCCTTGAATCGCCTCATTGATCATCCCATTGATCGAGCCAATCCGTTCCCGAATTTCATGATTATAGAAGGAAGCATATTTACGGTAAACAATGATCCATACATAAAGCAGCGGAATAACCGGAAGTGTGAATAAAGCCAATCTGTAATCTAGAACGAATAAAGCCGCGATAATGCCCACGATATAGATCGTACCTGTAAAAAAGTTCGCAAGCACTTGTACATACAGATCCCTGACTGACTCCGTATCATTTGTAATCCTGGATACAATTTTACCCGCAGGCTGATTATCAAAATAGTTGATCGGCAGTCGCTGAATTTGTGCAAAAACATCACTTCTCATGCGCTGAATAATCCGATTCGCCGCCGATTGAAGTAAATATTTTTGTCCATAGGTAAAGCCTGCACCAATAATGATTAGCAGTAAATAAAAGCCTGCAAGCTTCATTAGACTGTTAAATTCCGGTTTATAGAACGTGTAAAGCTCTTGAATACTCAGCTTCTTAACCGCATATTCCGCTTTTTCCGTCCCCTGTGTAATTGTAAGCTTACCATCGTCTGCTAGATTGCGTACGCCATCAAAGGCGATCGGCTGATCCACCCATACGAACTGGCTGCCCACCTGCAAAATGCGAACTTCCTTCCCCTTCGGCTCGCCTTCTGCAAAGTTATCGCTTCGCTTATAAAAAATCCCATTCGCCGGGACAGCCTTGCCAGTCTGAGTTGCAGATGTAGTCTCGTACCACGGCTTTTCGATACCGAGAATGTGTGTATCAATCATCTGTCTCGCGATAAAAGGTCCTGCCAGCTCCGTTGCCACCGCGATCGATAAGAATATCAGCGCAATGAGCAGGGGCTTTTTGAATAACGCCGCGTATTGAAATAATCGCTTACCTGTCTGTTTCAGTGTTCTCACCTTCTTTTCATTAGATATCTATTTACTAAACCTTCGTCTGCTCTTCTAACTGCTGACGGTCATACTGCTCTTTATACCAGCCGCCGAGCGCGACAAGCTGCTCATGCGTACCTTCCTCCACGATATACCCCTCATCCAGCACAAGAATCCAATCCGCATGCTGAACAGCGGAGAGTCTGTGCGTCGTGATGAGTGTTGTTTTGCCGGCTCGTTCCGATCGAATGCCGCGAATGATTTCAGCCTCTGTTTTGGCGTCTACCGCAGAAAGCGCATCATCCAGCATGAGGATTTCAGGGTCTACATAAAGCGCCCGCGCAATAGAAACGCGCTGCTTCTGACCACCGGATAACGCGACGCCTTTTTCACCTACCAACGTTTGAAGGCCTTCTGGTAAGAACTCCACGTCCTTGCGGAACGCAGCCAGCTCAAGCGCCTGCAACAGTTCTTCCTCCGTTCCTTGGCTGCGACCAAACATGATGTTCTCTTTCACCGTTTTAGAGAAAAGGATCGGCTCTTGCGGCACGTAACCAATCCAGCCATGTAGAGTGTCGATGGTTAACTTCTCGATCGGCGTTTCCGATATAACAATCGCACCTTGACCTAATGGATACTCTCTCAGCAGCTGTTTAAGCAGCGTTGTTTTGCCGCTTCCAGTACGTCCTACAATTCCGAGCGTCTGCCCACGCTGCAGGTGAAAAGAAATGTTCACCAAGTTATCAATAGAAGAAGAAGGATAGCGGAAGGTTACCTCATTAAAGCTAATCGTGTTCGGCAGCAGCAATGTCGTTGCTTTAGGGTCTTCCTTTACATCCGGCTTGTAACCAAGTGTTTCATTCACCCGATCGAGGGAGGCATTCCCTCGCTGCATAATGTTCATTAACTCGCCAATGGCAAACATCGGCCAGATCAGCATCCCTAGGAATGTATTGAAAGACACAAGCTCTCCGAGCGTCAGTTCACTGTGAAACACCAAATATCCGCCGTAACATAATCCGATTAAGTAGGAAATGCCCACTAGGATTTTGACCGTTGGTTCAAAAAGGGCGTCGATCACGGCAACCGCGATATTTTTGCGATATACATCATCTGTCATCGTTTTGAAGCTTTGTTCACTGGCTTTCTCTTGTACAAAAGCGCGGATAACGCGAACCCCCGCTATTGTCTCCAGCACCCGATCGTTCATCTGTCCAAAGGCATTCTGAGCGAGCAAGAACCTTTCGTGGATGCGTCCCCCATAGATCGTAATTGCAACTGCCATAATGGGCAGCGGGAGAATTGAAGCAATTGTCAGCTTCCAGCTAATGAAGAAGCCCATCATACCTAGGATCGTAAGCATGAATAGCGTTGAGTCTACGAAGGTCAAAATCCCAAAGCCCGCTGTCGTCGACACCGCTTGCAAGTCATTCGTCGCTCTCGCCATTAGGTCACCCGTGCGGTTGCGCTCATAGAAAGTAGGCGTCATCCGCAGCAGCTGCCTCATTAACCGGGATCTAAGAACACGTTCCAGCACGAAAGCCCCGCCAAATAGCTGATACAGCCAGACGTAGGATAGCCCATAACCAGCTACAATTAACGCCCCCCAAAAAGCGAGCAATTGGATCAATTTACTACCAGTCAAAGTTCCCATGTGTATACCATCAATCGCGTAGCCAATCAATTTCGGTGGAATTACATCAATGATTCCAACAATAATAAGCAGTCCAATGGCAATCGTGTAACGTATCCAATTCATTCGAAAAAACCAAGCTAACTTTTTTAATACCGTAAACATGTAATCATGTCACTCCTCTCAAATGGTGCTGTCCAAAATGACCTAAATCCACACAAAAAAGGCACACCGCACGCAGCGATATGCCTTCTATGAAACAGAAAAGCGCTCGTTACGAACTTCTTCGTAACCCGCGCTTTTAATTAGCGTATGTCAAGGGGCGGCAGCAGCCGAACAAGCACAAATCATGCGCTTCCGGCTAACAATCGGGTTACAAAATATGAAATTGTATGGTTTTTATCTGTAAATCTGCGATGAGCAATAGGATCCATAACCATATCAATCATTTTTGAAACCCTCCTTTAGTGTTGTTGTAAGTAGGCTTGCATCATAAGTGTTTTCTTTTCCAAAAGTTGTATATTCGTGCTTACAGAGGTGATCTTAACATCCTTGGCGAGTCTGTGTCAACCGGATAGAAAGACTATAAACGAACTATCTTACCTCGACATTGCAGATGCATTTACTCGCCTTTTAACCCCTTTGGATTGTCACACATGTTTCAAAATATGGCGGCATATCCATAGTATATAGGTTCATAGCGCATAAGGGAGTGGATGTGCATGGTCGATCAAGTGTTTGCTCTGATGGGTTGGATTGTCGTTTTTGGAGTTGTTATTGGGGGAGTCATCACAGGCATAGCCCGCTTTGTCGAAAGGGATTCGATACAGTACGATATGATATTTTTGTGGGAACATCGTTATACACTGGAGGAGCTGGAGTTGGTTCGGGACAAGTAGCTCTGACCAATCAACCAAAAAAAGGGCTATCCACAAGGCTATAAGCCTTTGGATAACCCTTTTTATTATTTTGCTGGAGCAGTAGATGCTGCTGGTGATGCTCCAGGTGATGCAGCTGGAACAACCGTCTTAGCTGGAACCGGTTTATGTACCATTTGACCACCAATATGCCCTGTATAGCCAACAAGGATAACTGCCGCGAGCGAACCAACCAAGTAGATTGGATTACGACCCAATTCTTTCTTTTTCCAGATCAGTAAGCCAACACGTACAATCGCCAACGCGATAGACAAAAACATCGTTAATTTCGCATAAAACTCATGCGGAACCACTAGTGGATTACGCCATGGGGACGGGCCTGTTAGGACACTTGCGATAGCCCCGAGTGCGCCTACAACTAGGCAAAGCATACCAGCGGAGTGCCATTCACGTTTTTTCGCGATAACTGCGATAAGATCAAAAATAAAACTAAAAACAAGAAGTGCAATTGGTACATGTGTTACGATGTAGTGTAAATTTTTCAAGATATAATCCATTAATCTCTCTCCCCCATATTAAAAGCTATGTATGATTTAACACTACAAAGTGTAGTTTTGGATATCCGAAAAGTCAAGACTTTTCTGCAGTTTTTGTCGAAGCCCGTCAACTTATCTGACATGGGCTCCGGCTGCTAAATGTAACCATTGCTATCAGGGTATCCTATCTTAGATAAGTCCCACAAGTAAAATAATTGTTAAGAGCGAAATGAGTAGCCGTACTAGGGGCCATTTGAATGAGATTTTCATCTGTGGATCGAGAATATGCATAATGCGTACATTCATTGATGTTTCGGCGAATGAGGCGTGAGATAAGGATATATGCGGTGTTGGTGCTTGTTTGAGTAGTTTGAGGAGAGCACTGCCTAAATGTGCGGACTGTTTCATTTGTGTAATGGCATATTTGTCTGCCCGAAGTTCAATCATAATGGGGTATTTCTCTGCCATCCAAGCGAATATCGGAATGTACCACATCGACTTGGATATCATCGAAAGCAGGAAGATCGCAAGTGGATCTCTGTGCCTCATATGGCACTTCTCATGCTCGATTACCGCACGCAGCTCATTAGGTTCCAGCATGTCCATAAGTCCGGATGATAGGATCATCCGCGGCTTCCACAGTCCTATCGTCATCGCGATGGGAGCTTTGTAAGAAATAACATGGAACCGGCCTTCACCCAGCTGAATTTTATCGCGGTATTGCTCTGATAACTGAGGGTCTTGATACTTCTCAACGAGCTTCATCGCTCTCATGGAGCCGAGGGCATGCCGAGCCGAAATCCAAAGGATAGCACTAAAGGAGTAGAGGATAAGAGCGTTCACTACATTCATAGCAATGGGTGCAGGTACATGAAGATCTTTAAATAAAATTACACACAAATCAAATATATTATATAACGATTTCCATTTAAAAATATATTGAAGAGCAAAGAGTAACATTTGTCCTAAAATAGCCCCCGATAAGGCGAGTGACGCTGCATACAACCATTTAAAACGTGTTTCCATCATCGTTATCGATCCTTTTTCATTTCTTTAATTTTTTGCTCAAGCTTGTCAAGCAGATCGGGGTCTACTTTATCAAGCGCATCCACCATATGGGTGACTGCCAAAGAACCGAATTCTTCAATAAGGTCAAGGGTAAGCTCTTTGGATTGTTTTTCCATGAACTCATCTCTCGTAACGACGGGTTTGTACTTAAACGATCTTACAACGGATTTCTTTTGCAGAATTCCTTTGGCTACCAAGCGATTCATCACGGTCATAACGGTATTGAAATTGATGATTTTAGCTTGATCCAACTTCTGTTGGACATCTTTAATCGTCATTTCCAGCGAGTTGGTCCAGAGAATTTCCATAATCTTTGCTTCTAAGGGGCCAAAAAAGCGATTAAGTCCGCTTCCTTCATATTTAAAGTTTTGCATTTTCATTATAGGCACACTCCTTACATTAGAAATTGTAGTTCGGGGTAGATGCGAAGTCAAGATCTACCCAAGTTTGACCAGCTAAAGCTTTGACAGACGGATAAAAAAGACTTATACTACTTACATATAGTAAGTAATTAAATATTTTATAGCGAAGGGGCTGCTACTATGAAAGTTCAAGTATTTTCAGCTGAGCAACAGGGCGTTGGCGCTTTTGACGGAGGAAAGTTCCTGGAACAACGAGCTATCAGCTTTCCGGGTGAAAAAACGGCTGTTGACCGCGTCGGTTCCTTATTCTACTGGGCATGGGGCAAAGCTTCTGAAGTATCGGAGATCGGTATGCATCCTCATAAAGCGTTCGAAATTGTCACTTATGTCATTGACGGTCTCGTAGAACACCAAGATTCCCTTGGTTCCTTGGAAACAGTAACAAATGGCGGTGCGCAAGTCATTCAAGCCGGCTCCGGCGTCTATCACGCGGAGGCATTCCGCCGAGCTGGCAGCGAAGCGATGCAAATCTGGTTCGAGCCGCACCTTAGTCAGACCGTGAAAAAACCTGCCGCTTACCATCAATATGAGCATGAGAAATTCTCAATCCGCCATATCGGTGGAGCAACGCTGAAAACCGTAATCGGCGGGGATTCTCCCATTAAGCTGGATGCGGACGTTAACATGTACGATTGGAGCCTTGAGCCTGGTTCCGAGTTCAGCTACACACTTACGCCAAGCCGCCCGCTAGCCTTCCTTGTTATTCGAGGGCAAGGCACAAGTGAAATCGCCGCGGAGGAGCTTCAAGCATGGTCCCACAAAGACTTCGCGATAGTCCAAGCCACAACGGAAGGTGAAGCTCTGCACCTGAGTGCTAATAGCGATCAAGGCCTGCGTATCATTGCTATTGAAGTGCCGGAAGATCCGGGCTATACGTTATATCATAAATAAGCAGCAGATAAGCAGTAGAAACATAACAGCCCCGTTCCTGGGTAGGAATCGGGGCTGTTTATATTATTGGTTACTCTGGAGCCTAGCCTTTTCATCGTTCAGTGATTGGACGGCTTGCTGCACAGCTGGCGAATCGGATTGATCCGTCGCCTGCTCTAGCGCTCTTTCCGCATGAGTGATTGAATTTTGAGCCTCTTCCTTCGTCTGAGGTGTTGGATGAGACATCGCACGAGAAACGGCTGCATGGACATTATCTACTGAGTTTTGTGCTGAGGATATCGGATTTTGTGATTGTAGACTTGAATCTGGCTGTGTCATGGTTATTAAATTCCTCCTCTGGGGTTAATTCGTTACACCCGCTATGTTGAGGCATTTGCTCACATTTTATACCTTCTTTTTGATTCTCTTCCTTCTAAGCTTCGCCCAACAGCCGCGAAAAGAACAAAGGATATACTGGCGCCAAGCGCATTCAGTATCACGTCATCGACATCGAAGCTGCCCACCCGCAGCAGCATTTGCAGCAATTCCAAGCCTACAAGAGGGCATCCGAAGTACAGGAGGAACGTACCATAACGTATTGCGGAGCGAAATAAATAAGGCAGTAAAAAACCATAAGGAAGGAAGACCCCAATATTGCCAAACAAATTGATGATCCAAGTCCGGGTAGAAAACGAATCGACATGCAGCACATACATACGGATTGTTCGAAAAGGGACGACATTGTAAGCAAGTTGACCTGTAGTGTACATATGCCGCCCGAAGCCTAGAAACATCCAATACAGCAAACAGCTCGTGTAGCCTATGAAAAGCAGCCAGATGAGTGTCCGAGCGAGCTTGATATTCATGTGTTAGTATCCCCTTTAGAGAAGTCATCAAAGGTTAAAACAAGAAACCTCCCTTCAGCCTGGACCGATGAGAGGTTTCCTGATTAGCGTAGCTCTATTTTTTCACACCGTCCAAAAATTTGAATGACTCAAAAGCCTTATTGAGCCGCGCCTGATTGGTTTCGGTGCGTACCGCATCATCCATACGGAGCGTTGCCGTGTAAGAAATATTATTTTGATTGAAAATGTAGGTCGTTTCTTTGTAAGGAATCTTGGCGCTTGCATAGCTGATCTCATACTTTTTGGCTTTTACATTACCGAATAGCGAGATTTCCGCATCGGTAAACGTATAGTCATTATCGTTATCGTGACTTTTCTTCTGAGTGGCATCTTCCTCTTTAACCATCTCTTCGTAAGTCGTTTTCGTTTCTGCACCAACGCTCAAGTACCCGCCTGTGAAGAGGAACGTCTTATTCACTTGATCTTTGTTATCGTATGAATTGCTGCTGGTCCAGATCTCTGGAATTTGCAGAGCGTATTTGAATTTCTCATTTTTGTAAGTAACTGTACGATTCGGATCCATGAGTTCATCCAGATCCTGAATGAAGCCAAGCTCTTGATCCATGCTGTCTTTGTCCACTTTGATGGTAGCAGTTAAGGTTTTCAGGAGATCCTCAAGCGTTGCCCCCTCTTCCTCTTGCGGATAACTCACATCCACCACATATTTATACTTATCCTTGATAAAAAAGAGGGAATAGCCCGCACTCCACTTATTGCCTAACGTACTCGCGTAGGTTAATTTCAGAGCAGGCACACCGGCTAAGGTTAGCTCCTCGGGTTCTTCCATACTGCGGTATTTGGGGGCATAAGAATCTTCAAACTGCTTACGCTGACGATCCACCCACGCTCCCAGTGTGTCACCGGAGGAGGCTGAGGTTACGCCGACTTGAAGCATTTGGGAATAGTCATCATTAAAGAAGGAGGAGCCGCCCGTATAACCGCCTTGCTGCCAATTGGAGGGCAAATCAAAGGATAAGCCATACTCATTCGTGTAGGAAGTATTGCCGCCAGAGTAGACTGAAATGTCTTTAAGCGACTCATCCTTATCATTAAAGGAAAGCTTGAAGCTATCCAAAAGATCGTTGTAGCTATTTTGCTTAAAATTGTTATTGTAATGCTCTTTCGATACAAATAACTGCACCATATATAAGCTGCCTTGGTGAAGGTATCCACGAGTCTGGATATAGCCATCATCTCCTGAACGACCAACAATTTTGGCATAGGGACTACCTTCGCGCTTCACATACTGACGCTCTAAAATGGTTGAAGCTGAGCCGGAATAATCGTCTTCATCATCGCTAGCCAATCTGTTCAGAAGTGCTGAAGGTGACAGCTCGTCGCTTTGATTGCTTTCTACTTTAATCGTTAGGGAGAAATCCCCCTTCGCATCCACGAAACTGACGGAGTCGCCGTCATCGGACTGATGACCTTTCACTAAGCCCGCCGGGTATTTCATGGACCATCCGTAGTGGCTGTCGCCGATTTTCGTTTTGCCGCGGTCCGCATCCAAGTAAGAACCCTCAGCGTCCTGCGTACGTTTCATTTCCTGCTGCTGCGCTTCTCCGAGTGTAACCGACTTCGATTTGGTTGAATTACCTGATTGAATCGTTATTTCAATCGCTTCACCCGGCAAATACTTCTTAATCGCCTCATTGTAATCCACCAGCGTCTTCACTTTACTTGCACCGATCGATACGAGTAGATCATCTTGCTGAATGCCAGCCCCAGCCGCTGGTGAATCCGGATCTACATAAGCTACTCTTAAACCCGTAGAACTTGGTAAACCTACAACCGCTTCCCAGCTTTCTTCCAGCTCCAGACCGAGATAAGGGCGTTTAACTTTGCCGTAAAGCTGAAAATGCTTTAATACATATTTGACGGTGTCCACAGGAATCGCGAATCCGAGATTTTCGACGCCGATATCCGCATATTTCATCGTATTAATACCAATGACTTCGCCATTCATATTGATCAAAGCGCCCCCGCTGTTACCAGGGTTAATCGCCGCATCCGTTTGAATAAGCTGATATTGCGAGTTCACAGAGCGGTCAAGCCCGCTGACAATCCCAACGGTGACGGAGTTCCTTAGGGCAAAAGAAATCGGAGTCCCGATTGCGGCTACGGTTTCACCCACTTTAATATCGGAGGAAGAGGCTAATTTCGCAGGCGATAAGCCAGTGGCATCGATTTTGACCAAGGCTAAATCGCTCTCCTCGTCGATATTCGTTGCACGTCCATTATAAGTTGTACCGTTCGACGTAACGACGACGATATTCTTCATATCTTTGACCACATGCGCATTCGTCACGATGACACCGTTTGATTCCACAATGACACCCGTACCGTGCGCGAGATTAAAGCGGTTCTTGTCTAAGGATTTATCCGAATCAGATGAAGGCTTTCCAATAATGGCTACAACAGAAGGTGATGTCTTCTCAATGACCTTCGGAACCTCAGCATTCACTTCGGCTGCATAAGATGGCACAGGACTCTGCAGAGAGACAACTAAGAAGGCTGCTAGCAGTACTGCGATCCCTTTTTTCGTAAAAGTATTCCAATTCCCCATTGTTGTGTTCCTCTCTTAACAAAAGATGGCAATAGCTAGAATCTAGCATAATTAAGATAGAGAAACAATACAAATTTTTCCACAAAAAGGGGGCTTTATCGACATTCCGTTATGCGCTCGGGGTGCGTGTACACCGATAAATGATCCCTGCGGATGAAGCCAACAACCGTAATCCCTAGATCCTGAGCCAAGCGAAGTGCCAGATCTGTCGGGGCAGATTTCGACAAAAGGATACCGACACCGATTTTGGCGGCTTTGAGAGCGACCTCGGAAGAGACTCTTCCGCTGAAGGCTATGACCTTATCGCGAACAGGAATTCGCTGCCTTAATAGGTGTCCATAAATTTTATCCAGTGCGTTATGCCTGCCAATGTCCGCCCTGCTGAGGAGCAGTTCGTTAGCCGTGCAAAGAGCTGCATTATGCAAACCTCCCGTGGCCTGAAAATCAGCCGATTGCTCCTGCAGCTGATTCATAAGATGAAAGCACTGCTGAATCGATAGTTGGAGCCTCGTGCTAACGGTTTTGGCGGTACGAGCGTCGTTGTGAAAATAAAACTGGCGGCTTTTCCCGCAGCAGGAACCGATGAAGCGCTTGGACACCATCTTTTGACTTAATTGATGGAGGTGACGCAGCTTGACATGAACGAAGCCCCGCTCCTCTTCCAGCGTGAGTGACTCGATCTGATCCACGAATCGGATCAGGCCTTCGGAGGCTAGAAAGCCTGTGACTAGATCGACGGTATCGGTCGGCGTATAGACGAGTGTTGCGAATTCCTCGCCATCAATTTTGATGGTGAGCGGCGCCTCTGTCGCAATGGTATCCTCTTGAGAGAGTACCTCCGTCCCGTTATATCGGTATATCCCCCATGATGTCGTTGATTGAAGTGAGGGGTGAGCTTGAGATGCTGAGTCCGCATTAGGAGCGTGAGAGATATCCTGTTCGTCGTCCATCGTCTTCACTCCACTTCTGTCTCCAGCTCTTGAATACGCCGCTCAACGTAGCGTGTATCCTTGTGAGCGTGATAGGTTTCTGCCTTCTCTACAATGACTGCTGTGTTATACTCCGGGATGCCTGCATACTGCTCATACACACCTTTGGGAATCAAGGAGTTACCTTCGGGCCAATGCACCTCGATATTGCCTGGTTTTACGTCGGCATGCTTTACCCTTCCGTGCATACTGCCGTAGCTGTTGTAGATGACGATCGCCTCCCCTTCATTCAAAGAGAGCGCGCTAGCGTCGTCGTTATGAATAAGCACATCGTAGCGATCTGCTTCATTGAATGGATCGATGTCGCTGTAGATCATCGAATTGAACTGCTTGCCGCGGCGCGTCGTCACCGCGAAATGCCCTTCCGGCTTCCGCAGCTCCGGAAGTTCGATCGGCAGCAGCGCGCCGCGGCCATCCGGCGTCGGACAGACGCCGTCCTCGCACAGCCACGCGCCGCCGTATTGAAACACATCACCGCGCTCACGCAGGTGTTGGATGCCGTTGTAACTCGGCGCGGCTAGAGCAATTTCCTCGCGGATAGCTTCTGCGCTGCCGCAGCCCAGCTGCTCGGCGGCTTCGGGCTTCACGCGGCGGGCGAGATCCACGTAGATCGCCCATTCCGCGCGGGATTCGCCGATGCGGGGGCCGGCGATCTCGGGCGAGAAGTACACCATCCGCTCCGTCGAGGTGGACGTGCCCCCTCCGGGCTGCTCATAACGCGTCATTGCGGGCAGCACCACCACAGCCTCCCGCGCGTCAAGCAGCGTGGAGGTGTTCAGGATGATGTCCTGGTGGACACGGACATCGATGCTTGTGAGGGCTTCGCGGACGAATGCCGGGTCCGGCATCGTCTCGAGGAAGTTGCCGCCGGATGTGTAGAACATCCGAAGCTTCCTCTCCTGCTCCTCGGGCAGGAGCGCGTTCTCTAGGGTGACACCGACGATGTCACCCTGCCATTTCGGCAGCTCGAACCCCCAGAGCTGCTCGATTCTTGCGCGGTCGGCGGCGCTGGCGATTTCGCCGCCCGGCAGGCTGAAGGGATCGGCGCCCATTTCGCCGGATCCCTGCACGCCGCTGTGCCCGCGGATGGGCATCAGCCCGCAGTGCTCGCGGCCGAGGAAGCCCCGCAGGAGGGCGAGATTCGCCACCTGCGAGATATTGTCCGTGCCGAAGCGGTGCTGTGTGAGCCCCATGCTCCACACGAAAACCGCGCTCTTGGCACGCGCCAGCAGCTCCGCGAACTCGCGCATGCGTTCGCGGGTGAGGCCGGACGACTGCGTAAGCGTCGTCCAGTCCTGCTGCGCCACGTGGGCGCGCAGCTGTTCTAGCCCGTTCGTGTGCGCCTGCACGAACGTATGGTCAATCGCGGAGCCCGGCACGCGCTCCTCCATCTCGAACCATACCTTCATGACGCCGTTCATGAAGCCGATATCCCCGCCGATGTTCACTTGATACACATCGTCAGCCAGCTTCGTCCCGAATAACGCGGATTCGGGAATCGAAGGAATCCAGTACTGCTCCATAGACGGCTCGTAGTACGGGTTAATGACAATGATCTTCGTCCCTTTGCGCTTGGCCGCGTACATATACTTCGTCGAGACCGGCTGATTATTCGCGGCCACGCTGCCCCAGAACACAAGGACGTCCGTACCGATCCAGTCCTTGTAATTGCACGTCGAAGCGCCCACGCCAACGGAGCGCTTAAGAGCCGTCTTCGACGGGGAGTGGCAGATACGCGAGGCGTTGTCGATGTTGTTCGTACCGAGCAACCTTGCCACCTTCGCTGCCACATAGTACGACTCGTTCGTAATCCCCCGAGCCGTCAAATAAAAAGCCATCTGCTTCGGATCGATCGTACGCATCTTTCCTGCAATCGTGTCCAGCGCCTCATCCCATGTGGCTCGACTGAATTTCCGCTCCCCATGGCGGCGGATGAGCGGATAAGGGATACGCCCGAGCTGTCTGAGCTCGGTGCTGCTCATGCGGCTCAGCTCGTCAATGTCTGCATGCAGCAGCTCCTCCCGAATCGCCGGCATCGTGTTCAAACGCAGCACATTCAGCCGCGTTGTACAGAGATGCGGCCCCGCCAGCGTTTGGTCGTAGAGCCCTGACACGCCTAGCGCGCAGCCGTCGCACACCCCTTGCGTCAGAATGCGATACGCATAGGGCAGATTATCGCGATTCTGCCAGGCGATTTTTGCCGTTTCGCGAATATGCTGCGGCTTTATTTTCCCAAGTCCGAATGGCACCTTGCTGACCCAAAGCTTCGGATCTGGTTTAGCGGGCAGCTTAATTGGTCCCGTATGCTTCGTTTTCCCCATCTTAAAAACGCTCCTTTGGTTCTATTTTTTATCTCTTCCACTCTTTTACTCTTACTCTTACTCTTACTCTCACTCTCACTCTTAATCTATGTTATGTTTACACCTTCGTACCTGCGAACAACTCTTCGAAAACACTTACTCACATCCCCCTCTAGCCACTATCCCTTTGGCTCAGATTCCCGAGCCACTTTCGCTATTGCTTCCACCTACTCCGCACACCCAATAGCTGCCCTAACAACACCCCAGCAAGCAAAAAACCACCGCAAAACAATCCCCAGACCTCCTCTCATCAGAGGAAGTCTCAAGTCATGTCTCACAGTGGTTAGTCTCCGGCAGGTTCGCTACCAAGTGCCAAGCACCTTTACCTATGTATATGTCGCTATTTGAGCATTTATTTACAGAATTCCACTTACTAAATGACTTTCACCTGAACCGAATACTGCATAAAGTGCAGCAAAACGGGCATAAATTCCTAGATTTAATGAATTTGATGCATTACCTACAGCTAATCTAGCCCGATACATGCAAAAACGTCAAAAGCAGCTGATTTTACTGCACAA
>NZ_WHOA01000029.1 GCF_013141715.1 Paenibacillus phytorum | reverse complement strand
AATGTAGACTTTGGTGTTGCTGGCGCTGGCAATACAGTTACACTGATGCTCGTTGTCAATGCTACGTTGTTCGGATTTACCACGCCTGCAGGCAGAGTTACAATTCCACTTACGGTGAATATCTGCTGCGTCCGTACAGCCGGATCATAGCTTGAACCGTCAACATTCCATGTCACGTTGGCGTTCATGCTTCCCGTATCGGTAACGAGTTCTGTCGTTGCTGGTAGTCCAAGGGCAGCTGCTGTCTTCGCCGTACCGTTCACCACTCCTGTGATTGCCGCAGGTGTTGTAATGCTCTTAAGCATTTTATCTGCCGAAGGAGCTTTTAATACTTGAAACTCATAAATTCTTGCCGCTGGATCACTGGTTTGTGTAGGGGTTGTAACGTTCAATTTGATGTATCGGGCCGATACCACGGCTATACTGTCTATCGTTATGCCGTTCGTATTATTGGCTACGTCGACCACCTTACTCCAGTTTGTACCATCACTGCTGACCTGAATATTGTAAGCCTTCGTGTTCTGGGAGGCGGACTCCCCGCCTGTCGAAGCGTGCTTGATAATAAACCCGTTCACGCTCTGCACGGAACCGAGATCAAGTTGCAGCCAAATGTTGCTGGATTTGGAGCACCATTTGCTGTTCCCGGTTACGATACCGTCCACAGCTTTAGCCGCTGTTTCTGAAGCAGTGCACGCACTGTCCGCTGTTGCCGTTATTTGTGATGAAGGAATCTTATTTACAGTTACGCTAACGCTTGTTGTCAACGACACGTTGTTCGGGTTTGCGACTCCAGTAGGCAGAGTTACGGTTCCTGGTACCGTGAAGGTCTGCGCCGTCATGGTAGTTGGATTGTAGTTAATGCCGCTTAAATCCCAAATCACACTGGCATCCATATTTCCTGATTCGGTTACAAGCGCTGCATTTACGGGCAATCCAAGAGCTGCAGCTGTCTTGGCCGTTCCGATGTCCACTCCTGAGATGGCTGCCGGCGCTGTGATGCTCATGAGATTCGTTGGCGGCACTTCAGATAACTCAAACCAGTTAATGTTCCAGCCGCCTGTATTGATGGCCAGCCTTATGGTATGCTTGCCAGCACTTAAGGTAACCTTGTCGGATACGGTCCTCCAATTTTGCCAGCCTCCGGTTGACGGCAACGATGTTATTTTATTCGAAACACCATCTACTAAGAAATTGACTATGCCTGTACCACTGTTTACTGATACCCTGTAGTCTACTTTGTACAATCCTGATTTTTGCACATTTACAACGTAGTCCATCCAGTCTCCCGGATCTGTAAATCCTACATCCTTTGTACCCTCCGTGCTGTCCTCTGTTTGAATCCCAGACATTTTCAAATAATTTTCTGCTTCTATTTTTCCAGGTATTTGAGGCGGTCCTAGTACAGTTACACTGATGCTCGTTGTCAATGCAACGTCGTTTGGATTTGTCACCCCTACTGGCAAGGCTACTGTTCCAGTTATTGTGAAGGTTTGTGCAGTCCCTAGAGCTGGATCATAGCTTGAAGTGTCAACATTCCAAGTCACATTGGCATTCGCATTTCCACTATCGGTAACCATTGTCACCGTTTGCGGCAATCCAAGTGCCCCCGTTGTTTTGGCTGCCCCGTTGGACACGCCAGTGATGGCCGCAGGTGTTGGGATGCTCAGCAGCGCTCCAGTTCCAATAACTTTAAGCTCATAAATACGCGCTTGCGTACCCCCGTTTTGTGTCGGTGTAACGATATTCAGCCTGACATACCGGGCATTCAGCGGAACCACCTTATGAAGTTTGTAACCTGACTGATTTCCGGTAACATTGACAACTGTTGTCCAAGTCGTTTGATCATTGCTGACTTGAATGTTGTAATCCCTGGTGTTCTGCGCCACATCATCTCCGCCTTCGCCCGCATGTTCCACAATGAATCCGGCGATGTTTTGCGATTGACCCAAATCAATTTGGAGCCAAGGTTTGGAAGAATTCGAGCACCACTTGCTTCCTTTGTATCCGACGCCATCAACAGCTTTAGTCGCATCTTGCGCAGCACTGCACGCATCGCTAGCCGTAGCAGGCTTATTCAGCGCAATATTAAGGCCTAATTCCCCACTCCAATCAAAGGAAGGAGGCGCATCCGACGGGGAGCTGCCCCACTCCGTATTTGGCTTATTACCCATCGTAAACTCCAGCGTTGCGCCATTCGCCATCGTATTATAGTCGAGCCAAGTCGAACTAGATGGACGACCGTTCAGGTTCAAGCTCTGGATATAAGGGTTCGTTCTCGAAGCATTCTTTCCGATAATATGAATTTGCTTGCCAGCGCCCTGCGAGATTCGGATGTCCTCAAATAAAGGACCGTTTAACGTCACGCCGCCAACTCCCGGAACCATCGGGTACATGCCCAAAGAGCCCCACACATTTAAGGCCGACATCGCACCCAAATCATCGTTGCCGAAAAGTCCTTTGGGCAGGTACGAGAATTGCTCTGTAATAACGCGGCGTACTACTTCCTGTGTTTTATAGGGGGCACCCAAAAAGTTGTATAACCACGGCACATGGTGCTCCGGTTCATTTGATATGAACGCATAAGGACTGTTGGGCCCCTCATCCAACTTAGTGAGATGTACATCAAGTCGTTCGATCGCTTTGGCATTCCCGCCCATCTTGTCCGTCAGGGAACGGATATTGAACGGAATCATCCACGTATATTGGGCAGAGTTGCCTTCTACGAACCCATCATAAAATGGGTTATTACATGTCGGGCAAAAGCTGGAAATAAACGTTCCATCCGCATTTTTGGGGCGAATATATGTGGTATCCATATCAAATAAGTTTTTCCAGTATTGAGCGTGCTTCATATATTGCGAATATTTCTCGGTGTCTCCTACTGCTTGGGCAAACTGCGCGATTGCAAAGTCCGCCGAGTTATATTCCATTGCTGTCGATGTAGCTCCAAAAAAATCGAAGCCGCCAGTTACTGGAATATATCCGTTAGCTAAATAACGGTCTAGACTTGCCCTGGTCAAATAATCGCGTGTGCTTTTGGTAAACGGTTGCGAAGCGCCTTTGTTCATGGCCGTTAAAGCGTCCTCGAGATTAAAATCTCTTGCCCCGAAAGCATACATGTTGGCAACAATGATCGCGCCTGGATCTCCGACCATGACATTGGAGTCTTCATTCAGTACGGACCATTTGGGGAAACCTCCGCCTCCTTGCATAGCCGCATGGACTAACGATTGCGCCATATCGCTGGCCTCTTCGGGATTAATGAGAGCCTGCAATTGCACTTGGGAACGATAAATATCCCACCCGGAATACGTAGCGTACTCTTTATGTCCGGGAGCAACCGTATGGACCTGTTTATCAAAGCCTTGATACTGTCCATTGGCATCGCTGTAAGTCGCAGGAAATTGCATCGTATGGTACAGGGTCGTGTAGAAAGTCCGGGCATCCTCATATGCCGCTTCCGTCACCGATACCTGTATACGGTTCAACTTCTCGTTCCACGCTTGGGAAGCAGCCTGTTTGACCTCATCAAAATCCCATTTCGGATTTTCTTGCGCCATATTGTCCAGCGCATTCTCGATACTTACATAGGAAATGGCCGATTTGACTTTGACCGTTGGATTAGAGGTCGTGTCAAAGGTCAGATAAGCACCCGTTTGTTTTCCTTCCGCCAGCGCAGAACCAGCTGAAACCGTTGCGCCCTTCCACGTTCCTGAGCTAACGAAAGGACGGTCGAATTCAACCGCATAATACAATTTGTACGTATTGACCTTGCCTCCGCAAAACCTGCCGCTTTCCACAAACCCCGTTAATTGATGATCACTCACGATACTGATTCGCGAATTATCAACGCCTGTGCTATTCAGACCCGAATTAATGAGCATCATAGCTTGATTGGATGCAGGATAGGTGAAATTGCCGATTCCCGTTCGTGTCGTTGCAGTTAAATCGACCTGAATAGGGTTCGCTTGATTACGGTCCAATCTAACGCTGTAGCTGCCTGGAGAAGCAGATTCGTTAGCATGGGAAAAGTTTGCTACGTAGTCGTCAAAGTTAGTTCCGGGGGACCTACCTATAGGTCCGACCCATGGCATGATCGGTACATCTTGAAAAATGTTGCATCCGGTTCCGCTGAGATGAGTTAAACTGAAGCCCTTGATTTTGGTGGCGTTATAATTGTATCCGCCATATGGCTGTCCCCCCCAGTTCGTATCGGGACTCCATTGCATCATGCCAAATGGAACAGCAGCTCCTGGAAAATCCATCCCTGCGCCGCCCCCGGTCCCAAAATCAGCTGCTGCAAAATCGGTGCCTGCGAACGGATTTACATATTGCGTTAGATTCATTTTTGCATCTGCAACTTGGGCAGCCCCGGCAGCTTCAGCAGCTTCGGCTGTCCTTGGTATACTAAACCCAGTAGACAATAAAGTAACTACGAGTGATGCCGATAGGAAAGTAACTAGCTTTTTTTTAAACATCGAAATCCTCCCTAAAAAATGAAATAAAGTTCGCCATTCTAGTGTAGTCAATGGCGCTTTGCGGCGCCAGCACAGCAATGCGCTTCGTTTGGCAGCCGCTTACATATTGATGTTTGCTCACGCCGAAAGGTCATGACTCGTTTTATTTCCCATTGACTCCCCCCTGATGAAGTTATGAAAGCGTTTTACATCTATCATCTTAAGGGATCAGGATAATGGTTATAACGAGGTAAATCTATTATTTATTCCGATTTCCATCCTAAATTGAAAATGGGTTTAAGAATGCCTTTTGCGATATTCAACCGGAGAAATGCCCGTATTTTTCTGAAACCACTCGCTGAAATAACGAGAGTTAGGATAACCAAGCGCATCGCCAATCTGATAAACTTTCATGTTGCTTTCCACAATCAAGCTGCAAGCTTTATTTATACGAATCCGTGTTAAGTAATCGCTGAAGGACTGACCAGTCTCCTGACGGAATAATCTGCTCAGATAGTTGGGCGTGATAAATAGTTCATTAGCAATATCAGCCAAATGGATCTCTTCGGCAAAATGCGCATGAATATAATTCAGCGCCTTTTTAATTAGATAGGAACCCGGTTCTTCGGATGGCTCTAAACTGCTTGATTCTTTGAATTGAAGGACTCTGTCCGAAGTACAGAGATCCTTAGCCTTTAATAGCGCATTCTCAATATCTACCAATTCCGAGGGCTTGAGCAGATAATCGACTGCCCCTAAGCGCAGGGCTTCCTGCGCGAATTTGAAATCGCTGTAACCGCTTAAAAATATTGCCTTAATACGGGACAAATCGTCCGCCCCATTCTCGCTTGCGCTATCGCGAAGCCTTGACAGCATTTCAAGTCCGGTCATATTGGGCATGCGGATATCGGAAAGAATAATATCCACCGGATCTTCTTTCAAATAGGCAAACGCATCGGCCCCATCATGAAAAACTTTAACGAGAACGATACCGAGCTTTTTCCATTCGAGATGTTCACTTAACCCTTCACGAATCCAAGCTTCGTCGTCTATAATTACCGCTCTGCATTCTGCATTAGTCATTGTGCTTACCTCACATTCATCTTGTAGTCAGTTGCAAGAAGCTCCGCGGTTCGACGAAATCGTTCATACTTTTCTTACTTTCTACACATCGATATAGCCCAATTTTAGTTTCCCGTCCTAACAATTGTAACAACAAAAAATAAAGCTTTCTCTAAAAAATGAATTTGATAATTCAAAAGCCTTATTGTGCTTGGTTTTTTAAGACATAAAAAAAGGAATGCCTCCCCAAAATCTCGAAATGTTTGGTTACTATACCGACACATAGAGATGAAAGGATGAATTCCCTATTTACAGTTTACGGCAAGAAAAGCTGTTTTCCTACAAGTGAACTTTTTCGGCATTTACAATATTTTCAAAGAGTAATCTGGAAATACTTTCCAAATATCCTGTTACCCAGTTTAGATCGCTTTATGAGCTAACTCCTATATACTTCAACGTGACCGACGGTGCAGATTGATTAAATAATTCTTTAAGCACGGATACGTCTTTAGTTGTTTGATAAACGTGATATCCGTACGTCTTACGTAACGTCTGTGTACCGACTTCATTTAAACCGGCTTCCTTGGCAGCCTTATTCAAAATTCGATATACATGAATCCGTTTGATTGGAACGCCTGTTCTCTTTGAGCAGAACACATACTCTTCATCATCCAAGTGTTGAAGATACTGTTGGTAACCCAAATGTAACTCCTCAATCAGATCAAAACTTTTTTCTTTTCCGGTCTTTTCTTCTTTTACTTGTATAACATTTTTCCCCTTTACATCTTTTACTTTTAATTGAAGCAGGTCGTTAAGATGCAAACCCGAATTTATTCCAGTTGTAAACAGAAGCCAATCTCTGAGTGACCGCTTCAGAAGAATATCTTGAATTTCTTTTATTTTTGCCCTATCCCTTATGGGATTGACCTTTTGCATAAAATACACTCCTTCATTTAATTTATGATACATTTTGCATCTTAAAAATTAGCAAGTGACGTCATGAATTTCAATATGCTAAAACATACCTTAACCCCGGCATCAAGGTTTCTTTTATGTCAGGGTTGCGATCCGCAATCTTGAATTGATGGGAATTTCTGGCTATGATT
>NZ_WHOA01000256.1 GCF_013141715.1 Paenibacillus phytorum | reverse complement strand
AAGAAATTGTTACATGATTGAAATCTTATTTTCATCTGGCATTAATCATTCAAGAATATAATAAAAGTCGACCCCCTTTTAAATATAAACTTAGACCCTCAGCCCGTTGCTGAGGGTCTCTTTTTACTATTAAACTAAAGGGTAGCATAGTTGAAGGGCGTCAAGTTAAGTCATGTCATTTAGCAGGTGGAAATCCTGTTTGGAAAGACTCTAGCCAAGTCATTAATAGCGAGTCTTGGAGCGGTAAGGGTAATCTTACGGTTTAAGCGTAGACAGTCAGCTAGTAGGCCGTGTAATTGAGCCTCGAAAGAACTGCAAAGATGGGAAGGTCGACAAATTTTCAACTTTGGAAGACCACAAGACAAACAGCGTAAATGGCGAGTTGTTTGCCTCTTCCCCGGGGGCAGAGAACAGGGCATGCTAGACAATGATGACAATGGTCGTCTTTTAGGGTATTAAAAAGCGGTAGTCTAAGACTTTATTTTCATTTAACATCATCTGAATACGTTTTGACCTTTTGACCTTTTGTTGCTATAAAAATACACCCCTTAGAATTCATCGGATTAACCAAGGGGTTTTTCCAATGTCTATTCTAAGGGGGGCACTTCACAGCGCGCAGTTGCCAAAGCGGGGGGATTTTCGTCTATGTAACGCTATAATGCTTAGTGCAGCGAAAGCATGGCCGCCATGTCCTCTTGTGCATCGCCGATCAGCTTCAGTCCGAATTTCTCGACGAGTACGTTCATGACACCTTCGTTAATAAACTCCGGTGCCTTCGGGCCAATACGGATATCTTGGATTCCGAGGCTGAACAAGCCTAACAGAATGGCGACGGCCTTCTGCTCGAACCACGACAGCACGATGCTCACCGGCAGTTCGTTGACACTGCAGCCAAAGGCGTCGGATAGCGCCAGCGCGATTTTGACCGTGGAGCCGGAGTTGTTACACTGGCCCAAATCGATGTACCGTGGGATACCGGTGCCGGCAACCGTGCCGTAATCCACATCATTAAAGCGGAACTTGCCGCAGGACGTCGTCAAGATAACCGTATCATTCGGAAGCGATGTCGCCAGCTCGCGGTAATACTCGCCGTCCTTGCCTGGAGCATCGCAGCCGGCGATGACGAAGAAACGCTTGATAAGGCCGTCTTTGACCGCTTGAATGATTTCCGGCGCAAGACCGATGACTGTTTCGTGGTGGTAGCCGGTGGTCAGCACCTGCTCGGAGTCAATATTCGCCTCCGGCAGCTCGAGTGCCCGCTCGATCAGTGGAGAGAAGTTCTCGCCGCCGATTTTCGTGACGTTCTCAAGCCCGGCTACCTCATAGGAGAAGAAGCGATCCGCATACGTGCCCTTAATCGGCATAACGCAGTTTGTCGTCGCGAGTATCGCTCCCGGGAACTGCTCGAACAGCCGGCGTTGGTCATACCAGGCTTTCCCGATGTTTCCTTTTAAGTGTGTATATTGCTTCAGCTTCGGATACCCGTGGGCCGGAAGCATTTCGGAGTGGGTATAGATATTGATGCCTTTGCCTTGAGTCTGCTTCAGCAACTCTTCTAGTGCATACAGGTTGTGCCCCGTAACGACGATGCATTTGCCCTCGATCTTATTCTGCGGTACCGTAACCGGCCGCGGAATACCAAAGTGCGTCGTATGCGCACGGTCGAGCACATCCATTATTCGCACTGCGGCATTGCCGACCTTCATGGCCATATCCAGGTGCTCCTGCAGATTGAAATTTGAGTTTGTCAGTGTCAGATAAAGTGCTTCGTGCGTAATTTTATCCACTTCCGGGTCGGTATATCCAAGTTGTCTAGCGTGCGTCGCATAAGCGGCAATTCCCTTCAATGCAAAAATGATCGTATCCTGCAAGCTGGCGATCGTCTCGTCTTTTCCGCATACCCCGATAACCTTGCAGCCGCCGTTCGGCGTTTGTTCGCATTGGTAACAAAACATGATACATCCTCCATCCGGTGATTTGCTATTTTCTCTTACACCGATTAGCTTATCAGAAACGGGAGGAAGCTTATGTGACGGAAGTCACACCACACTCAATATTTGGGAAATCTTATGAGCAAAGTAAATTTTCCAACAAAAAGAAACCTCCGTTCTTCTCTTATGAGAATGCGAGTGGGTTTCTTATGACTGGTACACCTCTTACATCCGGCTCCCCTCCCTACTCAGTTATCAGGACTGGCAAGGTAACTGTGCTACTTCTCTGAGCATAATCACCATACTCTTTAGCCTCTTCTCGGTTTTAAGGCTGTAGGCAATAAAGGGTAGTTCTTTTCATAATCCCATTCTTTTGCAATATGAGGATACAATTCGAGCAATGATCCAGGTATTTGCGTTGTCATCTTCTCATATATTCTGCAATCAACAAATCGTACTCGACTCTTTACTTTCATTCTAATGGAATGATTTAGACAAAATGTCCACCACACATATACCTCGCTGCGGGGAAATAAGTATTGGGGATTTAAGCCAATGTTCTTTTCGTAATCCCTAAAGTTAAACATAAAGGGTTCCACATATTAGTCATGTGTAATATGATGAGCCCTTTGTTTTATCTGATATTCTTAAATTTTGCTCTTGATAAACTGAGAAAATAAAGTTCTAGACTAGGCAGCGACGTTAAGCTAACGGGCTGAATAGCGTGGGAATGTCATCGATTCAAATTCCCATTTTCCTTCCAACTATCATACGCCACCGAAAAAACTCTTCCCAAACTTTGTACTTCATCTTGCACCTCCTTATGCACCTCAATATTCATTTTCCTATCCACCAATTCAATGATCAACTAACACCCGGACGAAATATATTGATCTGAATAATTAATTGAGTAAGTAAGAGGAGGTGGAAAAGTATGTCTGAATATTCGCATACCGGGTCATTTAATTTCCCAACATCAGGTACAAAACCATTATTTATAGTCCCTAAAGTGGACGGAACATTAGCAATATCTAACAACAGTAGCAAACCCTTCGTATTGCTCTTAAATAACACAGTGACTATTACTGTAATGCCTTATGGTATTGCTAGAATTGGCAGTTTGGCGGGCGGGTTCACCACAAAAGTCGCGATTAGAACTAAAGGACCAAGTAGCGGGTCTTACATCTTTCAACAAAGCTGAATCGAATCAATTAGGATAATGAAGATCGGCTACTTTAAATTTGCCCTTATCAGGGGCTTTTTTCACTTTCAGTCGCTCTCCCATGTTCCTCCGTATTCATTTTGTTCCATCCAGTTATATACAGGAAAACGGTTGTTTTGCCACGTATATTTGTCCAAACCTTTCCTATGAATCTATCATAGAATATATCATTCCAAAAGAAAGGGTGATAGATTTGGCAAACACAGACGTAAGGCTCCAACTTTTCTCTGGCAATAATTTTACAAATCGGCGGATTGTTCTTAGACGTGGAGGTGTAGCAGTTCGAGATTTGGGAGCATTTCGTTTTGATAACATTCTTTCCAGTTTCCGTCTAAGAAATGTTTCAACCACTGATTCTGTGACACTAGTTTTGTTTTCACGAATTAACTTCCAGGGATCCATTCGCATATTTCGTGGAAGCCAAAACGTGTCGAATTTAGGTAATTTCAATAATCTAACTTCTTCCTTAATTTTAGTAGGACGCAACCTTACAAATTCCCAAATTCAACAGATCCAAAGTACCGGTAGACCTCCTCGTGATATTTTAGTTATCAGACAATAACAGATAGGTGAAAAATGGCGCAGGCATGTGCCTTTTTTTCATTTTGATACCTTCATATTAAATTCTTCATACAAACTATCAAACTGATCTAAGGCAAGCCAATTTACTTTTTCCACCTTTGGCTCAGAAATGTATTTTGATTGAGTTTGCAGAAGAGAAGGCAATGTATGGGCCGGATTCAAATAAGTAAACACCCCTTCGATTGAACTAACGCAGAACGATAACTCAATAAAATGAAGGGAGTCGATCACTTGTTGATCGACTCGAAGTTTCGTTAGTGTCGCCAGATGAAATGGTACAACGGTATCAATAGGGAACGGGCGATTAAGTTTTGCTTATTTCCCGATTATACGGGACGGCGTCATGTATCAAAAAAATGAGCAGTATACTGGAACGAAGTTCAGCGAAGAGAAGGGGCAGTCGATCACTTTTTGATCGTCTGCCTTTGGTATTGTAGAACATTTTACATGTGAACGGATGCTTAAAGGAAACATTAAATCCCCGCAGATCATTGCCCGCCGGGATTTGTTTGAACCTATTAATCACTGTTTAATCTCCCTCACTAATTTTTTATCTAGCATTATCTCGTACACTTGCGCAAAATAGTTGAGGGCCCACTCACTTTCGCCATCTCCATGCGGAATTAGCGTGAACATGTACTCGACTTGGTTCTTGATCTCTTCCGCTTTGAGTTTGCGGATATCAATCGGCGGCCTAGCGAAGGCGTTGTACAGATACGTTACGTCATTGATGACGTTGTCCCATGATTTGCCCCACTCCGCTAGGTAATTATCAGGATCTTCGTGATCACTCCCCCCTAGTTCATAAGTTACTCGTTTATGAGACCATAAAGTAACGGAAGAAACACCAAGTTCACGTTTAAACAGCAAATATGCGAGAAGCCATACGTAGCGATTGTACGACTCATTAAACCTAGCGAGCGCTTTCGGTGTTCCGTCATTTTTAACTTGGCATAGTTCTACATGAAGGAACCGAGGATTTGCTTGTGGACCCGCTCCGTATGACTTGTATTCAGTGCTTGCTGTCTGCATGATCATGTTCCAGTCAACGAAGAAGTGAACGAAAGCGTTCTGATAATTCTGAGCCATCCAAGCCCGCTCGCTCGGAGCACCAACTGTCTGATAATTAGCTGTGGCGTGCGCGACTACACCCTCGTATGCAGCGACACCGTTTCGAAATGGAGTCTGCGGTAGGTCTGGTACTAAATTTACCGTTATGTTGTACATTTTATATGTCACTACCTTTCATTTTTGATAAAATAGTATATTCATAGATTCACTAGAATGTTTGGACATACTTTTGGGTCAACAATCTAAGATTTGTAAAATTGGCAGTACTGGGTACAAAATTGACAGACAGGATTTTTCAATATGTTCAAAATGGAATTGTTGAAAGAAGCTTAAAAGATCAAATTTAGAAATTATTAATCTAACGGAGAACGATAGCACCATGACAACAGGCTGCCAGTATTATTGGCAGCCTGTACAGGTAACGTCCAGTTTAACGTAACAAATTATTACCAGAGATCCGTCTAATAAAGTGGGTAGGAAAATGACTTTTTTTACCAGGAGGAGTGAAAATATTGAAAAAGTTAGTTTTAGGCGTAGCCTTAACACTTGCCGTATGTGTATTTAGTGGTTGTAGTGCTTCGTCTGAAGCTGAAAAGGGGAATTACATTATTGCAAAGGAAGAGCAAAGAATCTTAGTGGCGAAGCAAATTTCTAAGAAGGATGCAGAAAGTAAGACCTTTGCTACCTTAAAAAAGAGTAATATCGAATTAGTCTATTATATTGTAGAAGATTCCCAACTCTACAACGAGCTTAGGGTAGGCGAAAAAGTTAATGTAACTCCTAAAACAAATGACAAAGGCGAATATATTGTAATGCAATCCGATCCCCCTCAAATTGTAGCTGGTGAGATAGAAAGACAAAAGGATTGATTAGGTTATTATGAACGAGAACCATTATAATAATCGTATCGTCGTTAAGCTAACGCAGAACGATAGCTCAATAAAATACCAAATCAGGCTACCGCAGATGTATTCTCGGTAGCCTGTTCCGCTAAACGGGCAGATTTGTTCAACTCTCCTACTTAATTTTTTGTTATAATAAAGGCAATAAGGACACCCAATGGAGGGAAGAAAATCCGTTGCGTTTCATATTGAATTGCGCCTACTCCTGGTTTTTCTAGAAAGTCGTTAAATAAAATCTAATTTTATTATAGAGGGAAGTCCAATGAATCAATATAAAGGAATCGAGATAATTGACCCAATCGAAAGATCAATACAACATGAACTCACGAAATCTCTTTGGCAGAAACTATGTGAAATGAGAATAAAAATAGGGGATAAAGGGAGAATTAATGGGATTTTTATCTCAAAATCATATGAACAAGCAAAGGCGTTAAAGGCAAGTTTCCATGATTGGGATGTAAGTATTCATAAACAAGAAGAGAATTCAACGCAAACAATTCAAATTACAACTCCAATAAGCAGATTGAGTGTTGAAGCATTGGTAGAACTAACCGATGTATTCTTGATAGCCGCAGCTGAGACAGTCACAAAATTCGATGGGCTTGAATTTGATGTTAATGAAATAAAGAGGTTAAATACCCCTTGGTGGAAATTCTGGTGAGCTGTAAAGAAAAGTGAATCGGTTTGGATCGCAGTTAAACTCTAACTGATAACTATAGTTTAATACAACACCAGTGAAGGCAGCCGACATCAAGCGGCTGCCTTTTCCCCGCTATCGGGCAGTAGAGCGTGGTAATGCCAACTTTTCCCGGGGCTGCTCTCCATGCTGCTCTATTAAAAGGGGGTATCTTCGACCAAAGCGTTCTTTGCAACACTGGCGGAGTTGGCCTTCCCGGCGGTAGGTGTCTGCATGAACTGGTTTGTATTCGGGCAAAAGCTAACCATCGGCCAGCTCTCTGGATTTATCCTTATTTGGCTTACCCTCTGGGTAATGAGCCGACATCAGAACAAGTCAGCGGTATAAACTAAAATGGACTGTCCTGAAAGTAGAATTGATCTGCTTTCAAGACAGCCTTTTTGATTGCTTAGCATTGACACACATGAGCGAAAAGCAACTTTTAACGAATTAAATGAATTGATAATTTCATACGTCGCTAACGTTATTCTTAAAGGAATTTATGAGTGAAAATCGTATTTCAACAATTGCTGTAAGTTTATTCTGTAGCACATTTGAATCGACAAGGATGACAATCGCTATAGGACATACACTAGGCCGCATTCACCACAGGTGATTCTATTTAAGGGAAAAGAATATTTTAATGTCGATTTATGGAAGGTAAATCCATTGTTTTTGTCGTATAGGTAAAACGAAGAATAATCTACGGGAGGCGTTTAATTGATTTGATTGATTTCAACAGAAGATTTGGTGTTTTACTTGGGGAGTTGCAACAACGAGCTCAGTTGTTTCTATCACCTACGCAGCTACTAAACATGAAGATCCAATATAATTAAGAAGAGGAGTATCAAATGAAACATTTAAGAATTAAGCATTATTTTCTCTTAGCTATGATTAGCATCAGCGTTTATTTTTCCATTGGATGCCAAGTAATTACTGCAGAAGAAAACAAAGCTCAACCTGTATTATTTCAGAGCGATGATTTTGAACTCGAATGGAGATTAACAGCTTCAGAGCTAGGTGTAAAGCTTGATTATCAGTATCAAGGTTTCTATCAAGAAAATCTTGGCCAATTTAGTATACCTCTCACAACCAAGACAGGGCAGACCTATATCGTCGGTCATGCGTTTACGGATAATGCTACAAACTGCATAATTGCTTTAAATCAAAAGGGTGATAGAAATTGGTACTACTGTCCACCAACAAATGGAATTTGGATGGGAAGACACATAAAAATGGACTTGGAAGGTAATTTATATTTTTTGACTCAAACCAATGAAGATGATGTGTATCTTGTAAACTCCTTAGACACAAATGGTCAGATACGGTGGAGCAAATCTTTGTTGCTTCCCGGTTCAACAGGATTTTGGATAAACGGTAATTCCGATCTCTTGCTTTATTCGGATTCTGATATTGTAACGCTAAGTTCAGAAACAGGTGAAATAATAAGAGAGAGTGGTCATCAAAAGTCTATTCGCTCATCTGATTACACATATCGTAATGGGTTATTGGTAAGTCATGAGTTAAGTGAGGATAGAACTTCAACGCTAGTTGCATATGATGATGAAGGTAAAGAAATTTTCCGTGTATTATCACCGGTAACAGGCTTCGTAGATTCTATTCAAATATTAAATAATCAAAACGTGTTTCTTGCGTGGAGAACTAATAACACCAATAACTCACAGACATTTAACGCGCTTTTCAATTCGAATGGTGGGCTAGTTTGGAAAAGGGCTTTAGATTGGAATTCATTTTCCCCATACTATTTTACGGATGGAATAGATATCTATAGTGGTTCTGAGAATGAGCATTTTTATCGTATTAATGGCAGTAATGGTGAGGAATCCGTAATAAAGATGCCATATACAAGTTCGTTAAACTGGAAAGGATATTTTTACATAGGTAAAAACAAAAGCATTAATAATCCTGGCTCATATTTAGAAAGTCAATTTGGTGACAATCTTTCTAAGAATGAAGACTCCTTCTTGTATAAGCTAGGTAATGAAAGTGTAGTTTTGGATAATTCGCTCCAATCACAGGGAATACTGAATTTTGATAATCCGAGTATTTATAGTAATTCATTAGCAAAATACTTAGAGACAACTTGTCATATAGATCCTCAACAAGTACGAATTAGTATTATCTCATTTCACTATGGGGAGATCTACCTTTACGTTCGGGATAACAATGGAGATTTGACAAAAACAGAGTTAATAAAATTACATTTACGTTATTTTGATTCTCTCGGTCATTGGGCTGAAAATTCTATGAGGCGCCTGATAAATGAGAAAATACTTACTGGGTATGAAGACGGTTCTCTTCAACCGGATTCGTTAGTAACGCGTGAACAATATGTAACAATGCTCATTAAAGCTTTGCATGAGAGTACAAGTGCAACACAAGGAATTTTTAAGGATGTTTCAAAAACGCGTTGGTCAAACCCATACATTCAGAAAGCGTATGAACTTGGTATTTTAGATTTAAATAATGGCTACTTTAAGCCGGATGAATATTTATCAAGGCTAGATATGGCTATTTTAGCAGCAAAAGCACTGCATCTTGAGGCAAAATCAACATTAGATCAGTTTAAAGATCTTAAAGAGGTCCCAAAAGAACAGCAAAAATGGGTAGATGCTGCCGCGGAGTTAAAATTCATTTCAGGATTTGAGGACAATACATTTAGACCAAGAGGTACAGCTACTCGTGCGCAGGTCTCAGTTGTAATAGAAAAAATACTGAATTTTAAGATGAAAGATACTAAAATCGCGCAAGAATATGATGATGACTATAAAAAGCCTAATGTTTTTGCAAGTGATAATGATAGTTTCATAGGATCTATTAGAGACTCAGTTGATACTGATTACTATAAATGGATAAACAATAGCAATGAAGATAAAAAAGTATATATTTATTTAAATGAGATTGGTGATACACATTCGCGTTTGCAATTATTTGTTGGAATTGGATCTAATACTGGTCGAACAGGTAATTACGCACAACTATATTATCATACGGCACGCCAAGGTTATGAAGTAACCGTAGCACCAGGAGCGATATTAACAGCTACTGTTAAAATGCAACGAGAAGCGGAACTAAGTACAAATGAAAAGTATCAAATAGAAATCACGAATCAACCGCCTAATTGAATTTATTGATAAAAAAGAGTGGAACGGACCGTCATGACTGACAGCTGTTCCACTTTATTGTCTTGTACATGCTAGTTTTTATATAGTCGGTGATTAGTAGATCTCATGAGGTCACACATAACTGATACAAGGGAGCTTCTATTTATTAGAAATGACAGCATAATAATTAATTTAACTCATCTTAGCCGGCCGGAGTATCGAAAGGAGATCCTTGAGAAGGCGGATGGCAATTTGTACTAAGTGTTGATGCTCGTGCGAGTGAAAAAATAACCGCAGAAGTTTTAGTGAATTGCTGAGTCTTATCCAGATGCAAACAAAGAAAATCCCCTATTACGCTAACGAGGAACAATAGTTGAATCTTAAACGAGAACGATAGCTTAATAAACATGAAAGAAAGGCAAACGGTCACCCTGCCTTTTCCACATTAACGGGAAAACGCAAAAGAATGTTGTGAAATAATATGTAAAATTACAGAGTGATGAGGTTATTTATTATTTCAGCAATCTTGGACCGGCTGTAGATGTCACTTCTAGTACTATAAATAATTAGTACTGCCACCAAATACCAATCATTGATAAGCTAGTATAAAAAGGTAGTGAGCATAGTGGTCGGTGCTGTAATTGAATTATTTTTTTAAAAAATAAGTTTGGTTCTGATAGGTGGTCTGGTTCTTACCATTATTGTTATTTTGTTTTGTTTGGTAATTTCCTCCATTATTAAGGACAAATAAAAATGATTAATTTATAGCATTTGTGAGGCTTTCTCAACTAACGGAAAACGATAGCCTAGGACAACGGGCTAACAAACTTAAAGTGTTTTAGAAGGGACGAGAAAAAAATTAGAAAAAAATTTTCCACTGAAAAAGCAGAGTGGTCAGATACAAGAGAAAAACAGTATCGACAGGATTGTTTAGATATTGTATTTCAGTTCGGTGATACCCTGAAAAATATAGATGATAAAGTGTTTTTAATAAGGAACGATAAACAAATCGAGATATTGAAACCAAATAAACAAAAAACATTCTGGTATGAAACTTGGTTAAATATAAAGGATTTCTACGGAGTATAAGCAATTATTGCTGCATGTACTGCTTCGCTAACGAGGAACAATAGTTCAATAAATTAACAGGCTGACATGGTAGCCTGTTTTTGTGTACGTACGTCGGATGAACCAATAAGGGGTAGTAGCAGCTACGGAGAATTACCCGTAGAGATACCTTCTCTTGTCCACAGTTATAATGCTTAAACCTGGTTTCTCGGTTTTTTTTTCGACATAATCCATCCAGAATTAATTGAGACCAAAGACTTTTGCCACATTTTACAAATATATCTATAATAATGGTATTGCGCAAGGAATAGGTTAGTTACATTTCTGTAAACCTCCGTTCCGATCGATCGGTGACCATGGTTTTCATGAATTCATTTATTTACTCATGGCCGGACCGTCGTCAAGGGAGACGTCCCGCTCGCACGAGGTCGGCCTTCAAAGGAGGCGGCCGTAGTGAATACGATCTGGGCCATTCGAACAGGAATTCGGGATTTCTTTGAGACCATATACGGAATTTGCCAAGCATGGATTGTGAAATATCCCTTTATTAAAACGGCGTATACGATTTTTTCTTGGTTGTCGCTAATCATGTTTGTTTTAAGCTTGTTGTTCGTTAAAGGCTCGCGTACCATGTTGGTTCAATATTTATGGTCGTTTTATGTGCTGCTGCAATTTTGGTTTCTGTGCCGAAGCAAAACCATGCCGTGGAAGCAGATCGTTCTGTTCGTTCTGGCAGGCGTTTTTATTGTCGTACCGTTCACGACGCTTATGGTCAATGCTCTCCACGCGTTTTTCGGCGGAAAAACGTCCGACACTTGGTCCATTGCCGTTATCACACCAATTTTCGAAGAATTGTGGAAGCTCCTTCCGCTCTTCCTATTCCTGTTGTTCTCGCGTCGAGCTTCCGCCTTAAGTTTAAGCGATTACACGCTCATCGGTGCGGCGACCGGCGTCGGCTTTCAACTGATGGAGGAGCTTTCCCGAAGGTGGTTGAATTCCGGTATTCTTGCGAAAAAGTTTGGCTATAGCTTTACGATGTTAGGCGGCGAAACGATCCATTGGGACTTTTTCTCACTGTTTCCCGGGCGTTTCGAAGAAAGTTTGTTTCCGTCGCTAATGACCGTCGGTCATCCTGTACATACCGCTATGATCGCACTTGCGTGCGGAATTGCCTATCGGCTGCGGTCAAGACTGACGAATTGGGTTTTTCTGTTCCCGGCAATCATTTTTCTTTGGTCCATCCTGGATCACGCGGCTTATAACGGCCAACACAAGCTACCGGGTTGGGTGTTTCGGCTTAGTGACTGGACCGGCAGTGGTTATAAAACTCAGCCGGCATTCCTGCTGATGCTGGCCGCATCGCTCATTGCAGATTACTGGTCGCTGAATAAAGTGCGTCAACGTCTTCCAAGGCTGCCGAACGAGCCGGTTCTCAATCCGTTCTCTGAGCTGTGGAACATGATATCCGCCCTTTTCCTGGATCGGGGGAAATTCGGTTATTGGCTTGGCTTCTACCGAGGACGGCTGGAGCTTGGATTTAATTTGCTTTATGGAAATGAGGAAGCAGCCGGCAGACAGGAGCATGTCCGGGAACGGATGAAGGTTCTTTACCGGGTGCTTACCGGACTTGCTGCGGTTTTGCTTGTTGCTGCTCTGTTCGCAGGTATGGATGCCTACTACTCGGGCGGCGATGGAACGGCTTGCTTTGCCTGTATGTTCGATTCCTTGCAAAATTGGTGGGATCGGCTGGAATGGTACGAGCAAGGTGCGATCGTGCTAGGCGCCCTTGCGCTATCGTTGCTGTTTGTCGGGTTCTGGCCGGCTGTCGGAATTGCGTTGACTGCGTCAGGAATCGCCGGCAGCGGACATGAGATTGCTGGCTATATCCGCAATCCCAAGAAGCTGTTGACGCCCGAAAATGCGCTCGCAATGGCTACTGGTATTATACTAAGCCGAATTCCATTCGGCAGAGCACTCGGATGGCTGGGGAAGAAAGGGCGCCGCTACGTGCGCAAGCTCCTCGACAAGCTGGGCTCCCGGAAGCCGGATGTTGACGTGCCGGGTAAACCTCCGAAAAACGACGGCAGAGGTCCCGACAATCATCGGGATGATCCGCAGAAGCCGGATGACGATACGCCGAATAAGGATAATGTCGATGAGGGGACGGGAGATCTTAGAACCGAAGAGGTTATTGCTCCACAGAGTGGGAAAGCAATTAAGGTTTATACAGATGGGGATACGATAATACCAGTTGATAAAATTGAAAAATATTTGCGAGGTAAGGTCAACGTTAATATTCAAGAAGTGACAAACGAACTTCGAGAATTAAAGAAATTAAAACAGACCCAAAGAAAAGTATTTGATGCAGACCCTCATAACGCCGAACAAATAAAAAGACTTGAAAAAATGAAACATAATTTTGACCGTTCGGATGATATGAGACAAAAACTCGAGTCGGTAGGACTTAGTGATACAATAGAGAATAACCAGTCCATTGCCAAACATTTATTAGAAGTGGGTAAACAGATAAGACCTGAAAATACGTTGGATTTCCCAAGTGTACTAGAAGGTCCTAATGGAAAACTCAAGGTACTAACAACATGGAAGATGGTTGATGGACAGCCATATTTATCAACTATAAAGTTAATCCCAACAACAATTTAGCTATGGTGGTGTATGATGGAAAACAATAAGCAAATAGAAAAAGCCGCAGCCTTGGACAGAATTGTTAATTATGAGACGCATATTTCCAGTATGAATAATGACCAATTAATTGCGATTCTAAACAGTTTAGAGAATTTTGAAGAAGTCGCTGCTGCTTTAACAGAACTATCAATAAAGGATAAGGAAAAAGCAGTACCTTTCTGCGCTAAGATATTGGAAGAAAACTTGGGGGATGAGTTTCTCCAAGCAGTTGCATTTAATTTGCTGTATGAATGTGACCATGAAAAAGCTATGGAGATAGTTAACAAAAATGTATTAAGTGCTCCTGCGGCATTATTAGGGGCAATAATGGACAGCTTATCCTCTGATAGTTTACAACCATTTGGACAGTCACTTTCATCAGGGTTGCTAAATTCAATTGTAGAAAGATATTTAGAATTGAGTGATGCTGACAAGAAACGTATTCTTGAGAATTTTGAGTGGTTTGAGGAATCCTATGAGAACAAACTTTTGTAATAATGTTTTAATAGTAAACACAAGAATCGTATAATCTGTTTTAACTAAACGGTAAACGAGAGTTTAATTAAAAGGAGAAGTTTGCCTCGGCAGCTGCTCCTTTTTTTGATTAAGCTAAACGTGCAGGATAGTTGAATCAATTCCACGAATAATTCAGAAATTGAAAGTGGTCAAGCTTCGACTAATTGGGTCCGCCCAACTTAAGAGGAACGGCTTATGTCCAATTAATCACTATTTAACGAACATATTTTATACCGTAGTGACAA
>NZ_WHOA01000255.1 GCF_013141715.1 Paenibacillus phytorum | reverse complement strand
GTGAAGCAAAGCAAGATTTAGGGCGGTTATTAGAAGAGTTTGAACGTATCGTTGAAATACTAGAAAAGATTGAAAAGGACCTTCTAGCATTGCATAGTGAAATACCTATGGCCAATCAGCTTAGATCGATCAAAGGTCTGGGCACAATCTTCATTGCAGCCATTCTATCATGTGCTGGCGACCTTAGACAGTATGCACATGGACGTCAGCTATTGCGTAAAGCAGGTCTAAATTTGGCTGAAAGAATGTCAGGAAAACACAAGGGACAAATCAAGCTTTCGAAACGGGGAGATGCTACGTTACGCAAATATTTGTATCTGGCGACGATCACACTCGTAGGAACGAATCCAGTCTTTCGACAGATGCATGAGAATAATGTTCAGATCAAGCAAATGAAGAAACAACAGTCCCTTTTTAAGCTACTTGGAAAATTGGCTCGTATTCTGGTTGGCATTGTTCAAAGAGGAGAAGCTTTTTTACCTGAAAAAGCTACCCCCAACTACGCTCCGGCTGCCTAAGACTTATTGTCGATAACGTAGATTGACTCATTCGCAGGATTTTCACAAAGAAAGCACGGAGGACCGAGTTCGTTCTTCATAAGGGCACAGACCCATCCGCTAAACGCTATCGGTCTCCACACCTTGGTCAGGTATAACGAAGGAATGTAAGGGCATAGACCCGTTGAGCCGTGGGAGGGTGAACCTCTAAGGAAATTGTGGAGTATGCGTGCAGTAGAATAGGACTTGGGGAAATGTTCCATACGTTCCTCTATTCCCGCATGCCCAAAATGTAAACCAACGGTTCTATTCAACTTACTTTCTGAAAAATACTGATTTTAAAGGTAATGAAATCCTGTGAATGAGTGAGCATACGTGAGATAAACCCTTAAAACCGAGGGACGGAGAACTATAGCGTAGGAGCTGCATTGAAGCAGCTCTTTTTATTTGATTCATTAAGCTATCGGGCAGTTTAGCTTGGTTGCACGCTTTGATTCCTTGCCTTCTTAGTATATGGTAAAATCAACTAAATTGGCTGTGTGAGTCATAACGGTTGAGGTGGAAATAATGGAGAACGAGGATAATAAGGTTGGCAGTTTACATTCTAATACAGATTTAATCTGGTGCTTAGTAGGAAATATTTTGGGTGAAGGATTATATTTTGATGGTAATAATGAGATTGAGTTTAAGGGCACCAGACAGTTTAAACCTAGAACTAAAGTATACTGTTCACCGTTTATTTGGGGTGACGGATATGAAAGAATTAGAGTGATTGGTAGAGCGGGCGATACCAATAAATTCATTTGCTTAATAATGGAATCCAAATACATAACCAATTGGAGAAGGCAGAAAGTTTATACGCCCTACATACTGAGGAGAAACAGCTATGAAAGAGACCAATGGGACAATTCACAAGAATCAGCAAAAGTAATTGATGAAATGCTTACTTGGCTACCTGAAAGAACATTGAAAGCAACAACACATGATTAAGCTAACGGATACGATAGTTGAATAACCAGGGAGCAGATCGCCGCGGCCGGCAGCTGTTCCCTTTTTCTTTTGAAGTAACCGGCAGTTAATTCCAATATATGGTATGCTTAGAATAGCGATTTGATTAAGGGAGGGGATATTTTGAGGGAAGTAAAGTATCAAGTTAAGAGTCCTTCAAGAATTGGAACCATTATAGGTATGATCGCTATAATATGCAGTCAATCTATTCTTTTAGTGAGATCATGGGATCACATGGGTGTTTCCTACACTTCGTTAACGGTGATTCTTCTATGTTACTGCTTAGTTGTACTGTTACTCGCATTGTACAGAACATTCTTCAAGAAACCAATCGAGTTATGCCTGTCCAATGACCAAATCATATTAAATGGGATTATAATTAATTCGGAGGATATTAAAGTAATAATGACCAA
>NZ_WHOA01000254.1 GCF_013141715.1 Paenibacillus phytorum | reverse complement strand
TATTTTTATGAGCTACGGCCTAGCACGTTATGAAAGTTAATAAATAGTGTTTACTTTCAAAATGCCACAGTTACATGGCTGGAATTTAATATTTATAGGACTAGAATATGTTAATACCGAATAGAGAATTATGATATATTTTTGTTGTTTCGATGTAGTAGCGTTTAGGGGATTGGGGGAAAACAGGCGGGCTACGGCAAAACGACTCTACTAAGTGAATCATACAAGTGAATACACACATGGGGAGAGTGGGTCATTTCAATCTTTTTTTTGAGTTTGACGCGGAAAGGCGTAGTTGTCGGAAGTCAAAATCATTGTTACATTAAAAGTCGCTTAAATAGTGGTTTTTTTAGTTATGTAATAAAGTTCTTGTCATTCCGGGGAGCAACAACGACGAACAACAATTATTATAACTAGAAGATTGAATCTTCTGAGATGTAAGCCGGAAACGAAACAACTTATAAAGCTAATTGTGTTAGAGATCGGGTGACGTGTGTGTCGGGTGACAAGAACATTATCTCATTAAAAGTCGCATAAATCGCGGCTTTTTTATTTTATGGGATAAAGTTCTTGTCAAAACCAAATGACAAGAACATTATTCCATTCCCGATTTTGACAAGAACTTTATCTCATTCCCGACATAGGGAGTGAATGAGGTGGATATAGAAATACCTGGAAAGGATACCTATGATTGAACTAACGGGCAGAATAGTCCAATAATTTAAATAGGATCTGACTCATGTAAGTCCCTTCGATGGATTGAAAGGTGCCCTTCTCTTCCCAATCGCTACCTATTGCCTTCCCAACTGTTGGTCGAAATCGTTTTTGCTTTGCTAAAGGGATTGTAGGTACAGAATGCTTTCAAAGTGTTTTCAAAGATAAGCATCTCTTTTTTCTCACAATTACTTCAAAATTCATCCATTTATCTGACTTATTATTAAAGCTGGAACTAGAGTTCCAGCTTTAATAATAAGTTTACCAAACCGAAGGGTGGTAGCATCATCTGTTATAGGGAATATCGGGAATAGTTTATATAACTACCTAATCGTTGATTAGGAAAACATAGCGACTATGAGTGGGAAGTATTGTTTCTATGGGACGCGAACTATTTACCTTATCTGTTTAGCCTTAGAGTCGGCCGTATTTATTTCTTTGCAATGCCGTAGATTGCTATTTCCATCACCCTCATTAACCAAGAATGAGATTCTCCCATTATAGGCAGTCGGAAATTTAGGCTGAATATTGAATCTTCTATGGATTCTCTATGTATATTCTATACTTTATCCATTCCGTTGCCTGTAAAATTAAGCGAATATAAAGATATGAATAAAATGAAACCGCTATCAAAGTAGCTTCATGGGTTCAATTTAATAAAAGGTGGGTGGAGGTGGACACGTTATAAGCAATCGCTGAAACAAATGTAACGGAACAAGGAGTAGTCTTAAAAAACAAATAAATGGGCGGTGGGTAAAGTAAGATGTCTTCCAACAAAAAAACGAGTTTTATAGTGCTGTCACTTATCTTTACGCTATTATGCAATATGATCAATTTTACCTCAATACATAGAGCAGAAGCTGCAGCCGGAGCAACGGCGGGCACCATGTCGGTAACCACAGCGGTATATATCAACGATACAGATTCATCGATCATATACAGTGGAGTGTGGGGGTATTCAAGCGGCAGGGGGGCTGGGGATTTTCAGAATGACCTACACTATACCTCTAGTAACGGCGATTCGGCAGAGTATACGTTTATCGGCACTGGGATTGAAGTAGTCGCTCCGGCAAGTAATAATCCCAATTACGGAAAAATTGGCGTATATGTTGATGGGGTGTCACAAGGTCTCGCAGACACAGCCATAGGGGCTTCGGATTACGTAGCCAAGCAAGTTGTATATAGTAATAAGGGGTTGCCTAATGGCATACATACGATTAGATTGATTAAAGAAAGCGGTTCATATTTGCAGCTTGATGCATTTATCAAATATGTCGATGATACGCTTTCGGACCAAGAGCTTGCCGACCATGTACAAGCCGAAATTCAGCTGCTGCCCGACAAAGCGTCGGTGACGCTGGCAGACAAACAGGCCGTGCAAACAGTACAGCATCATTATAACCTCTTGACGGAGCCGCAAAAAGATTTGGTCGGGGACATCACGAAACTAACAGATGCGAAATATGCCATTGATGTGTTGGAAGCCATTCCAGTACTAGACAAGAAGATTACTTATTTGATGGCTGACAGGGCTGAACGTTCCGCTTCACTCGAGCAATTCATCGATCATGGGCATGAGAAAGATAAGCGATTCTGGGTTACCAATTGGAATGCCCAAACTGATTTCTTCAAATGGACGGTCAACGTTCCTGTCGCAGGAGAATATGTGGTCGACGCCTTAATAAAGGCCCCGACGAATTCGGTTGTCACGGTGTCCATTGTCACATACGGCAGTGTTCAGCTCACGGGTACAGGCGACTGGGATAAGATCAGAGCTGCAGGTACATTAACACTTCCTCAAGGGATATGCGAAATCTTGGTGACGGCGACGAACCCGAATAATAATGAGTTCAAATCGCTTGAATTAATCCCTGCTGCTGAAGTTCCAGCGATGGAACAAAGAATTGCCAACTTCCGTTCGGATACTCAGTGGTTTAAGGATGCCAAATATGGCGTGTTCTTTCAGTGGGGGGAATGGGGTTATCCGCAATCCGGCGACAAAAAACAATGGCCTAAGCAGATCGACGATTTCGATGTGAACGCTTTCGCTGATCAGGTGGCAAAGATGGGGGCCGGTTACGTCGTTTGGTCGGTCTCTTGGTGGAGTTATTATTTTCCTGCTCCGATTAAAGCAGTCGACGATATTCTCCCGGGGCACACTTCTCAGCGCGATTTGATCGGAGATTTGGCGAATGCGTTGAACAAAAAGGGCATTCGACTGATGCTCTATTATCACACGGGAAGTGAAACGAAAGACTGGTGGGACACGAATTGGGTATCCATGGACGATAAGACGAAGTTTCTGACCAATTGGAAAAACATTATGACCGAAGTCGGAAACCGTTACGGGACGAAACTGGCGGGGTGGTATATCGATGACGATTGCATCTACTATCCGGCAGACTACGAGGAGCTGGGGGCGGCGGCCAAAGCGGGTAACGCCGACCGGATCATTACCTATAACAACGCGAGAGGACCGAGAGGAACGGACTTCCAGGATTACGCTTCCTCCGAATGGTGGATGCCTTTGCCGGGTAACGATAACGGGATCATGCGCGACGGCAGGTATAAGGGATTGCAAGCTCACACGGCGTTTATCACCGAGGACGACTGGGGAATCCATCTGCCCAATCAGCCTATCGTTCCTTTATTGTCCGCTAGCGAAGCGGTATCTCGCATCGTCGAAGCTATGCATTACAATCAAGTTTTGAGCTATAACATGATGATGTATGAAGACGGTACGTTGAATCCGTCCTCCATCCCAATGATGATCCATGTTAAAAATGCGGCCAGATACGGCATCGTTGGCACTGACGAACCGAGAGACCAGCCTGACATGTATAACGATTCGGACTCACGCATTATTTATGCGGGAGGTTGGGACGTGAGCTCGGGACGCAGCGGCGGCGGTACGTATCGGACGGACGTGCATTACACCATGACCAACGGGGATAGCGCGGAGTTTACGTTCAAAGGAACGGAAGTCCAGTTTATTACGGAGACCGATTCCAACCAAGGCAATATCGAAGTATTCGTGGACGGAAACAGCGCAGGAACCGTGAATTCCTATTCCGCATCCCGGAAGACGAATCAAGTTCTGTTTACGAAACAAGGATTGTCTCCCAACGTTTCACACACGATTAAGCTCGTCAAGAAAGACGGCGATTACATGCTCGTAGACGCCTTTAGAGTCGTCTCCAGCCAGGCAGGGAACGAAAAACCTGCAGCGAGCGATTATTCGGCCAAAAGTGCTTCCAATGAGGATATCTTAGGTCAATTGTCGACGGTGAGTGAAAATGACGGGATGTTAACGTTCCGAATCAAGCAGAACGGTCAAAAGGGGACGGCCGTCATCGATTACCAAACCGGAAAGTTCAGCTATACCCCGATTGCGGGAGCGAGCGGAACCGACACCTTTACTTATGTCATAGATGACGGGAATAAAGTTTCCGAGCCGGCAACGGTAACCGTGCAGTTCGTCGAGCCGGTTGCCATTATCTCAAGTGAACCTTCGAATCAGGCCATGAACGTGCCCTATAATCTTGCGGCCGCTAAGGTTTCATTTAACCAACCGGTGCAGCAAGGAACTAACTTCGATCTTATGGTGTTAAAAGCGGGAGGGACAACGGTGCAAACGACCGCTTCCATAAGTGAAGATACATTGTCCGTTTCTCCGAAGGGGGGCTTCCTTCCGTCAACCATGTATGAATTGATGATTCCAGCCTTTGCGATTAAAGGGGAGGTGGGGAACGGCATGAGTAGCGAGTATCGCTTTTCGTTTACAACGTCTGCAAAACCGGTTTCGCCATCGGATCCAGGACCAGATTCAACGCCAACGCCGAATCCGAAACCGGATTCAACAGGTACACCAGATTCGAAACCAATCCCAGGAGGGACAGAAAAACCGGATCTGAAGCCAATTCCCAAACTAACAAGGATGCCTGGGCCGGTGCCTGAATTCAATGATATTAAAGGTCATTGGGCAAAAAAGGAAATTGAATTACTGCTATCATTCTCCATTTTCCAAGGGATAACGAAGAACAGTTTTGCACCGAATGAACCGATTACTCGTGCGGAATTCACCACATTATTGGTAAGGGTATTAGGATTAAAAACGGAGCAAACCGCTCTTGCGTTCTCAGACGTAAAGAATGAGGATTGGTTTGCAGGTCCTATTAGTGCCGCAGCTAAAGCTGGACTCATAAACGGATATGAGGATGGCTCGTTTAATCCGAACGGGAACATGACGCGTGAGCAAATGGCTGTAATGATTGTCAGAATGATGAAATATGCAGGCAAATCTGCATACGCGCAGCAAAACTCCGATCAAGTACTATCGAAGTTTTTGGATCAACAATTGATCAGCGCTTGGGCTAAAGAATCGTTAGCGTTATGTGCCGATGCAGGGATTATCCAAGGAGTGACGGAGCAAATGATCGTTCCCGGAGCTAATGCCACTCGCGGGGAAGCCGCTGCTATGCTCAGCAGACTGCTCTATTCATTAAAAATGATCGACTAGCAACTAGAAGCTGATTTTTTTGAATAAACCTGCGGCAGCTCTTCACAGGAGTCTCCGCAGGTTCTATTTTTCTATAGATCGTCCATGCAACTCATATGAATGCTCTATTTTACAATCGTCAGTAATTGATTAGTATAAGGGTATGATTATTCCGGGTAATCATGAAAGGCCTGAAAGATGTAGAGTGAAATGAAAACGTTTTATAAATAGCGACAAAGGGGATAAACAAGCGATGAAAAACAAAAAAGTTCTGTTTACGGTTATTTCCGGTCTTATGACTTTCTCTTTATTGGCAGGCTGCGGTACGAAAAGCCCGACTCCTGCAGCGGATGCAACGGCAACTCCGAAAGCAACTGCAGCCGCAACGAAAGCGCCTGAAAAGACGGCTGAAAAAGTAACATTGACACTGATGGCTAATCAAGATTGGGTCAATAAACCGATGACGCAAAAAGCTTGGAAAATGTATGAGGAGAAAACGGGAAATAAGCTGGATATTCAAGCTGTTCCTATCGATAGCTGGGAAAAAGTCATGAAAACGAAGTTCGCAACGGGCGAGATGACGGACATCGTGATGTACTATGGCGGTTATCAACTGTCTGCGATCCAACCTGATAAAAACTTCGTGGATATGAGCGCAGAACCGTGGGCTGCCGATTTGAAAGATTTCGTTTTGCCACAAGTAAAAGTTAATAACAAGGTCTATGGATTCCCTCTCTGGGAGGGTTCTGTCAGTGGCATGCTGTATAACAAAGACATTTTCCAGAAATATAATATCGCGGTTCCCAAAACACAAGAGGAGTTCTTAGCAGCCTGTGAGACGTTGAAAAAGAATGGCATCACACCGATTTACATGGCGTTCAAAGATATTTGGCCGCTTCTGCCGCAATTCGGCTTCGATCCAGTCCTCAAGAAAACGCCGGACCTGCTGGACAAATTAAATTCCAATCAGACGAAATTCGCTGATGTCAAAGAGCTGAACAGCTTAGTCGCCTGGTATAAGATGCTTGCCGATAAGGGTTATCTGGGAACGAAGTTCTCAACGAATACTTGGGATGGTCAGCCTGCGGCATTAACAAGCGAGAAATATGCGATGGTTTATGCTTGGGATACGTATCTGGAATCGGATATGGAACCGAAAGCGAAAGGCTCATCCAGTAAATTTGGCCTTATGCCTATGTTCCTCGGGGTCAATGAAGAGGGCACTTACGAGGGCCCGAACGCGATCTCAACCTACGTCAATAAGAACAGCAAAAACGTTGAGCAAGCCAAAGCATTCATTCAATTCATGGCGAAGCCTGAAAACCTGAATGAAATTTACAAAGATCAGCCTACGCAAACGTACTTCAAAAGCGTAACGTCGAACAAACCAACACCACAGTATACAGCAGCTAAGGAGTCCGTCGATAAATTGATCAATGCTTCCGTTCAGCAAAATATTATCGGCTACAGCCAAGTAGAGATGGTAAAACCGCTGCAAGATTTGATGCTTGGCGGGAAAACAGCAGAGCAGGCAATTAAAGCCATGGACGATGAGCGCATCAAAGCAGCTAAAGCGCAAAAAATTCCTGGTTTCTAAATGTAACGGTACCCCTAGGGAAGACCTTTTTGGAGGTCTTCCCTCATTATTAAGCCTGGCAGGTGAGTGACTATGAACTTAAAACGAATTTATCCGCAATATTTAACGTTTCTCCCATTAGGCATCTACTTACTGTTCTTTATTGTGCCTTCGCTAGTGGGCTTTTACTTTGCTTTCACGGATTGGAACCCATTTATCGAAGGTATTCATTTCGTAGGCTTCGCCAATTTCGCTGAAATTTTAAACAATAAGTCGCTTGGCGGCGCCGCTTGGAATACGATTAGCTTCACAATCATTACGACGATTTTGAAAAATGGTTTTGGCCTTCTCATTGCCATAATTTTAAATCAACAGTTAAAGAGTCAAAATTTGCTGCGAACCATCTATTTTTTGCCGATCATTTTGTCAGCATTGGTTGTCGGTTTATTATTTAATGCGATCTTCGATGCACAAGGCGGTGTTATCCACCGTTTGGCAACCCAAATTGGACTTGAAGCGTGGGAACCTGAATGGCTGGGACGTCGCTTGCCTGCGTTATTCGTCATTAATTTAGCCGAAATATGGAGATCTACGGGGTATGCAGTCGTGATTCTTCTAGCCGGTTTACAAGTGATTCCCAAGGATTACTATGAAGCTGCGATGATTGATGGCGCCAGCGCTTGGCAACGATTTAAAAGCGTGACGATCCCGCTGTTAATGCCGGCCATCCATATTAATATCTTATTAAGCATCATTTACGGGTTAAGGGTGTTCGATATCGTGTATATTCTAACCGGTGGCGGACCAGGTCATGATACGGAAACGTTCAGCACGTTAATTCTCAACGAATTCTCGCAAGACCGCTATGCACAATCTACGGCGATAAATCTCGTATTTTGCATACTCCTTGTAGGAATAGCTTTCACGTATCAAAAGTTTTCTCAAAAAACAGAGGTGGAGCTATGAGTACAAGCAGGAGATATCCAATCGTTTGGGAAGTTATTCTGTGGTTACTGAGTTTAACGATTCTTTATCCGCTTGCGATGGTCGTTATGACCTCATTCAAATCGCTTGGCGAAGCAAGCCAACTCAGCATTTCGCTGCCCGAGCATTTTCATTTTGAAAATTATAAAACTGTTTTCGTACAAGGCAAAATGCTTCAGGCGCTAATGAACAGCATGCTTATCACGGGTTGTTCCGTGCTGCTCATCGTTATTCTTAGCGGTACGCTCAGTTTTACTATCATGAGGAATCGAAGCGCCCTGAATAGAGCGATCTACAGTATGATGACGCTAGGCTTAATCGCTCCATTTGCAGCATTGCCGACCATTAAAACGTTGCAATTCCTGCATATTTATGGCACATACACCTCTGTCATTCTTGTGTACACGGCATTATTCATGTCTTTTGCGACGATGCTGTTCAGCGGATTTATGTTAACTGTACCCAGAGAATTAGACGAAGCAGGGATTATAGACGGATGCATCGGATTCTCCTTGTTTTATAAGGTAATCCTGCCTCTTCTGCTTCCTATTACGGTAACTGTTGCCATCCTTAACTTCATGTGGGTGTGGAACGAATTCTACTACCCATTATTCCTAGTGAATAAATCATCGATGTGGACGCTACCGTTAACGGTATATAACTTTTTCGGGCGTTTCAACCGCAGTTGGCATTTGGTTTCAGCTAACATGGTCATCGTTTCCATGCCTGTTGTAATCGCCTATTTGTTCGCGCAAAAGTATATCATATCTGGTATGACGGCTGGCGCGGTAAAAGGCTGATCCTTGATCCGTTATGCTATAATGGATGTAAAACTACGATGTGCTTTGGAGTGAAGTCATTGTTTAAAGGCATGCAATTCCAATTTAAGTTGTTCATCTCTTTTTCTGTCCTTACATGTGTGCTGCTTTCAGTTTCTACCGGGCTATTTTATTTTTACACAGGTTCGATTGTCGAAAAAAATGTGGTGGTCACGCAGCAGCACACCGTGCAAAAAATTCAAGAGCAGCTTGATCTTCTCCTGGCCCAAATTGACAATATGACGATCTCCGTGAACTCGTCGGATATGATCATGAATGTGTTGGAAAATATACCTGAAATACCGGATGAGAACTATTTTGATACGTATCCGAAGATTAGTGAGGAAATCCGAAACTACTTGTTCTCCTTGACTGCATTGAAGCCGTTGAATGGCAGAATCAGTATTGTTTCCAAGTATCATGATTTTTTAGACTTCAGCAATCAAAGCGATACGCAAAACATCACAAAGAGCGATGTGCGGAAATTTGCATTTGTTAAAGAAGCCATGCAAACGGATCGCTACAAATTTTTCTTGCCGCCGCACCAAGATGAATGGACTTCGAAAGGAAAATCTGTTTTTTCCGTCGTTCGACCTTTGAGGAGCACGAATTACGAGATACAAGGGCTCATAGAAGTCAGTTACAATTTAGAGCAAATCGACCGTTTGTTTGAAGTTGAAGGGAATTCCCGTGTGCTCCAAGGGGCTATATTTGACCAAAATCAAACGCTCATCTACCACAATTTCAATATCGATTCGAGTGGCGATTGGCTCCATGATGATAATCTCGACACAGCCAATTACGGAAATTATAAAGTGAAAAATCCGGAAAGCCATCGCAATTATCTCGTGACGTTCAACAAATTGGCTGCCGTGGATTGGAGCATGCTGCTGCTGGAAGATAATGCCGACTTTGAGCGGCCGATCATCATTTTACGCACGATGACGTGGGTATCCTATTTCTCTATCTTCGCAATTTTCTTAATTATTCTATATATTTACACGAGGAATATTACCCGACCGATCCGGAGCTTAAAACAGTCTGTATTATCGGTTAATATGGACAGCCTAAGACTTAGACTCAAAACAGGCCAAAGGAATGAAATCACGCTGCTCGCACAAGCATTTCAGGATTTACTGGACGAAGTAAAGGGAACAATGGACCTTATGGTGGAGTCCCGTTCACGGGAGATGAGTGCACATATGTCGGCCATGCAAGCACAGATGAATCCTCATTTCTTATACAACACGCTTGCTGTCATTGGAGCTTACGGCATCAAAAAGGGAAACATCGAAGTCATGCAAATGTGCGCCGATTTATCGGATATGCTGCGGTATACGATCGATTCGGACAATGGGAAAACGACGCTGCGATCTGAAGTGATCCATATGCAGAACTACTTGAAACTGATGTCGCTTCGCTTCGAGACTGATTTGCAAGTTGAGATCGACATGGATGAAGCTTTGATGGAGGTCCCCATTCCTAAGCTTACATTAGAGCCGTTAGTGGAAAATATATTCCGTCATGCCTTTATGGATGTCGAACCTCCATGGGTCTTAAAGATGAAGGGAACGGTCAGGAATGGGCGATGGGCAATTGAAATAAAGGATAACGGAAGAGGATTTGGAGCCGGGGCGATCAGGCAAATTAAACACAAGATGGAAGAAGACCGATACTTGCTGCAATCCGGCGATTATTTCGACAAAAGCAAAGGCGGCATTGGAATGATCAATACGTTTATGAGGCTGCGTTTATTCTATAAAGGCAATGAAACGATTGAGTTTTATAATTCCGATCAAGGCGGAGCCATCGTAGTTATTGGGGGACCTATCGGCGAGTGAGGTGAGAGTATGTACAAAATAATGCTGGTAGAAGACGAACCACCGATTCTTTATGCGGTAAAGCATCTCATTGATACAGGAAATTATGGATTCCAAGTCAGCGCAGTCGCCCGGAATGGCAGAGACGCATTGCATATGCTGAAGGATAACGTTCCTGACGTCATCCTGACAGATATACGCATGCCTTTCGTCGATGGGCTAACCCTTCTTGAAGAGGTGCGCCAAAAGTATATAGGGGTCGCTTGCGTCATCATGAGCGGCTATAACGATTTTGAATACGCTGTCAAAGCGCTGCGTGTCCATGCTTTTGACTACCTTCTAAAGCCTATTCAAATCGAGAAGCTGCAAAGCATGCTGCAAGGGTTAAAGCAATCATTAGATACTAGAAAATCAGTAGAGGAACAAGCAGCGATCAGCCAAGCGGTTTATTTCGAGGATTACTCTGGTACTGGGGATATCGATTTCGGTTCGCTGAAATTTATTCCGATGATCGTTTGTTCGGGTCATTATGTCAGCAATTCTGTACAAGATTCTGATCATCCAGGTCGTGAGTTTTGGGAACAAGTAGATATTCGGAAACAATTGGGTCATGAACTGGGCGATGCCCGCCTTTGGGTGTTGAATGGCTTCTCTTTAAATGAAAAAATTGTCGTTTTTGGCGGAGATGACCTGGATGAAAATCGAATAGAGAAGGTTTCGCTTGAGTTAAAACAACGTCTAATGAATGATGTTCTTCCCGTACAAATGATTGTGGGGAAGATGATATTTGATGTAAGAGAGCTCTCCAAAGCAATCAAAAAACTTAGGACTCATTTAAGCAAAATGATCGTATTCGGTCATTCAGGGCTTTATATCGAAGAAAAAACGAAATCGATCCCATTCATGATGACAGAAGAGTTCGAGAAAAGATACGATGCGCTTTTTAATGGGATGACGATGAACGAAGTCAAAAAAAATTTGCAAGGCCTGCTGAAAGAATGGGAAACCAAGAGATATACGCAAGATGCTGTTGAGCATTTACTTAAGCAGTTGGTTTTAAAGCTTATCAATTGGCTGAAGAACTATAAGGGGATATCCGATCTTCCCACTGATATTTCAGAGATCGTTTCGGGGTCGACAGGCTACCAGGATCTGTATGTGCGGTATGGACGTATTATCGATATGGTCTATGAGCATTCAGAAGGGACCACTTACCTTAACTTATCTATCGCAGAAATTGTTGACCGTATGGAGCAGTTTCTGAAGTCCAGCTTTACTCAGCCTATTTCTTATAAAATGTTTTATGATCTTTTTGGCTATAACGAAACGTACTTGAGCCAAGTATTCAAACTGAGTAAAGGAATTACACCGAATAAGTATGTCACTAGGCTTCGGATAGACAAAGCGAAAGAATGTATGGCAGCCTGCCCGGGTATTGCGCTTAAGAAGGTCGCTTCGATGGTAGGATATGATGACGTTTTTTACTTCAGCCGAGTTTTTAAGGATGTGACTGGCCAAAGTCCGACTGAGTTTATGAAACAGGAAGCGGGCAATCGGCAGTAACGGCACGGTAACCAATAAGATGCATTAATCTCGAAGATCAGGAGACTTTTGAAATTGTAACTTTGTAGCCTAAGGTTTCAAATCTTCGAACTGAGTTCCGTACAATAGCTCCAAGGTCATCCTCGGTCCATCTAGACGGGGGACTTTGCTTCCTTGAATTCCTGGATAAAAAGTAGATATAAGGCGAATAATTGCCTAGTAATGAAATCCACCTTAAGGAGGCTTGCAATGACTGAAAACAACCAGTTTGATGAAGTCGAAGACTTCGTGAACTTGGAAGCTATGTCGGCTATGACTGCTGCTGAGATGCCAGATGAAAGCGGAAATCCTGATGATCATGATCCGAAGAAAGATAATCAATTCGATAATCAATTCTTATATCCGCCGATTAATCCACATCCCCGAAATGACTTAGAATAGTGTCATCTGCCAATGTCCCGACAATTAGTATCCGATGAAGTTTGGTTCTCGTCAAAGGGAACGATAGCTCGCTTGAGGCTGCCGACAATGCAGCCTTTTTTTCACTTTCGGGAAGGTTACTTCGAGTTGGTTTAAAAGGATATTTCAATAATAATATAATATAAAACAATATAAATTTATTGAAAAACGATAAATCATATGCTAAAATCATGTTGTCATTAAATAAGTGGAGGTGTCTTAAATAAATGTTAAACGATGTTCAACCACTTGAATTAAAACCAGAAAATGATTAACGTTTCGGTAAAATTTAATTAACGAGGTGCTTTTTATGAAACAAGTTACGACACTCTTTTTAAAGCTAGCTGTTATTTTTATAGGAATCCCAGTTCTTGCATTGTGCATATTTTTGGTGCCTAAGATCGGGAATTTTGCTGGAGAATTGTATCCAGATATTGCTTATATGAAATCTCTCGTTTTAATCGATATGTACGCGGCAGCGATACCTTTTTACTTTGCTCTGTATCAAGCTTTTAAACTTTTAAGCTATATTGATAAGAACCAAGCGTTCTCGGAATTATCGGTAAAAGCTTTAAAGAATATAAAATACTGTGCCATCACGATCAGTACCTTGTACCTGCTAGGTATGCCACTCTACTATTTCATGGGGAAAAAAGTTGACCCTCCAAGTTTCATACCAATCGGATTGGTCATTATTTTCGCTTCTATGGTGATTGCCGTTTTTGCTGCTGTTCTCCAAAGACTTTTACAACAAGCTATTAATATAAAATCAGAAAATGATTTAACGATCTGAGGTGAGTATCTTGGCGATTATCATCAATGTTGATGTGATGTTGGCAAAAAGGAAAATGAGCGTAACAGAACTTTCGGAGAGGGTTGGAATTACTATGGCGAATCTTTCCATTCTGAAAAATGGGAAAGCAAAAGCGGTTCGTTTTTCAACATTAGAAGCGATATGTAAGTCTTTGGATTGTCAGCCAGGTGATATTTTGGAGTACAAAAGCGATGAAGACACTCAATAAAAACAGACAACTAATTTATTTAACGAAGAACGATAGTTCAAAAAAACCAGGGAGCAGCACAGTGCTGCTCCTTGTTGTCATTAAGCTATTTTGCAGTAAAGCGTGGTAGTCTGAGCTTCTGCTCGGTGGCTTGTATATTAACATTTATTACGGAAATACCAACTGACAAAAATATTAGTGGAGTGCATTGCATACCTGTACTAGAGAATGGAAATTTAATCATGACTTGGGATAAAGATGAAAAGGTATTAACAACCATCGGAGGTAGACTGGATAAAGACGAGTCAATAAATGAAGGCTTAGATCGAGAATTGAAGCCCATCGTTCAGGAAACTTGAAAATGACTGGAATTGATATTTTGGATCAAAGAATTAGACTTCTGGATAGGGTAGTCGTAACATTACAAGAGTTAATCTAAACCGTTACGGTTCCTCATGACCGATCTGGAAAGTATAGGAATATAACTCTACAAGTAATTTTATAATTATAACAACTGACTCGAATAACCAGGGAGCAGATTGCCACGGCAGCTGCTCTCTGATTTTCTTTGGTGGAAGTTTAGGGTATTAATGAGTATTATTATCAAATTAGGGGAGGATTTGAACTGTCGTCGTCAAAATAAGTTCACAGAGATCCGCTTACGAGCAATCCCTTGTACCATACGGCTTGACGCTTTGTTCTTCGCGCTACGGCTTCTGCCGAGCAGCTGGCTGGCAGGAGCACAAAGCTTGCGGTATCACCGACCTTTGGCCATACTTGTTCGCCATTTTGGTCGAGCGGCGTTATCCCGCCTGTAATGAATCCAAGGGATTGAGAGAGCGAACATTCATCGTTACACCCATATAGTTCTGCCAACCGTCCAGCCTTCTCCAGTTGATCGCCATTTCCAAAAGGAGACCAATGATCCGTCAGGCTGTCTGTTGCTAATTTCACCTGTACACCTTTGTTATGCAGCATCGGAAGAGGCATCATGGTTCGTCCGATTGGCACCGTCGAGGCAATGGACATACCGAGTGAAGACATCCTTGCAGCTACTTCTTCGGATTCCAACTGAGGAGCACTAGCAAACCAAAAAGCATGACTAACGGTCACTTTGCCTTGCAACCCAGCTTCTTCCGTCAAATCAGCTAGCCGCAGCAAAGTTTGCTTCCCTGCTTCATTTCCATCATGCAAGTGAAGATCAATGCCGGCATTGTTCATTACCGCTAGCTCTACCATGGTCTGCAGTGACTTCTCAATATCGCCATCCACCGTGTATGGATCTACCCCGCCGACAAGGGTTGCTCCTTCTGCCAAGGATTGTTTTACCAGTTGAACAGAATCGGATCGAAGCAGTCCATGCTGCGGGAAAGCTACAATTTCGGATGATATTTTACATGAGAAAGTCTCCAGCGCTTGCTTTGTTGCCTCTAAACGGTGCAGACCGCTGACGGGTTCGATATTACAATGGCTGCGCACATGCGTGGCACCAAACCCTTGAATAAGGGTCAAAATGCTCTCGGCTTGTTGTCTCGCCAGAGGCAGCAGTTTAGGCAATAATTTTTTTTCTTCTTCAATCCGCTCGAAAATGCTTGAGACTTTTTTCACCGCTTTCCACGGCCCGTCATAATACGTTTTATCTAAATGGATATGCGCCTCTTCGAAAGAGGGCAGCAGCAGGAACTCTTTGCAATCATACTTTGGTAGATGTCCCTGAGGCTCCAATTCCGATCCGATAACTTCCGCTATAGTGTCCCTGTCAATTCGAACATGACAAATCTTCGTATGCGTACCGACCACTTGTCCGTCTTCTTTGACATAACCCTGCTCTAATCTCACATTCGTTAACCAATATGAAGCATTTAACATGATATCCCGTCCTTTTCTCAACGAAATAATAGGGGGCTGATTAAGCCCCGGCGTCTACTAATAAACGTTCGATGGCTGTAAAATGATGCGCTCTAGCATGCTCCAGCGCTGAAACTCCATGCTTATCTGGAATCGTCACGTCAGATCCGTGTTCAATTAGGAGTTTTATGACCTGCTGCTGTTTTTCTTCGCCATTGCTTAATACAATCGCTTCCATCAGTGCCGTCCAACCTAGATTGTTTACGTGATTTACATTCACTTTTGATCCGGTGAGGAGCTCTTTTACGACTTCAACATAACCATGTTCGGAAGCGGGAATGAGCGCCGTTCCTCCATAGCGATTGGTGATTGCTGGATCAGCGCCAGCTTCGTTCATCAACTTGACAATTTCGAGCAATCCTTCTGCCCCGGCGTATAAGAGAGGATTATCTAGGATATGATCTTGTAAATTAATATCTGCTCCCGCCTCAATCAACGCTCTAACCGTATCAGCTTGATTGCCGTGTGTAGCAGCTAAAATCGGGGTGCGTCCGCGTTCATCTCTTGCATTGATATCCGCGCCATCTTTGATACATTGCACAACGAAATCCGTTTTTCCACGCTCTGCTGCTTGAATGAGTGATAGATTCATTGACGACACGTCCTCTTCGATCAAAGTTGATATACCGCAAAAATAAGCAATTTCTTTCTTACGATTATACGGATATGGTACCATAGCCATTAGCATACGAAAAATATTTAAAAAGTTTGGTTTCCATACATAAATCATTCGATAGGGAGGTTGTCTATACCTTGGATATTCGTCAGCTTCGCTATTTCATTGCAATCGCTGAAGAGAAGCAAATTACGGCCGCCGCCCAAAGATTGCACATGACACAACCTCCGCTTGGCCAACAATTAAAGCACATGGAGCAAGAACTCGGAGTCCAGCTTGTCATAAGAAACGGCAAAGTCTTAGAATTGACCGACGCAGGACAGGCTCTATATAAGCATGCCGTTCATTTGACGCGGCTCTTAGAAGAATCGGAGAACGAAGTGAAGGAAATTGGCATGGGAACACGAGGTAAATTGACGATAGGCGTGAACACATTGTCTTCAGCCCCGCTGCCTCATTTGTTGCGTATTTACAAAACTCGTTATCCTAAAGTTACTTATAAAATACAACAGAGTGAATCACTACAGCTTCTTAGGCTCATTAGAGAACGTTCCATTGAGCTTGCCATCGTAAGGCTTCCGCTGGAACTCAGCGATTTTGAAGTGCTGAAGCTTCAAGCTGAGCCGTTTTATTTTGTTACAGCTAAAACTTTCACACCTGTAGCACATGGAATTACCTATGCTGATATTCAGCGGTATCCGCTTATTTTACCAAGCTGCGAAGGGCTTGGGTTATATCAAAGTATCATCGATCAATTTACCGAGCATGGTTTGCATGCGAACGTCATCGGGGAGTGTTCAGATATCGTCACGTTAATGGAGTGGGTATCCTCAGGGGATGGGGCGACAATCGTGCCGGAATCCATTCTTCATTTGCATCGAGGGTATGACATTCAATCCTTTGCCATTGCAGAGAATCAGCTTAAATTCGCAACCGGATTAATCTGGTTAAAAGAGCGCTATTTAACAAAAGCAGCACAGCATTTCATCGAACTTATCAAAGAATCAAGGATTTGAACCCAATATGGAACACATCCCCGTCAATCGGGGGTTTTTTATTTCAATGCACCTACGTTTGTGTCGCGAGGTCACGACACAAACGTATGCGCATAATCGTGGTGATAGTAAATGTTGGATTTGTTATTGATTATTCTTATGTCCATTAAGCTAAGGGCAGGATAGTGGAAAAGAGAGAAACTTTTTTTATATTCATAATGTCAAAAAATGAAAGGGGGAGTTAAATGAGAAAATTGTGCTTACTTTTTGGAATACTGTCCATCACTTTTATAATTGCTTCTTGTAATTCTCAATATATAGGAAATCCAACTGCTAAAGATATTTTAACAAATAATAAAGATTCAGATATTTTTATGTTAAATGGCATTATATATAGTAATTCAGAAGATATTGAGTGGGTAAATGAACGGGAATTAACATTAGGTGAAGAAGTCGGGGAGATTAAGTCTCTTTTTGCTATTAAACTAAAGGGCAGGATAGTTCCAACGTTGTTATCTAAAAGGCAATTTAAAACATGCTTGGATTCCACATAAACATGGTACAAAATGGAAAATGAATAAAATTCAGTGGCCATAACTAACGGTGATTCGTTTAACATCGCGCCAACTCAAAGCTCTAAAACTTTCAAAGGTTCTGGCACCGACGTTACTGCTGACCATGACATGACGTTTTCTTTCTTTAACGCGAAAATAACGTATGGTTCCAATCCAATTGAAGATAGTCCAATCAGGGTGAACAGAAAGTTATCAAAGTATCGAAGGAAGCTTTCTGGTACGAACTAGAAGGAAAGCAAATAAGAAAGACGGCGGCCATTAATGGCTTCCGTCTTTCTTATTTTCGTATTCCATGAGTTAAATAGCGATAAATCTAATAATTTGAAATAGGAGAAGTCTTCTAAGAACGACTATTCCCCTTGAATTCATAAATCTGATGATAATGAAAGTACGACGACGGACAACAACACGACCGTTAAAAACGGTTGTGGTTCCATTGGCATTCCGATAAACAATTCCGTAGAAGTGATTAAGTAGTAAGGTCATTTATATCATTCCTTTCCTGCTGTGATACTTTAGGATATGCAGAAGTGTCTTGTTTGCGAGGGCTGATTTAATAGATTAGTATGTAAATAATCCTTAAACTTCAATAAAACAGTAGCAGGCTGCCGACAGTAACCGATCGGCAGTCTTCACAACGGGCATTATAACGGAACTCACAATACTTGGAATCGTATAATTAATCAACGACCAACGGTGGAGGTGGGGCATGACTAAACCGAATATGGGACTAAGAATGGCTTGGATTATTCCAAATGTATTAATGTACATTTTTTTCTTGGGTCTCTCTGTGTTTGTGTATGCGAATTCAGAAGGGCTCAACGATATCAATCGACTTGGAATATGGCTTGTTACCCTTATTTTATTGTTGTTAATTGCACTTTTCGGGTCTTACCGAATTTGGTCTTGGATACAACAGGGGAAGTTGTAGATTCGATAAATGGATGGTAAAGACTAAGCTAACTGGGAACGATAGCTCAATGAACATGAAGAAACGGCAGCCAACATAGTGGCCTCCGTTTCTCAACTAATGGGCAGGCTTGCGTAATTGATAAGTTTGCACTCAATTTTAATCCATGGGTTGGAAGAGTCTGATTAGCATTCGATGAGTTTTCATAAGTATTTCTTGAATAAAAAGCAGTTCTATCCAAAGAAACCACTCCATTGTTAGGAGTGGCTTTGTCTTTATATACTAATGTAAATCTTATGGTCAAAAGATACTTTGTGTTTGGATACATTACGGTGAACCGTATCACAAATAGTGGTAAAGCGGAGGGTAGAGTTAATTGTGAGTTTGAATGAGCGCAATATAATTTAGTTGGGGGCACGATGTGTGATCCATTGTGTAATGAATTCAATTAGCTTTTTTGCCGTTGGAGAGGCATTCTTAAAAGAATCGGCAGCAATGCCAATAGAACGATAATACTCTCCTTCCAATGGGCGGCAACATACATTGTCGGGGAGTCGTGACAAAATCATTTCGGGGAGAATACTTAACCCTAAACCGTTTTGTACCATGGCGATTATGGCATGGTCATCTTCTAATTCATATTTGATTTTTGGTGTAAGTTTATTTTGCGAGAAAATTCGCTTTACATCGGTGTCACAACCCGCAATTGGCATGATAAAAGGTTCATCAATCAATTGCTCTAGACGGATAGTTGATTGGCGTTCGAGGGGGTGATTCGACCACATAATGCACACCATCCTATCTTTTTGAAGGGGTACCACATGAAATGCTTCTCGAGTAGGCAGATTTACAAATCCCAAATCAGCAGATCCATCTGCAATCCATTCTTCTATTTCATAGTAGTTACCATCAAGTAGTTTTATTTCAATATGAGGAAACTGATTCTGAAATTGTTTAATGATTTGGGGCAACCATTGAATCGATACACTAGAGAAAGTACCTATCTTCACTGTACCGATTTCGACTCCCTTTAACGCAGCTACTTCTTGATTTAGTTTTTCATTAAGTTGTAGGATTTCTCTAATATGTGGGATCAAGCGTTCCCCATCGTTGGTTAGTCGGATACCCGATCTGTTCCTTATAAGAAGACTCAGTCCGAACTCAAGTTCCAAGCTAGAAACCGCATGACTGATTGCTGATTGTGTTAAATTCAATATCTCTCCTGTTTTGGTAAGACTGCCGAGTTCGACTACCTTACTGAAAATCTGATATTTAACTAGATTCATAATTAATTGTCTCCTCTATAATACATGAGAAAAATTCATCAAAGTTATAATAAACATTCATTATTCTTATCTTAATAATAATAGTATAATCTGTTTTATACAAAAACATCTACGATTGAAGGGGAGGTTGATCGGATTGGTTCATGAATCAAACGGATCATATTATGCAGTCATATTTTCAAGTCAACGCACGGAGGGGGAAAACGGATATAACATCATGGCTGAAAAAATGGAGTAGCTTGCAACCCAACAACCTGGTTTTTAGGAGTGGAAAGTGTCAGGGATTCTTCAGGAGTTGGTATTACCATTTCCTATTGGGAGAGCTTGGATGCGATTAGTAACTGGAAGCAGCATCAATCTCACAAAGTTGCTCAGGAGAAAGGTAAGCAAGATTGGTACCAAAATTACAAAGTTAAAATTTGTAAAGTTGAAAGAGAGTATTCCTTTTAACAGATAGTGTGAGTATAAAAAACAACGTCTTCTGTAAATCAGAAGACGATGTTTTTTATGAACGCTGCTTTACCAATAAGTAACCATAGATGAACCGTACCACAAGTAACGGCGAAAATTAGATGGTGGCAGTTCACTGGTAACGGCAAATCAAAGCCTTTATCCTTGCAAGAAGGCTGCCGAAATCAATGGGTCGGCAGTCTTCTCCGCTAACGGGCAGGATAGTTATGGCCCATATCCAAAAAAAAGGTAATTGGTAATTGATGTTGAATTCTTCACCTGAACGCAAGTATTAATGAGGTGATAACAATGACATGGAATATTGGGTTACTTTGTATAAAGGCGGATCCAACTGTCGTCGAAAATGAAACTTATCTTGACATTCTTTATAAATCGAAAGAAGGGCTTCATTTTGAAGAAATTACATCCGTTACTATGGGATCATCCATTGGAGTTGGTCATGTAGAGGCATGGACATTAATTTTTGATACAAACGCCCGATTTATATTTGATGAGAAGTTTCCACTTGAAGTATCCAAGAAATTTAAAGTTAAGACATTTTGGATTTCAGAATCACTAATATATAGAGATTATCATTTCGGTATTTATAAAAAGGGTGGAATTAAAACAGAAGTTAAAGGGATTGAAGAAAGACTAAAATATTTGTCTTCAATTGGGATAAAAGCAAAGGATGAGTGGGGGGAGACAATTATTTTTCAAATCATTGAAAAAGAGATATTGAATAAACCAGATGGGGATTTTGTTGGTTCAATAAGGAGTTTACCATTTGCAAAATATGATCTTGATTAGTTAATTAACCAACGAGAGACTAAGCTAAACCGAGGGACGGAAAACGATAGCACAATAATTAAAGCAGGCTGCCGGTATATTTGGCAGCCTATTCAAGTAACGGGCAGATTAATCGATATAAGGAATTTTCAGGTCGTATCAGACGGCCGATGTGAACAGCGGCGTCAACCCCGGATCCGTATATCCCAACACCTTCTCAGCTCGCTTTCTATCGCTTATAAAATGGAGGCCTTTCCGGCTTGCCGAACGAGTTCACCAAAAAAATGATGGATTTTTTTGAAACTATTTCCAAAAATATTCGTCTAAAGATGGGGTGTCACTCAAGGAGAGGGGACGTGGATTGGATGAGAAAGAAATGGGCCGGCCATGCGGCCATGTTTGTTTTATGCTTCAGTTTACTGACTCCTGCTGGGGAGAGCCGAGCCGCCTCGGCGGGCGTACAGGTGACCTTGCCGGATTTTATGGTATCGCTGAACGGGCATACGGTAGATAATCAGCAGCGAGAATATCCGTTGCTCGTTTACAAGGATATTACCTATTTTCCCATGACATGGTATGACTCGCGGCTGCTAGGGCTGGAGGCGAAATGGTCGCCGGAGAACGGTCTGGGTATTGCACAGGGCCAGGTAATCTCCTCCTATGAATCCTATAAAACCAACCATCAGAATGCGGATTCTTACAGCGCGGAAGTCCCGGCCTCGGCCATTACGATCAATGGCAAACCGATTAACAACTCGAAGGAAACGTATCCGCTCCTGAGCTTCCGGGATGTCACATACTTCCCGCTCACCTGGCGGTTCGCGCATAACGAATTCGGCTGGGATTACCGTTGGGACGACGCCGAAGGTCTGGACATTCAGTCCCATAACCCGCAGATCAAGACTCCGGACCTGCCTGCATCCGCCGGCGGGAACGACGTTGCTTTGTATAAGGGATATTATTACTTTGCCGAAACGACAGGGAACACGAATCAGGTATATCGGGCGCTCGTTCAAAAACCGTCCGAAAAAGAGCTCGTTTATTCGTACGACTTCCTTGGAAGTGAACCTCCGAGGAAAATGGTGCATTTCCGAATTCTCGATAACGAGCTCTGGTTTTCCTATTTTGTAGGCTCAAATCTAATGGGGACGAATATATATGTGAAAGTGAACGACGACGGGAAAGGTGAAATAAAATTGCAAAAAGGCGGCTATACCGATTTCAAAAAAACGCCTTACGGCACCTTGATCATCGCTCTAGGTCCTAATGATTGGGAAGGTAACCTGTCTCTGGCAGCGCCGGGACAGAGAGATCAGCGCGGGAAGGCCGTCGGAAATCCGAATCTGTTGTACGGCCGGCATGTCAACCTCAATAATTCCAGTTTCATCGTGGACGGCATCGGGACCGGTGATTCTGCAGAGGTTATTGGAGACGATGTTTATATAAGGGCATCTACCAACAACCTTTCGGACGGTTACTACGATTTGAACAAAATTTACAAAATCAACTTAAAGACGAACGAAACGAAGAAAATCGTAAATACAGAAGTAAGCCGTTTCCGAATTTTAGGAGAGAAGCTGTATTATGTCAAGGATGCGGACAATGCCTTATATTCATCCGCTCTTGACGGAACAGGCGAGCGCAAGCTGTCCGAAAACGCCGTATCCTGGTTTGACGGGATTGACGGCAACGTGTACTATACAACAGCCATTGGAGAAGACAAATACCGGCTGTACCAGGCAAACCCGGACGGGGAAGATCCGCCGGTGCTGCAGGAGCGGCTTGACGGCGTTCAGCTTCTGAACGGGAAACTCGTCTGCCGGCTCGACGAGAAAGAGGATTACGGGGCGATGGTGCTTGACGGCTCCGGCCGCCTAGTGCTGGCGGTGTCAGACCCGATCTCACACCTGCTTACGTCTGACAATGCGATTCTCTTCACCACTTCGGGCGACTCCACCATCAAAGTCATCCGCTAATGTCTCCCCTCGCCCAGTCATAAGGGCGTGTTACTAGCAAGCGCCCCATAGGTGCAATTTATTGGAGTTTACAAACTGACCAATTAAGCTATCGAAGAACTATTGCTCAATAAACATCAGAGGAGGCTGCCGATAGCAACGGATCGGCAGTATTCTCAAATGGCAAGGAGGATGGTTGATAGTTGGGCTGGATTCTATGGATTTGTTTGCTTGCTTTTTTATTAGTGTCTTATTTTGATCAGAGAAAATCGATGGGGTTGAAAAAATGGTTCACAATCCTTGGAGTTTATTTCATTTGTAATTTCTCCGTAAATGTATTTGGTTTAGTAATTCCTGTGGGGTTTATCATTGGACTGATTTATGTGAACAAAACGAAACAAACTCATCTATCAAATGCGCTTATTTTTGGATTAATTTCTGTCCTTGCCCTTTCTTACACCCCGAAGATTAGTTTCAACCAAATCAAGCAACTTTCTCAAGTTAGCAAAGATTCAGAGCAATTTAATCAAGTTAAGGCGATATCTAATTTTACTTTAGAGTCAGATATTAATGTTGTTCTTAAAACGGCTGCTGAAAATTTAAAAGATAAAACTCCATTGTCCGAAATACCCATTGATGATCCTCATGTTGCGTTTAGTATCTGGGTTCTCAAACATAAAAATATTGCAATAAAAAATTTAGATTGGTTATGGTATGAGGCTCCAATGGAACTCCATTTTTATTGGCAATCAAATCGTCCTGATCCTTTGCTCGATAAGGAGTATGTTATTTTTAATAATGTTGGATACATGGGGGTTTTTCAAAGGACAGATGCAAGTAGTACATATTATCTTCAAACAATATATGAGTTTGATAGACTTAAAACAAATAATCCGTTGATACCATAGTTTGTTTTGAACTAACGGAAACGATAGCGCAATAACCAGGGAGCAACTCGCCACGTGGCAGCTGCTCCCTGTTTTCGTTAAAGTAACGGGAGGTTAATTCCAATATTATGCTTAGAATAGGATTTGATTAAGGGAGGGGATATTTTGAGGGAAGTGAAGTATCAAGTTAAGAGCCCTTCAAGGATTGGAACCATTATAGGTATGATCGCTATAATATGCAGTCAATCTCTTTTAGTGAGATCATGGGATCACATGGGTGTTTTCTACACTTCGTTAACGACGATTCTTCTGAGTTACTGTTTAGTTGTACTGTTACTCGCATTGTACAGAACATTCTTCAAGAAACCATTCGAGTTATGCCTGTCCAATGACCAAATCATATTAAATGGGATTATAATTAATTCGGAGGATATTAAAGTAATAATGACCAA
>NZ_WHOA01000253.1 GCF_013141715.1 Paenibacillus phytorum | reverse complement strand
GAGTCTATCTGCTAAATGCTCTCGCTCTCGCAGTTTCTCATTTTTCTCTCTAAGCACACTAAACTGCAATTTCTATGGCTTTTAATTTTTTAGCTTTCCAAGCCTCATGGTACTGGCTTGGACTCATTTTGTGCAGACTCCCGTGGAAACGACGCTGGTTGTAGAATTCAATGTATGTGTGTACTCTCTGGTAAGCTTCTTCAAATGTTTCAAAGTACTCCTTTGTGTACACATCTCTTTCAAGAATGCTATGGAATGACTCAATGTATGCGTTCATGTTGGGGGTCTTGGGCGGTATGCGCTCGTGTTCGATAGGACGATTCTCGTCCAAACACATGTCACCAAACGCATGGCTAAGAAACTGAGGACCGTTATCTGAACGTATGACTGGCGCGGCTTCTCCGGGCTTCAGACGAGTCTCTAGCGCTCGTTTTACCGTTGCGCAAACATCCTTTGCATCACAGCTTGACCCTAGGTGATATCCAACAATATAACGATCAAATACATCAATCATGTCAAAAAGGAAGAAGAAGCGATCATAGCCGTGGACATAGCCATACTTAATATCGATCTGCCAAAGTTGGTTCGGCCCCGTGACTAAACGGTTTTTGGCTATACGCCTTGGGTGCTTAAACTTCTTATTTGGCTTGTTCTGGAGTAGCCCTAGCTTTTTGCAGAGCCTGTAAGCTTTCTTATGGTTAAGGATAAGAGCATGTTGCACATAAAGTGCATGAGCTAAATTACGGTAGCCGTAACCATGCTCCTCGCCTTCAACTAGTTCCATAAGCCATTCTTCAATCTGTGTATCGCTAATCCTCTGATTATCCGTCGTCAGTGAGTATCTGGGAATGGGTCTTCCTACAGCAACAACCTCTTCGCCAGGTTTCGGTTGCTCGCTTAATCGTTTCTTTCTAGCATAATAGGTAGATTCAAGAACACCGATTAGTCGCAGCACAGGTGCCGTTGCATAGCCCCGCTTAATCGTTTCATCGGCTATTTCAAGTTTGTCTTGTAAGCGGGGTTGCTCTTTTTTAGAAGTTCACGCAGCAGCTCAATCTCAAGGTCCTTTTCACCAAGCAGCTTAATGGCTGTGTCCATCTTGGTTTCCAACTCCTGAAGGCGTTTAGAATCTTCTATACGCTCACTCACAGAAGGAAGGGATTCCTCACCAAATCTTTCTTTATAGAACTTAACCCAGTTCGTGATCGTGCTAGGAGACACTGAATATTTACGTGCAAGGTAAGATAACTTCGTTCCACTGAGAGCTTCTTGAGCCACCTTGATCCGTTGCTCATCATATAGGATATTGCTTTTCATACGTCTCATTCCCCCTCACCAATATTGTACCTTATTGCATATTGATGACTCCAA
>NZ_WHOA01000252.1 GCF_013141715.1 Paenibacillus phytorum | reverse complement strand
GAAGGGCTGCCTAAGCGGCAGCCCTTCCAATTTTAAACTATAAGTTTCGTTAGTTGAATGAATGATCAATGATACTGTCCTGTTATGTGTTCATTCGAATCTTTCATTAATTTGGAGAGTAGCACAATTTGCCCAGCATGATATCCATAGTGTGCCGCAACCTGAACAAGAAGCCGACTGATTACTCTCACTTCATAGGTTTCATTTTCTGAAGCATTAACCCGAAGCATTCTGTTCCAATCCTCCAAGTCATAGCGGATTATGACTTCCCTTTTTAAATCCTGCTCGGACAAAACTGATAATATACTTTCCGATTCAGATCGTGTCCTCAAAAGAAGACTACTCAATTCATCCTTCGATATGCCACCTTCAGAATTAAATTCTTGAGCGCGTTCCCGAATGAAGGGTTTGTTTCCGATTGCACTTATGAGGTTCTGATACTCGTTTCCCGCTAAATGTAAGCAAAGGTTTCCAATGCTGTTCATAGAATCCTTCATTTTTTTCCAAATCAAATCATCATCAAGTCGGTTTAAGCTCTTTATGATTCTATCGAGCTGCTTGTTCATGTCTTCGAGTACGTTTTTTGTCAGGTCTGGCACACTACTTCCCCTCTGCAATTTAATGGAAATGCACATATCACTTTTTTAATAATTCGCTTAACTCAGAATGATTCCCTTTAATTATTCTGCCTGTCCCTCGGCGGCTGCCGTCGTGTCATGATTGAACTATCGTTTCCGTTAGCGTAATGAACCACTTCCTCATCCAAAAAATAAGGTTAATTATCATCTTGGAGATACATCTTCGGAATAAGAAATCTTTTAACTATTAATCCCGCAGTGAGATCATAGTCCCATATATTTCTATTAGCATACTCGTTTAAGATTTTCTGTAATATTCTGCTTATTAATATACAATCACCTAACGCATTATGGCGCGGAACATCAGTATCATCAATTTGGTAATAGTTAATTAAATAATCAGTAGAAAATACGTCAAATAGTTCGTCATGAGCATTTGCATACAGCGCCTTTGTATCGATAACGGGATTATCGAAAAGCGGTAAATTATACATTCGACAATGCTTTTCTATCATAGGGATATCATACTCATATCCAGCCTGAGTGACTAATACTGCCTCTCTGCAAAAATCGAGAAACAGCTCGTAAACCTCTGGAAAAGTTGGGGCGTTAATTAAACTCTCATTAGTAATTCCCGTTAGTTCTTCAATAGCATTTGGTATTAATTTGGGTGATTTCACTAAAGAACTGAATTCTCGTATTATCTCTCCATTTTGAAATATAATACCACCAAACTGGGTTATGTATTCTGTCTCAACGTTAATACCCGTACCTTCTAAATCAAATATACAAAACGTACGATCGTATAAATTGTTTACAAAAACATCTTTGACCAGATACGCATCTTTAGACAAAAATGTAATGTTCATATATCCTCCTTGTAAGGTCGTTGGAATTGACTTCTAAGTAGTAGCTAGTAAGAACACTCGTCTCCCGTTAAACATCGAAGCATAGCTTAATCACCTAAGAAATTTAACTTGTTTCAAAATGCTGTCTGATAACCACAAGCCTGCCGCTGCAACAATAACCGAGTATACAAGAATGTTGTCAAACTTAAAGGGTTCGCCATGAGTAAACAAATATACAATAATACCAGCAAATATCAGATGTAAAGATAACCCTGCGAGTGTCCCAAGGGTTTTTCCCTTTATTTTCAAGACAATAATGTCCGCAATAATTGAGCAGGGTATGCCAATTATTGAGTATCCGATAGCAGAGTACATAAAATAGATGAAAAACGGGGCATAGCCATGCATTAATACGAGACTATACGAAAGAATCACCGCCATAAGTAAACTGGAGATAATCTTCCTGCCAATCGAAACTTTTGTGACTATTATGAACTCCCCCTTCGTTTATCAAGTAAGTTTAGAATAGCATATAATATCAATTAGGGTATTGCATTAATCTGCCCGTTACTTGAATAAACAAAAAAGAGGAGCTGCCGCGAGCTCCTTCAATATCGTTTTTTGTTAGTACAGAAAAACTTTTACAATTTCTTCTTCCATCCACGGAGTTTAATGTAATAGTAGGTTGGTATTATTGCAAACAGTATTATTAGGACCGCCATAAGGAATTTCATTTAGTTCATCCTCCAGTTGGTGATTATTCCGAAATAAATACTATACTAAATATACACTAAGGTGAAAACTTTTTCCAATTATTGTAACTCAACTAATCTGCCCGTTAACGTAATGAAGGCCACCGATCATACCGGTAGCCTCGTCCTGGGTGTTCATTCAACTATAGTTCACGGTTAGTTTAATAAACCCAAAACAATGGATATGCAAATATATTTGATGAAAAAGCCCCTCTGTCTAATTAATGTAAAAACCAGTGTGACCAAGTCGGAGTTGCGTTTCACACCCCTCTTCGACTATTGTTCCCTGTACTGTTGTGGACAGGAATATTATTGTTGATAATAAGGAGAAATTAATCTCCCCAATTTAATGGTATTTTGATTTCCAATGGTTTTTTAGGCTCTTCCTCAAATACATCAATTGGCATTAGGAATTTGAGCCCTGAAACTGAGTCTAATTTCGGGAATTGTAATTTGTAGGAAAAAGTGTCCCTTGAAAGACGTATCGGATGTTTATTGTAGGAATACCGTTTGCCTGAGGAATCTTGAAACATAAGAAAAGGCGTTTGGTTATTAGCATCGCTTGCTTCGTAGTAAACGATAGTTGTATCTGCCAAAAACTCAACATTCGTAATCTTGATGAATCCACCATTGTAGCCTTGCATGGTTAAGGGAAATTTATCGGTATAATCCGCATATACATTTTTCTGGTTCACTGTTACTCCTGATGTATCCATGATTACCAAGGTAAGAAAACGCGGTTTAGGGTTAATCAGAGAAACTGGACTAAAACTTAAAAAATGCTCACCATTCCCTCCCCTCCCTCCAGCATATTCAAAAGGTGTTTCCAAATCATCTTTAATTTTAAAGCTTAAATCCCGTTCTTTCGATTTTATTTCGAGTTGAGTGGTCACAGGTGTGAATGTAATTTTCTTTACGGTAATTGTTTTATTTTTATAAGCAGCCGATATTACGGGATGAAAAGTTGTGGTAAGACGTGATGATTTTTCACTTGATAAAGGAACTGTAACCTTCCAATTCCCCTTTGTATTCCCAATTTGATTTACGGACATGGTTATCTCTGGATGATCTGGTAACGTTGCAGTATCAATCAAGGTTGTTCCTACGAAAGTATGGTCACCGGTTATTGTAAAGACATGGGTCGATATCATAGTAGGGTGAGCACCCTCGATTTTATAATCGTAATTCATAGTAGCGTCCTCTGAAGTTAACTTTGTCTGAGTATTGAGGAAATCGACTTCATAATTAATCACAATTTGAAACCCATCATAAAACACGTCCACAATGGAAAATTTGATGTCTTTATTCGTAGCTGATAGGTTCACCGACGTACTTAAGTTTTTTTGATCGATTTGTTCTAATCCGTTGGGGAGGCCTCCTGAATGCTTATACAGTAATTCAATAAAAGGGATTTTTTTTAACGTTGCACCAAATGTTTGAGATATCATTCCTGCTCCGAAAACGAATACCAAGCATAAGACAACTACGTTGAGTGATAATATCCATTTTCTCCGCTTGGTTGATTTTAGCAGATGTCCCGCTTTTTGATTTCCGCGATTTGACTGCTGATAAAGATGCCAAAGGTACTCAAACGATGAGGGAGGGGTGAGAAGTTTCACACGGTCTTGCACGGCCTTTGCTACATCAGACGGAAATTCGCTCTCTCTTTTCTCGTGATTGGCATTCAGAGTCATTTCATATTCTCCTTTATTGGAATGAGAAGATAGTTATCCTCATTGTTTTCCCTTAATTGTTTTAAAGCCGCATGTAATCTGGATTTACAAGTTCCTAGTCGAATACCTAAAATAGACGCAACCTCTTGGAGAGTTAATCCAGCATAATAATGCAAAATAATGACATCTCTTCTTTTTTTCAATAAGTTGTTGACCACTTGCCATAATTCTTGTTCCCTTTCATTTTTCAGAATCAAATCTTCCAAGGAGTCAGACATGGCATCATCTGGAACTTTTCCGAAGAAGGTGAGCCATCGCTGCTTTCTTTGTGTGCTTCTTATCAAATTTATCGTCATCCGAAATAGCCATGGACGTAGGGGTTTTGATGGATCATACAAATGAAATTTTTGAAATGCTCGCAAAAATGTTTCCTGTGTAATGTCATCAGCCAGCATTTTTGACTTCGTCATCATAAGTGCAATTCCATACACATATGAGGAATATTCTATATACATTTCTTTGGATTGTTGCTCTGATATCGGGTATTCCCTCATTAACTATCCCCCTTCCTTAAATTTCATAGTAAATACGCTTTCGAATCAGAAATGGTTCGATTTAAGATGGAATTATATTGAATGTTTACAGTTACTATGATTTTTAGAAAGCATCACTCCAACTGCTTAAAGGCCACCGATCATTGTGAACTGCACCCCAATTGTTAGACACAGCTAACAATTGGAGGTGCAGTTTTTTGTCGAAATTTACTTTGAAAGAAAAACTTGAAATAGTACTACGTTATCTAGAAGGGCACGAATCTGCTCCAACGATTGGTGTGGAATATGGTGTATCCAAAGCCCAAATATATTCATGGGCAAAATTATATGAAAAATATGGTACTAAAGGATTTCGGGTAAAAGGCTTTGCTTCTTATTCACCAGAGTTTAAACTTGAGGTACTTGAATATCGATCAAAGACGAAGGCCTCATATGTAGATATCGCTGCACATTTTGGTATTCCCTCACCCTCACCTATCAAACAATGGGTGAAAGATTATGAAAGAAAGGGATATGATGCCTTTAGACCAACAAAAAAGGGGCGTCTATCTATGAAGAAAGAAACAAAGGACCCAGCACCAGCTGAAGGGTCACTCGAAGCACTACAGGCAGAAATTGAACGCTTACGTATGGAAAATGCCTATTTAAAAAAGTTGAATGCCTTAGTTCAAAACAAGGAAAGATCACCAATCAAGACAAAGCAGAAGTAGTCTATGAATTAAGGCAACAATTTTCGGTGATGGCACTCCTGCAGCTTGCAGGTATTCCACGTAGCACGTACTACTATTGGGTGAAGACAATGAATCGTTCTCATGTAGATGGACAGTTAGAAGTAACCATACAATCGATTTATGACGAGCATAAAGGTCGCTACGGTTACCGTCGTATTCGTGATGAATTACGAAACCGCGGGCATCAAGTGAATCACAAAAAAGTACAACGCATTATGAAAGAATTAGAATTGAAATCACGGGTCCGTGTGAAGAAATATCGCTCATATAAAGGAAAAGTAGGTAAGATTGCACCGAACTTATTAGATCGTAATTTTGAAGCAAAGAGGCCAAATGAGAAATGGGTAACAGATATAACGGAATTTAAATTATATGGAGAAAAACTATATGTATCGCCAGTATTAGATTTATATAATGGCGAAATCATTACGTATACAATTGGCTCCAGACCAACGTATTCTCTTGTCTCAGATATGCTAGAACAAGCTTTTGAGCGCTTAAGTACAAAAGACGAACTTCTCATGCACTCAGATCAAGGATGGCATTATCAAATGAAGCAGTATCGCCAGGCACTAAAGAAGAAAAATATTACGCAGAGTATGTCGCGAAAGGGCAATTGCTACGATAACTCCGTGATCGAGAACTTCTTCGGCATTATGAAATCAGAATTCCTCTATATAGAGGAATTTAAAAGTATTGAACATTTTAAAGAAGAACTAGCGAAGTATATCGACTACTATAATCACAAGCGAATTAAAGCAAAATTAAAAGGCAAGAGCCCGGTACAGTACCGGACTCTTGTCGAACAAGTAGTCTAATCATATATTCTGTCTAACTTTTTGGGGTCACTTCATTGCTGTCGGCAGCCTTCTATTAATGTTTATTGAGCTATCGTTCTCCGTCCCTCGGTTTTAATCCTCTGGCTGACTTAAGACAGTAGAAATAAAAGAGTCAACGATGCAGTGTGTTGAATTAGAAGTGGAACTTAATTGGGGAACAAATAACGTGCCTATGAAGAACTTATGCTCAGGTAGTTCAATAATTCTTGGGTTGCCAATGTAATCCGTTCCAACTATTCTTAATCCGGCTTCATGAATTTGTTTTTCATATTCCGAACTAAGTCCATAGTTACATCTGAACTGTTCAATTACATTTTCAACTTGATAAATATCATAGATTCTCGAGGGTTTCTTTACTATGACTTCACCTTTTTGGCCGACTAATGAGCAAGCCAGTTTACTAATAACTATTTGATTTGCGTGTGGATCGCGTTCTTCGTGCCCAGCATTCTCCAGCATCATTTTGTTTCTTGCATATTCCATAATGATGTATTGAAATCCACCGCATGTCCCTAACAAAGGTATATTGTTTTCACGTGCAAATTGAATAATGCTAAGTACCCCATCAACGGAATCTGGGAACCCTGGACCTATCCAAAAACCCTGAAAGGTTTCCTTAATGGTATTCAGTTGTTTAATTATGGTAGCTGTAGGAATCCACTCATACTCGATAAAAACTCCTAATTTCCTAAATGAATGTAGAAGTGCATCGTTAGTAGCAATCTGTGATGGATATTCTGGACGAAAGTCACCAACAATCCCAATTTTCATTTTGTATGCCCCCTTCAAATTCAACTAGGAATTTATACCATATGTTAGTAAATGTTTCAATGAGATTATTGAGATTGCCTGTTGATATCGTAGCAATCTCCCATCCAAAGTGAACGATTTAACAGAGGGCAGTCATACATATCTTTAAGTTCATTCATGTTAATTCTCCTATAATTACACACTTCTGACTACTTAACGAGGCTGTCTGTGATTCCCGTACAGTGCTTATTACACTCTCGTTCTTCGTTAGCGTAATCACTTCTTAAATATTTTGGGGTTTTTAACCCTCATTGAAATTACCTCTCCGCAATCTAAGCAAATGGTAAGAAGTAGAGGAACACCAAGGCTAAAGAGCTTATTTTGGGGGTGCACTTTGCCTTCGCCTCTTGTTTCACCTTCACCAAAATTAGTTCCACCACAGTTTATACAAGGTCTCATTAATCAAAATCCTTTCAAAAAAATCTTGAGTTTATTATATTTCATATGGTGATTTTCGCCTCATCCTTGGTGTTTAAACTCTCGTACTTCGTTAGCGTAATTCCGACTCCTCAGGGTATTAAACTATTTCTTCCTTCTCAATATCTTCCCAGTATAAAAAACAATTATTCCGAGTAGGAACAATCCTAGGATTTCTATCGTTCTCCACATTGGGCTTGATATATATCCAAATGAGACTTTATGTTGTAGATAATCAACTGACTCATATGTCTCGACAATATCTGGAACGTAGTTCATTGTGAGATACACCCCTTGAATAATCTCAAAAGTATAAAAAACAAATACAAATATTAGTCCTACAACGAGAGCTCGAAAAATTTGTTTTTTCATCGTTTCCTCCTGGTTTTCAATATCCTCATTTCACCATATTATACCAGTGGTATAACAATTACGCATTTCTATCCGTTAACGAAATAGGTAACCGAGCGATTCACTGGAAACCAAATTGGTACAATCTTATGAAGCTATCGTTTCCCGTTAGTTTAATAATTGGGTGATTTTCGAAAAGGTATTTTATGCTGCTCCTAAGAACTTCCAAGTCCAACATAAACGGGTTCCCGAGAAAAGCAACCGATCATATTTACATTGCATATGGAAACAGAGCAATGGCAGGAATCCCGCCATTGCTCTGTTTCGATTGCGGTTATTGTTCCAACACCTTTTCAA
>NZ_WHOA01000251.1 GCF_013141715.1 Paenibacillus phytorum | reverse complement strand
TCAGCCTCTTTTGTCATTTTCTATGTATTCAAGCTCTCATAAGTTCTTTTATCGTTTTTAAAGATACGCCCGTTTGGTGGTAAACCTCAATAAGTGTGGCACGCGGATGGGCCCTAACGAAATCCTTCACTTTATGCGACTCTTTCAATTGAAGCTGGGAGCAAGATTTACAATGCTTTTCAAATTTCGAAATATAAACTTGTCCGCATGTTTCACAGTTGCAAAGTGACATTTCTCCACACCTTCCTGATCCAATTCTCTCTAATATAGATTTCGAGAAGAGGCACACACTTCTGGGGGTACCTTAAAAAATAAATATATTTAAATTTGAATCTCGACCAAGTCACCTGGTTTTATTTCGCCTGGGCGTTCCACGTACGCGACAATCCCTCTGCAATGCCCAGCATGTTTGATAAATTGTTGCGTTAGGCTTCTGTCTCCGTAGAAATTTGCAATCTGCTTACCAGGACCTGCACAGGGCTCGTTCTCACCTTCACACACAATTCCGCCGCCACTCGGAAGGATCATTCGGATTCCCATAGGAAGTTTGGTTAATTCAGGAACGCCGCTCACTACAATATTTGCACCCAACCACTCAGGTTTAATTGTTTCCACACCCAGTCGCTGCGCTATGCCTTGCAGTTCCTCAACGGATACAATGCTAAGTTGGCGACGATTCATAATCTCTTGGCCTCTCTTGTACATGGGCTGCCGCGAGTCCGCCTTGGCGAATAACCCGAAGTGACGGTCGCCTTCAATGCCCCCAAAACTTAATTCAACACCGTCGATTTCTCTCGTTACAAACGTTGAAGCGTCATCCGCGATAAGTACAGCTTCAATTTTAGCCATAATTGCCATGAAGTCGTTCACCAGCCTTATCCCCTATTATACCACTTAATATCCCTATTCTTCCAGTTCCTTCGTTAGGTCCTGCTCTGGCCACATCGTTCCATCCTGCCAACCAAGCACAAAAGCTTCCCATCGACGATTTTCCGGAAATACATCTAGGTCACCAAAGTATTTGGCAATAGCTACATGCTGGGTTGCATGAGCCCGCAAGGCTGCAGCCTTTATCGGCCAACCAGTCTCTGTATCTACTTCTATCGTAGGCTTATAACCTTTGGCTCGTAATGAAGCCGCTGCTGCATAATATAACTTGCGTACACTCGGACATTTCCCACTCAATACAGCCGCCGTTGTCGCCTTGGAGATGGTGATATGATCGGGGTGACCATTGCCCCCATCCTCTGGAAATGTGAATAGTACCTCAACCTCATACCGCTGAATAAAAGTGATAACACCTGCAACTAGTGCATCGAAATCAATCTCTGCGAGCTGACCATCCGGACGGCCCAGGTGCTCCACGTGAGACAAGCCCAGCACCTTGGCGGCTTCATCCATCTCTTTCTCTCGCAGTTTAGCGAGTTCTGATCTATTGGTTGCCCGCTCTAACCCTTGTCTACCCGCATCACCTCGTGTTGCCAACAACAAAACAGGATTTTCCCCTTGATCGGCAAGCTTGCGAATAATGCACGCACTAAGAAACGTCTCATCATCCGGATGTGCATATATAAATCCATATTGGTTCTTCATCTCTTCACTCCACTCTTCATTATGTAAAAGCTGCTGGCGGATAAATCTTTTCGATGCAATAAATGGCTTGATCCATCGGCATCACTTTCTCGTGTAGATCTAGCATATCCATTAACTTCACTTGTTCAGTCGAGCTGTCAGTCAAGCCTACACAGATGATAAAGCGAATTCCAAGCTTTGTCGCAGTAGTTAGCTGCTTATCCACATCCAACTTCTCATCAACCATTTTTATACCTATACCAGCTAGTTTCAGCTCATTTGTCATTCGACATGCAACTTCAGAAGCTTTAGGGTCAAGAAGGATTACCATAGCTTGTACTTCTAGCCGCTTTCCATACGAATCTTCTGAACTCCAACCAACATTTGATTCTTCCGCGTTTCGCATACCATCCACCCTTCCCTTTCTTAACGAGATAAAAAAACGCGCCGGACCTATGGTCCTGCGCGAATTGCTATCCCGCAGGGAGGCCAACGCGAAATGCGTTAGCCCACCCTGATATGTACAGGTGTGTGCTAACGCCTATAAAAATAATGAATTTGTACGAACCAAGCTGTATTTTTCATATGATTCGTCTCCTTCAACTTTATGATTATTATGATTATAGCGAGCCTCTGTCGTAGATGCAACAGCTTTTTTATTTATCCTATGCTAAAATTGTTTCAATATCCGGAGCGATAGTCGCAGGATCCGTACTAGCGCTATACTGCTTAACAACAATACCGCTGGCATCAACTAGGAATTTCACGAAATTCCATTCGATTTCTCCTGTACGATACGTTTCAGGTGTATGGCTTAATAAGTAAGTATATAACGGATGAGCATTTTCACCCTTCACATCGATTTTATCAAATAACGGGAATGTCACTTTGTAGTTGAGTTCGCAGAAACTTTGGATTTCTTCATTCGTGCCTGGTTCTTGACCGCCAAACTGATTACAAGGGAATCCCAGAACAACCAATCCTTTATCCTGGTACTTCTCATATAAGCTTTGGAGCCCTTTATAATGCGGTGTAAGCCCACATGCACTTGCTGTATTTACAATAAGCAGCACTTTTCCTTTATATTCGGAAAGTGACTTCGTTTCGCCTGAGATCGTTTGAACCTCAATATTATAGATGGACATAGCTCCGCACTCCTTCAAATTATAATAAGTTCCTATCCATTATAACATTCTTTCCCAGTGAGCCCAAATCACAAGCTTGATAGTTTAGCTTCCCATATACTGACAGGTGTGATATATTGTTTACCTGTTTATTTCATAAAATAGACAACATCTGATCTTAGGAGGTAACTGATCTTGGACACAAAGACTCAAAGTGCCTATCAAGAAGAATTACAACAACTTGAACAAACGAATGCGGAAATTGACAAACAGCTTGAGCGGCTTAGGTCGACTCCTGTTTATTACGGTCCGGATTTAACGGAGCAAGCGTTGGAGGCAGCACGCGAGAATGGCCGACACAATTTAGCTAAAGCCGTCGATGAACCGTATTTCGGCCGTCTTGACTTCCAAGAGACTGGATCGGCTTCCGCTCTTCCCCTTTATATTGGTAAATCAGGCGTCGAGGACGAGCGAACAGGCCAATTGCTTGTCATTGACTGGCGGGCACCAGTCGCTAGCCTTTTCTATTCATTCACCGGCGGACTGGACGCTGCTTCTTACGATTCACCAGACGGCCTTATCGATGGCCTCGTTTATCTTAAGCGCAACCTTGTTGTCCGTAAGCAAATTCTCCAGCGTGTCGTTGATACCTATGACCGCAATGAAGACTCTCTTGCCGTCGGCGATGAGTTCTTACTCTACCGACTTGGCGAAAATAAAGACAATAAGCTGCGCGACATTGTATCTACAATCCAAGCTGAGCAAGACCGTATTATCCGCGCAGCGAAGAATACAGCACTGATTATTCAAGGGGTCGCAGGAAGCGGTAAAACAACTGTCGCCCTGCATCGACTTGCTTTCTTACTCTATCAATACCGCGAACAGGTTCGTGCAGAACGGATGATCATTTTTGCACCCAACTCCATGTTCCTCGACTACATATCCGGCGTACTGCCTGAACTTGGAGTCGGAAATATCCAGCAAAGCACATTCACGGATTGGGCAATTGATGTGCTCGACCAAGAAGTAAAGCTAGCGGATCAAGCAATAGTTCTTCAAACCTGGTTCTCGCTTGGCAGCAAAAGACCTCCGGTAGATGATCAAGCGCCGGGAAGATTTAAAGGATCTATTGCTTTTAAACAATACCTAGATCACTGTCTCACGAGGTTCGAGGAGTCTTATGTACCTACTTCGGATTTCATCCCGTGGGAGGGTGTCAAGCTTCCAATTGCATCCATTCGCGAATGGTTTTTCGTAGAGAACAAGCACTATCCGCTTGTCAAAAGGCGCGAGCGCGTCATTGCTCGGATCAAACGCTGGATGGAAATTCAGCTCGACAAGATTTGGGAGCAAAGTCGGAAGAAAGAGCTGAAAAAGAAAGCTTCACAGCGCCTGCGCACGTATCTGACGGGATGGCCCGATCACTCGGCATTCAGCTTCTACAAAATGCTCTTCACAGACAAAGGTCGTCCGGACAGCTTGCCCATTGACCTACTGAACCAAATACCAGAACCAATTGTCGCTGCTTCACTGAAGCTTTTCAAGAAAAAAGAAGTGCAGCTCGAAGATCTCGCTCCACTCCTTTATATTCATACACGCCTTTTCGGCATACCTTCTGATCGGTTATTCGACCATGTGGTGATCGATGAGGCGCAGGACTTTTCACCTTTCCAAGTGGCTGTCCTTGATTCTTACACACGAAATAGCTCGTTTACAATACTCGGTGATTTATCACAGGGAATTCACGCTTATCAAGGCATCACGGATTGGAAGGAATTTTCCAGCTTGTTTGAAGTAGACGAAACTGGTTATTTCGAACTTGAACGCAGTTATCGTTCCACCATGGAAATCATCTTATTTGCCAATCAGGTCTTGAAACGAGGCGTCGAGAATCCCCTTCTAGCTGTTCCTGTGTTCCGCAGCGGAAACAAAGTCCGTGTCCTACAGACGGACATCAAAGGCCGTTTGCCTTTACTTCAGCGTGCCATCGCAACCTTGAAACAAGGAAGCTCGAGTACAATCGCTGTTGTTGCCCGTACGGAGAAGCAAGCACAGGAGCTGCATGATGCGTTGACGGATGCTGGCATCGAAACGAATCTCATAACTTCCAAGCAGCGTGTATACCGCGGCGGCATCTCGGTCCTTCCCGTCTTTTTGACCAAGGGACTTGAATTTGATGCCGTTCTACTCATGGATGTTACTGCCGGGCATTACGAAGCCACTTTTATGGATGCCAAACTGCTGTATGTAGGCTGTACGCGCGCCCTTCACGAATTATGGCTAATGGCTCCAGGCGAGCTGTCTCCTCTGGTCTCAACGGAAGATACAGAGATTGTGGAAACCCATTATCCTGGATAGTTTCAAGCCATGTTGGAGTTTTGTACAACTTACTCTAAGATTTTAGAGTCTTTTCCTAAGAAAGTTGCAGAAAATACAACAATTTAGCCCGAAAATGGCCATTTGGCTTGAAATTCGGCTAAATTGTTGTACAGAGTACAACATCACCACTTCACAAGAAGAAATCGAGATAAATTGTAGTACGTTGTACAACATGCATAAAGACACCTATTCACCGATCATAAGGATCGAGTAAATAGGTGTCTTTTGTCACGTCTTGCCTCACATTTTTAGTAAGCGATCAGTACGCCGCCTTCACCAGCGTAGGTACCAATAACCGTGCCCATATTAGAAAACAACACTTTGCGGAACGGATATTTCTCAAGTAGTTGGTTCAAGACTTCGCGCGCTCTTTCTTCACAATTACTATGTGCGATGGCAATCACATCTTTATCGAAATCATGGTGAGTTTCCCCTATTTTGGTGATTAATCGTTTCAAGGCTTGCTGGGTACCGCGGATTTTCTCTATCACTTCTACGGCACCTTCTTCACTGGCTTTCATCAGAAGCTTAATATTCAAAACAGACGCAACAGCTCCCCGCACTCGGTCGAGCCTGCCACCTTTTATTACATTTTCTAACGTGTCTAGAAAGAAAAAAGTGCCTGAAGTCGTTACGGATTGACCTATCACTTCTACAATTTGTTCAAATGGAACATTCTCTTCCGCCATTTTGGCTGCCTTATAGACGAGAACACCAAGTCCAAGTGAAGTTGTTTTCGAATCGATTACTTCGATACGACCTGCATAACCTTCTTCGAGCAGCATCTCTTTAGCCATGACTGCATGATGGTAGGTACTGCTAAGAGCAGATGAAAGACTAATCACAAGAATATCTTGATCCACTTGGGCCTTCTGATACTCAGCGAGGAATAGCTGCGGAGCCGGACTTGACGTCTTCGGCAGGACGCTCTCCTTTTTCATTCTCGCATAAAAATCAGCAAGCTCCATGTCAGGCGGCATGCATTCCTCTCCAAAATGTACGGATAATGGAACAATCGCAATCCCTATCTCGTCTACGATCATTTCGGGAAGGTCGCAACTGCTATCTGTGATAATCTTGATTGTCGTCATGGTGTCCACTCATTTCTTATTTTTTGGCGAAAACAATACCTACTGTATGCGGTCCGCAGTGGCTGGCAACAACGCAGCCCGTTTCAGTTATATAAACTTGTTTCACATTCGTTTGTTGTTCAATTTGTTGTTTGATGTAAGCGGCTTCTTCTGCTGCCGCAGAGTGAGTAATAAACAGGAATTCTGTGTCCATGTCATTCTTTTGCGCTAAAGCATTATCCAGAAGCTGATGGAGTGCTTTTTCCCGTTTACCTCTTACCTTATCCGTCGATACCATAGCCCCGTCAATGACTTTAACGATCGGTCTAATTTTCAATAGACTCCCTATAAAATGCTGAACACTTGAACATCTTCCGCCTTTATGCAAATATTCCAATGTGTCAATGATGAATTCAACTTCCATTCGGGTGATTAAAGGTTCAATCAATGATTTTATTTCAAAGATGCTCCGGCCATCCATTGCCGCTTGGGCAGCTTTTAAAACTAGTAAACCTATTCCTGTTGATAGATTTCTAGAATCAATGACCGTTACCCTACCTTCTGGAAAACTCGCTGCGGCAATGGTCGCATTCTGAATCGTAGATGAGAGCTCAGAGGAAAGCCCAATAAAGACAATGTCTTCTCCGCTTTGAATAATGGGTTCAAACGCTTGTTCGAAATCAATTGGCGATGGAGCAGCGGTCTTGGGCAGCTTGCCGGTTTGGTTAACCAATTCATAGAGTCTATCAGGTTTTATCGTAATGCCATCTTTGTAGGAATTCTCCTCAAAAATAACATAAAGAGGCACTACCTCTATTTGAAAGCGTCGATAAAGCTCTTCGCTTAAGTCACTTGTGCTATCTGTAAATATGCGAACCCGGGACATTGCGGTCATACCACCTTATCTATGCTGTCTGTCTGTTAATCCATCTATGCTGTCTATCTAGCTTGAACCCGCAACAACTCTATTAAGATTGTGTAAAGTATAATTGAACTAGTCGGAAAGCTCAATCCTTACAAAATTAAGCAGCTCCAATTAGAAGCCGTAAATGGTCATACCACCATCAACGAATAGAGTCTGACCTGTCACATAATTCGCCGCATCCGAAGCGAAAAATACAGCTGGCCCTACCAACTCTTCAAGTTCACCCACGCGCCCTAATGGTGTACGCGCAATGATTTCGGCTAGGTAATCTGGATTAGCAAGGATTTTCTCTGTCAAAGGCGTTTTGAAATACCATGGTCCAATACTATTCACATTGATCCCATATTTGCCCCATTCAAGTGCTAACACCTTCGTCATTTGGATCATCGCAGCTTTGGTAGCTGCGTATACAACACCTGTTCGAAGGGCAACCTGTCCTGCAACAGAAGCGATATTGATAATTCTTCCATATTCTTTTTGCTGCATGTGACGACCTACGATTTGAGAGCACAAGAAAGCAGATTTAAGATTCGTCTGCATGATCGTGTCCCATTCCTCATCCGTAACAGCCAGCGCTTGACTGCGAATATTCATGCCCGCATTGTTCACTAGAATATCAAGTCGACCCGTATGTTCAATGATTTGTTGGACAGCTTCCTCGATCTGTTCTCTATTCGTGACATCAACCGTAAACGGATATGCCTTTCGTCCCAAGGCACGAATTTCATGAGCTACTTCCTCTATATCACTAGCTGTACGAGCGAAAAGAGCTACGTCAGCTCCAGCCTCAGCAAGGCCTATCGCTAGCGCTCTGCCAATGCCTCTTCCTGCTCCTGTGACTAAGGCAATTTTATTAATTAATTGAAATGAAGGTAAAAACATCTTTTCATCGTCCAATCTATAAGGTAGTAGGATATTTATGAGTGAAAGAAGGGTTATCTATGGACTATTCCGTTCGGGAAGAGAAGGCCAACGCCATCAGCCACGGCGTAGGCGTGTTGTTAAGCATCGCAGCGCTTGTCCTGCTCATCGTGCAAGCTTCCTTACATGGCACTGTTTGGCACATTGTCAGCTTCAGCATTTTTGGTGCAGCATTAGTCATACTTTATACCTGTTCCACGCTGCTTCACAGTGTGAGCCATCCACGTTTGAAGGATGTGTTTGAGCTTCTCGATCATTCCGCCATTTATTTGTTAATTGCAGGCAGCTATACACCTTATTTACTCGTCACATTGCGAGGACCTTTGGGCTGGACCTTCTTGGGTGTGATTTGGGGCTTAGCGCTTGCCGGGATCGTTTTGAAAGTTTTCTACGTAAAACGATTCATCTTGGTTTCAACCCTTTGTTATATACTCATGGGTTGGCTGATTATTTTCGCCTTTAAACCACTGTATTTAAGCCTGCCATTAGGCGGTATCGTGTGGCTCGTCGTAGGCGGATTGTTCTATACGTTTGGTTCCATCTTTTATGTATGGCGGCGCATCCCTTATCACCATGCCATATGGCATGTTTTCGTGCTTGCTGGTAGCGCCTGTCATTTCTTCTCAATATTCTGGTATGTCATACCAGCTTAATTATTGGATCAATTGCTGGAGGTGTTGGAGAGAAACCGCTTTCTCCACTTGACGCGCCAGTTCTTTATAACCAATTTCGTTTGGGTGAATGGCGTCTTCTGACAAATAACAGCTATCTTGCCCTACGAAAGCATCATACACTTGAACCACAAGAATATGCGGCTGTTCTAATTTGCGAAGAAATAAATTAAAGCGCTGCACCCAATATGCGGCATCCGGCACCTGCGGCAGAGGATTGTAGAGCCCGACTAAAACGATTAAGAAAGGCTCTTCAACCCCTTGCCGAAGTGCCTCAATTTCTCCGATCAATTTCTTATAGTTGGATTCATACGTTTGAAGAGCAGATTTTAAGTAAGCAGGATCTCCCTGATAAAAGAAAGGAATTGCCGCCTGGATTAAGTCATTGCCGCCAGCTGTGATCGTGATGAGATTCGCTTCTCTTATATCTTTTTGGATCTCCGGATCTAATTCAATTGTTTGAAGCAATTGAGTAGTTGTAGCACCATTCTTGCCTGCAGGCTTTAAGTGAATAGGAACCTTCAGCAATTGCTCCAACTTTTGCCGATAGATAGGTACGAATCCGTGACCTTCCGGAGCTCCAAAACCAACCGTTAGTGAATCTCCAAATGCCAAATAATTGATCGTCTTTTCCATTGCTATCCTCTCCCTAAAGCCTGACGTATAATACTATATGCGCCAGCGCCCAGTTTGGGAAGGGACACTCTCACCAGTTCTTTCGTCGTTTTTTTATACGTTTACATGCTGCTTAACATAATTTTCGATTTGTGCCTTTTCCGAGAATGTAAATTGGAACTCACAATCACAGCCCTCGTCGTGAAGGACAATTTGAACAATTTCTCCATCTAGATTACAGATGACGAGTATAGATGGATCGATTAAATCCTCCGGAAACTCCTCGCCAACCTCTTTATGTATACCTAAGAAAATGTCGCGCCATTGCCCTCTTACCTCTGATTCCGTGAAAGATAATGTAAATCGGTGTTCTTCGTGTTCGGCTCCATATTTCATCATGTGAGAGTCCCCCTAAATATTTCGCAAAAAAATCTTGTTTTGTAAGATTGCGTTTATTAACTCTTTTTGTTCATTAATTGTAACCCAGTGAGCTGTAAAGTGGTAGTTCGCCTTCCTTTATACTACAATGGAGCTAAGAACCATTCAACAAAGGAGCCATCCATTTATGAAAACAACCATTACGCAATCCATTGATAACCATGCAGACAGATTAATAGCCATATCCAGCTTTATTGGGGCAAACCCGGAACTTGGGCATGAAGAATTTCAAGCTTCCGATCGTTTAACTGAGGAATTGGCCTATCATGGCTTCCACGTTGAACGCGGTGTATTAGATATTGCAACCTCTTTTATAGCTACCTATGATTCTGGTAAAGCTGGTCCTGTCGTGGCCTTCTTAGCAGAATATGACGCATTACCCGACCTGGGTCACGCTTGTGGCCACCATCTCATCTGCATGATGAGTATTGGCGCAGCCATCGGCCTTAAGTCGGTCATCGATGAAACAGGCGGCAGTATCCGTGTATATGGAACACCTGCAGAGGAAACCAAGGGCGCCAAAGTGCCAATGGCCGCGGCTGGACTATTCAAAGATGTGGATATTGCTCTGATGGCTCACCCGTACTATACGTATGAGAAGTCAGGCGAATCGCTAGCTATGGACGCTATCCAGTACGAATTTTTTGGTCGTTCCGCTCATGCAGCTGCTCAACCTTACGAAGGCGTCAACGCACTTGATGCTGTTCTTCAACTGTTCAATTCCATAAATGCGCTGCGCCAACAAACCAAGTCTGATGCGCGTATTCACGGCATCATTAGCGAGGGTGGCAAAGCTCCGAATATTATCCCTGACTATGCTGTCGCTCAGTTCTATGTACGTTCAGCATCCCGCACGTATACGAACGAGCTCGTCCAGAAAGTACTTCACTGCGCTGAGGGCGCTGCCCTGCAAACCGGTTGTACGTTGAAGACTTCCTTTTATGAGTATTCGTATGACGAGCTTCGAACCAATGAGACACTATCAGCCGTCTTCACTGATCAGTTGTTAGCGATGGGAATTGATCCGAAAGAAATCGAAGTTGGCAAGGATCACGGTTCCCTCGACCTAGGCAACGTGTCTACCCAATGCCCGACGATTCACCCATTCGTCAAAGTTGTAGATGAGAGACATATGCTCCATACCAAGGAGTTCCGTGATCTCGCACTGCAGGAACCCGCTCTGAATGCCATGATATTCGCGGCAAAACTCCTAGCTTTCACGGCATATGAAGTACTTGCCAGCCCAGAGCTGTTAAGTAAAATCAAAGCGGAGTTTGCTGCAGCGATGAAATAACTCTTCCCCATACGAAAGACTAGCCGCATGAAACAGAGCTCCTGCTCTGTTAATGCGGCTGTTTCATTTGCAGATTATTTGATTCAAGACATCGTTTTGCATGCAAAGCTGAGGGTTACGTGAATGAATTCTTCATTCAGTAGTATGATGTTGTAGATAGTGCAACAATTCTGCTCATTTCCTTGCTCTCTCGCTTCATTGTTGTAGAA
>NZ_WHOA01000250.1 GCF_013141715.1 Paenibacillus phytorum | reverse complement strand
TAGTGGCTGCCGTTTCTCAACTAATGGGCAGCATAGTTGAATGATTAGTTGATTTTTCATGGTATAATTAACTGGAAATAATTTCAATTATTATATCATCATCTCAATGGGGGGCTTCCATGAACTTATCTAGCTTTAAAAAACATAAACAATCCATGACGAATATATCCGAAATTTCTCGGGTTACAAAGGGATTCTCCTTCGACGGTAAGTATTTTTTATATGAGGAAGGTGATTTACCCAAATATGTATTACGTACTTCGCCTAGGCAACAGACTCAGCGTAAAATACAAGAGTTTGAAGTTGTTACTAACGTTTACGATATGGGGGTCAAGACTTCAAAACCGATTGAATTCGGTTCGATTGAATCATTAGACATCTGTTATATGATACTGAGTTATGTTGAAGGAGATGATGCCTCTGAGATATTACCTTCCTTATCGTATTAAAACATAATCGTCAATATGAAAGTTACCGAAATTGCGGAGTTAAGCTTCCAGATGAGGACTTAATAATATCTTTTATTAATCAAAATTTAATATACATGAACAATCGCCCAAATCGATTCCAACATGATGATTTCCATCCGAGCAACCTATCATGATTTTTTAAAAATCGCATATTTCAGCCGAGAAGTTAGTATTCCGTTTTGCAATGGGCAAATAAAAGGTTATTTTAATGGAATTGTTCCGCCAGAATTCTGGAAATTGTACGCTTTATATGCGGCCATGATTATCTTCCCAACAATTACTTGGACTCTTAAGGTTGTACCAGAGCAACTCGAATCAATGTTAGCTAGGATTCGTGTTGTATTGGAAGATCATCAAAACTTTGAGAAATTTATCCCTATCTGGTTTAACTCGTAAGCTAACAGGAAACGAATACCAAACAAACAAGAAAGCTGCACCTTGTTTGTTGAGCTAACGAGGAAGACGAAAGATGAAATATTAATTAAGTCAGAACAGATTAAAGAGTCATTTGAGACGTATGATATTCTTTTATCAAAGCCAAATGGATTAAGTACAGAAAATGTATTTTTAAGGACTTTGAATGGTGTAAAGCCTGAGACTTATACAATTAATAAAAATCAATTAATTAGCTTTTATGTCTATTCCTCCAGTCATGAAACTGAAAAAGGACTAAATGAGTTTGAGGATAAGACAACAACGGTAAATCTTGTACCTCACAGCAAATATCAAATAGCGAATGTACTCTTATTTTATGTCCACGAAGGTTCTCCAAAGGATGAACGAGTTGAAAAAATTATTTAGGGATTAAAGGTTAAAAAGTGACTCTTCTTCATTAAGCTAACGCAAAATTATAGCTCAATAAACATCTAGGACGGGGCTGCCAGTAAGAACGGTAGCCACTTCTCACCAAACGGGCAGAATAACGGAGGAATCGAAGACTAATGAATATAGCAGATATCCGATACGAACGCTTCAGTGGAAAAGATTATAATGTCGCAAGAGAATTATTAAGCTATGACGTCGACGCGGGTGAAGACATCCATCGTGTGCTTGCTGAAAAACCGGAATTGTTTATTACCGCATTTATTGAGGATAAGCTTGTTGCACTAGCACAAGTGAACGAACCTTCATCTCAGTCCTATTTAACTGTGTTTGTTGCCCCACAGTTTCGTAGGCAAGGAATCGGTTCTGCAACGGTAAAGTATGTTGAATCCAAATTGCGGGCGGACGGAACCCAAAAAGTAAGGAGTTCCTTTCGGTCTGGTCATCAATCATCTCTTGCGTTTGCGCACAAGCTCGGTTATGATAAATACTTTTCATCGACTTTTATGCAGCGAACCGGCGATCCCTTTCCCCTGGAGGAGCTTCCGGTGAGGCTGTACTCTGACGAAGACTATCTTACCAGTCAGTCGCTGTATGCCACAGCTTTTCATGAAATGCGCGTCCGTGTCGGGTGCTTTCCCGATTCTGTGATTGCCCAGCCCAGTGAAAAAGAACGAGGAGCATGGAATGAGGACGCGGGAGACCGTTTTGTCTACGAAATAAATGGGGAAATCATCGCTTATAGCCATCTTTCTGGTAATGAACTAAGCAGTATTTCCGTCCGTACAGACTTTCAGGGGCTTGGGATCGGAAGAAAATTTGTTATGTTTTCATGCAACGAAATCTATCAGCGCGGCAGTGAAAAAGTTGACCTTTGGTGTGTTGTCGGGAATTATGCCAGAAGTCTGTATGACAGCCTTGGCTTTAAAGAAAAGTATATTATGGAATTCGTGCGGAAAACGCTGTGATTTTTCTAGGGTGGAGAACGAATTGTTGATGAACTAACGCAGAACGTAAGTTCAATTAATAAAGGAGCAGTTTGTTGATCTGCTCCTTATTTTAAAATTAACGAACTATTTCCCGGTTCTTTTGCCGTAAACAGAACCTGTCGGTGATCTTTCGAAATATCGAATGTTAGATATCAAGTTTACGGGTACCGAGCCATTTCACCATTTCAGGATCGCGATGTGAAAAGAATAGGCTCTGTTTCGTATCTAATGTAGTCATCGACTCCATATCCTCTTGGCTTAATTCAAAATCAAAGATATTGAAGTTTTCGGAAATTCTTTCTTTACGAACGGACTTTGGAATCACAACGACTTCTCTTTGTGTCAACCAACGTAAAACCACTTGAGCAACGGATTTATTATACTTTTCAGCTATGGATACCAATAGCTCATTCTGGAACAAGTTATTTTTCCCTTCAGCAAAAGGCGCCCAGGATTCGATCTGAACATTACTCTCTTTCATGAATTTTGCATTTTCGATTTGTTGGTTGAAAGGATGCGTTTCAACCTGGTTTACAGCAGGAACTACTTCATTATGAATGATCAAATCGATCAGACGATCCTCATGGAAGTTACTAACGCCAATTGCACGGACCTTTCCTTCACGATACAATTCCTCCATAGCGCGCCAAGAACCATGCACATCGCCGAATGGCTGATGAATTAAATACAAATCCAAATAATCCAATTGCAATCTTTCCAGTGATTTTCTAAATGCATTTTTTGTGCGCTCATAACCAGCATCCTGAACCCAAAGTTTCGTAGTAATAAATAATTCCTCTCTTGCGACGCCACTCCGTTTGATCGCTCTGCCAACTGCTTCTTCATTTAGATAAGAGGCAGCTGTATCAATCAGCCGATAGCCTGCCATAATAGCGTCATAAACGCTTTGTTCACATTCATTTTGATCTGCAATCTGAAATACACCAAAACCGAGTATAGGCATCTCAACACCATTGTTCAAAATTACTTTTTGCATATAAAATCCTCCATTTTTTAAAAATTATTTGTAAGTCGATGTAATCTTATCCATTACAACCATAATAGGCTCACTCTGTCGCTGCGCGTTTCGAGAACGTACGGGATACGCGGCGGCAACAACGCGACCGATGGGAGCGCCGAAAACGAGTGAGGCGCTAAAACCCAGGGAGATGTTGGACATCGCTTCATCCTGTCGTCCAACAGGTGCTAGATTTGCAGTCAGTTATTGCAGTGGCAAGCGCAAATACAGAGATAAGCTGTCGCCACTGTTTACGATACGCCGACGGAAGAAGCGACCCGTCCAAAAAGCTGATAACGGTCAGCATGTAAATTTTCCAGGTGTTACTCATTACGATGCATTATCTCTCCCTTTTCACATCCTTATTATGCACCAGATGACAAAGAGATCGTTATCCCATTCGTGCCAAATGTTTGCCTAATCCTCTCACTACCACTTATGTAACAGACAAATATGGATTATAATCGAACTATAAAAAATAGGAACAAGGAGAATCAAATGTCTGAAATAATCACTAAACAGCAGAATGAGCTTGTCAAAATCATTGAGCGCTATTCAGAAAAGGACGGTGTTCACCCAACTGCTATTCCGTCCTTATTTTTCATGCGTGTCTCAAATGCGGCCGGACAAAGCTACGGAGTTTACAAGCCTTCCTTTTGTATGGTAGTTCAAGGGGCGAAGGAGGTTTGGCTGGCACAGGAGCGCTTTAGGTACAGTCCTGCCGATTACCTTGTTGCATCCGTTCACTTGCCAGTTACCGCCCAAGTCACTGAAGCCAATCCCGATGTTCCATATTTGGGTTTCAAACTTGAATTTACACCGAGTCAAATCCTAGAGGTTTTACATGATTCTGAATTTCGAGTTGATACGAAAGAAAATCCTAAGCGAGCTATGTTTGTCAGCCAGATAGAATCATCTTTGTTAGATTCGGTCATTAGGTTAGCTCGTTTGCTTGATAATCCTAAAGATATTCCGGTGCTTGCTCCACTATTTACGAAGGAAATTCTTTATCGGGTGCTGCAAGGTCGGAATGGGATTATTTTGGAGCAAATTGTAATGGAAGGAAGCTCAACCCATCAAATCAAAGTTGTTATTGAACAAATCATGAATAACTATGATAGCCCCTTACGGATTGAAGAACTTGCCGAAATAGCGAATATGAGTATTTCTTCGTTACATAGACACTTTAAAGAAATCACTGCGATGAGCCCTCTTCAATTCCAAAAACAGCTTCGGTTGCAAGAAGCTCGGCGCCTATTATTAACCGAGTCGGCGGATGCTTCTGAGGTTGCCTACCGGGTAGGCTACGAAAGTGCATCTCAGTTTAGCCGTGAATATTCTCGCATGTTTGGTTTTCCTCCCAAAGCTGACATGAAGCGTCTGAAGGAAACATATGACCAGGAACAGGTAATTACTGAGCAAGTATCCAGTGTGTGAGGGGCATTCTGACATCCATCTTAATCAGCCTATAGGTTTGGAAATCCCCGCTCGGTAACACTGGGATACGGCACGGAAATTCCTCCGATTATCCTTAAGCAGTTAGTTCGAGCTATATCTAGAAAAGGCCAAATAGAAACTCTCTCTTGAACATCTCATGACTAAAGTCACGAGATTCTTGGGTAGTCCCTTCTAACGGAGAGAAATTTACCAAGCTAACCCTGTCGTTCCGACAGTTCGTGTAAGGTGATTACACAGTAAGTAATCTTTTACCTTCAGAAAGAATATTTAGACTTGCATTGAAGTCTCTATCATGATGAGTTCAACAATCGGGACAGTCCCATTCGCGCAATTTTAGGTCTTTAACGTCTTTGTGCTTATATCCACAGCAGGAGCATAACTGCGAAGATGCGAATGTTTTACCCACAGCCACAACTATGCGACTATACCACTTCGCTTTGTACTTCAGCATCGAGTGAAACATCGACCAGGACACCTCGCTAATTGCCTTAGCTAATTTGTGATTTTTCATCATATTGGATACTTGCAAGTCTTCAACAGCAATGATGTCGTGATTCTTGACAATATGCGTTGAAATCTTTTGCAAGTAGTCCGTACGAGCATTCGTAATTTTCTCGTGTATACGCGCTACTTTGATGCGCTGCTTCTTCCAATTGCTGCTGCCTTTCACCCTACGTGAGAGTTTACGCTGCGTCCTTGCCAGTTTCTCTTCCAGTATGCGAAAAAATTTAGGATTGCCAAACACTTCCCCATTAGATAGAATTGCAAAATCTTTCAAGCCAACATCTATGCCAACTTCTTTGCCTGTTTGGGGCAACACATGGATTTCAACTTCCGCAAGTACAGATACAAAATATTTACCTGATGGATTGCGTCTAACCGTAGCGTTAAGGATACGACCTTCGACTTCACGGCTTTTGGCAAACTTCACAAGTCCAAGTTTAGGTAACTTGATCTGATTGCCTACAACTTCAATGTTTCCATTTGTGTAGTTTGTTTGGTAAGACTGTACAGGATTCTTCTTGCTCTTAAACGTAGGAGCATCGTTTTGTTTTTTGAAAAAGCGATTGTAAGCATCACTCAAATTCCTCAATGCATTTTGTAGAGAAAACTTGTCCGGTTCGTTCAACCAGCCTATTTCTTGTTTTAGTTTGGTGAGTTCAGTTGAGCATGCACCATAACTTAAACCTTTACCTGTCTCATTGTATGTGTCGTTCCATAGGGCTAGAAAACGATTAAACACAAAGCGACTGCATCCAATCGTCTTGTTAATGAGTGTTGCTTGTTCTGGCGTAGGGTAAATGCGGAATTTGTATGCTTTGTGATGCAGCATGGTGAAAACGGGTCTCCTTTCGTCTTGGAATATACATCTATTATAGCACGTATGTTCGCTATGGAGCGTTGTTTGTACCCTTTTCCTAAACATTTGTCAGATAGTTGACGTGGCAAAAGCCACGCCATATCCGAAGTTTTCTAACTCACGACTGAAGTCACGAGTTTGCGAAAACTGTTCATCGATGTTTGATGGGGAACTTTATTTGGTTTTTTTATAATTCATAAGTGTTCTTTCACGTGAGAGAAATAGGCAAACATTTAAGATGATCAGGATATCGATTTCTTATTGATTCATTGCATAATTAAATTACGCATGTTCTGTCATTTTGGACGAACCAATATGCCGGTTAACTATGCTGGGTATGTAACTTGGCATATTGAGGTGATGTTTGAAAAACAGATCAGGCAATACATGAAATACGCGAAGAACCTACAAACCTTCTGCAAACAGTATTCTAAAATGCCGTAGTGGCTAATTTCGGAGGAGGAAAACATTGAAAAAACTTTTATTACTTGCCTTTGGTTTAGTTACTGTCTTTACATTCTCTGCATGTGGAAGTGACAACAATGACATGACAAACAGTAATCGGCATGCAGAGCAGTCTGCAACTGATAGTGCTATGACAGACAGTGGTCGGGAAACAGAGCCGTCTGGAACCGACAGTGCCATGACAGAGAGTACTCAGCAGGCGGAACACCCTGGAACTGACAGTGAACAAGTTAAACTCCCTGAGAACTATGATAAGGGCGTGCTCTATACGACTGTGAATCGTGGAAATGCCAAAGAGCTGCTCTATACGAGTCGGGAAACTATCGAAGCGGTGAAAACCGGCAAGCCGTTCCCCAGCGGAACCGTATTGACTCTCGAGATCTACAGGGATGGAAAACTATCCGACATTTTTGTTTCGGAAAAGCGCGCTGGGTGGGGCGATCAGAACCCTCCTAATAAGAGCAACGGAGATTGGCGATACCAGGCTTTCACTGCTGATAAATCAGTTAATACCAAGAGAAACATCGAGAGCTGCATTTCTTGTCACGCAAGTCAGGTACGGGATGACTTTGTATACACCTACAACCAAATGGAGAGTTTCAAACTTGAGGATTTTACGGCATCGCAGAATAATAGTACGGAATCGAGGCTTGCAGATCGGGAGTTAAATGCATTAAAAGCTTACATGGCTACTCTATCATCCGAAAAAACCTCATATGATAATAAGTTATGGAGGTAATTTTTTGAATCCAAATATGTTTATTAAGCTGGTCATTGACCTTATTATGACAGTATCCATGCTAGTAGCGATGGCTTATCCTATTACCGGAAATATGGTCCATGAACTAGTTGGTGTTGTTTTGTTTGTATTGTTTATGGTTCACAATTTCTTAAATCGACGATGGTATAAAACGATTTTTAGTGGAAAGTACAAGGTTCAACAAATTCTTAGCATAGCGGTAAATTTGCTATTTCTCTTAACGATTGCTGCTGCACTGATTAGTGCGGTGCCGATTTCACGTGACATACTTCCTTTTATTCCGATGAATAATGAAATGATCGTGAGGCAGATACATGTTCTGAGTGCTTATTGGGGATTTATACTCATGGCTGTTCATATAGGAATCTCGTGGGGAAGGATTATTAATGCAGCGAGAAAAATGACGGGAATCATCACTACAAGCCGTGTACGCACAATTGCGTTTCGTTTCTTGGCGGTGTTAATTGTTGTTTATGGTGTGCAGATTTCCTTTGAAAGAGATATGGGTTCTAGGTTGCTCATTTATAATCCATTTGGGTATTGGGGCTTCGATGAAACCGCCTTGAGGTTTGTAATAGATTACCTATCTATCATGGGGATCTATATTTGCGGTACTCATTATACTTTGAAATATCTTCAGAAACATGAAAAGGCTAAGGCTTAAAAGTAGATAATGAAAAAGCGTGGGATAACGGTCTCTTTTTTATTTGTGCATATTAAAGATGAACTTAAACTTCTGTATATAGAAGAGTAAAAATAAAAAAAGTGGAAGTAGGGATACTAAATGTCAGATTCTTCAAAAGAACTTACTGTCGCACAGAAAAACTTCGGAGATTTTGCACCAAAGATTGTTGAATTAACCGATGATGTTTTATTCGGAGATGTGTGGAAACGTAAGGAGCTTACTCCACGTGACCGTAGTTTAATTACCGTATCTAGCTTAATTACTGGTGGGAATACGCAACAATTGAAATCCCATTTAAACTTAGCAAAACAAAACGGTCTTACGGAAGAAGAACTAATCGAAGTAATGACCCATCTTGCTTTCTATGCAGGTTGGCCGAAGGCAATGTCAGCCATGACGGTTGCAAAAGAGGTATTCTCAACAGAAAAATAACAATAACGAAAGGAAATACTAGGAGCAGTAATTTTTGGATAATCATAAAAGAATAATAAAAAGCTCTTGGAGAGGTGAATTATTTTGGAAATTCGTTCTTTAGGACAAACGGGATTAAAAGTAACTAATCTGTGTTTGGGCACGATGACATTTGGCAATCAGGCAGACAAAAAAACCTCCTTCGAAATACTTGACAAGGCGTTCGACGCCGGAGTGAGTTTTATCGACACGGCAGATGTATATCCCATTGGGAGGGCTTCTTATGCCAACGCAGGTGCAACCGAGTCGATTATCGGGGAATGGCTAGAGAGTAAACGAGACAAAGTGGTGCTAGCATCAAAGTGTTTTGGTACGATGGGATCCGGAGCAAATGATCGTGGGTTGAGTAGGAAGCATATCATAACATCCGTTGAGGATAGCCTCCGCCGTCTAAAAACGGACTACCTCGACCTCTATCAAGCTCATCAATTCGACCCAAGCACACCTATGGATGAGACTTTACGTGCGTTTGATGATCTCGTTGAGCAAGGCAAAGTCCGCTACATAGGTGTATCAAATTGGCGTGCTTGGCAGGTGGCGAAAGCAAACGGAATTGCTGAAAGAAAAAATTACGCCCGTATAGTGAGCATTCAGCCTCGCTACAATCTCTTGTTTCGAATGATTGAGGACGACTTGGTTCCAATGGCCCTTGATGAGGGGATTGGCATTATCAGTTACAACCCACTTGCAGGAGGCATGTTGACAGGCCGTTATAGGAATAATGCAAGTGTCGAAGAGGGGACTCGTTTCGGACTCGAAAACAATGCGGGTTCGTTGTATCAGGAACGTTATTGGCAAGAAGCGCAGTTCGACGCTGTTGAAAAGTACCAGGCCTGGTGCCAAGAACATCACTGTGATCCAACAACGACGGCCGTACGTTGGGTTACACAGCAACCGGGAATCACCTCCGCCATCATTGGTGCGAGTCGTCCGGAGCAGTTGGACGCGAGTCTGCGTGCTGCTGACATGGATAAATTAACGGAACAGGAGCTAGCTTGGCTCGATGGACTCTGGTTTGCTTTACCTCGTAGGCGCGAGTTTAGTTAAACTCAAGGTGAAAGAGCAGTAAAATTATAAAAAGCTTGTTACGCTAACGAGGAA
>NZ_WHOA01000249.1 GCF_013141715.1 Paenibacillus phytorum | reverse complement strand
ATCTGCCATGTGGTTCCTCCGTCCAGACTGTACTCTGTTTTCTCCACACCCGATCCATGATCAGTGGCAGTCAATGTTACCATTACCGGACTTACGTACCAACCATTTTGTCCATCCGGCTGCGCAGGAGACATGGAAGCTGTCGTAACTGGCGCAGCAGCATCTGTAATGTCCACGATCGTCATCGAATAGGGCTTCAATTGGATCTGTCCGGCAAAACTTGAGACAGGTGCCTCTGGCAACGGATTGACCTGAGGAGCGTCCAGCCAGCTCGCATTCGGATTGGTCAGGTAATCCGGCAAAGGATTTTCTCCCCCGTATATCCAATTCGTCTTGAGCGCCGCTCCTGGTACGGATACATTAACCGGGTTCATCGTGCGGTTGGCAAATACGACCTTCTTAATGCCGCTTGCATCGCCGAATCCCCATGCGCCAACATCCGCGACATTATAATATACATTCGTTGCTATAAAGCGAAGCTTTTCATTTTGAACGTTGCCCTGTGCGAGATTGATCTTGTAGTAACTGCTGTTTGCGTCAAGCAAATCGCCTAATGCTTTAAATACATGAAAATTCGGTAATTTGACGAGATCGCCATTCGATGCTTGCTGCACGATTCCAAACCCCTGAGTATCCACCATCGCGTGAACGTCGGTAATCGTCACTGCGCCTGACTCGATCATTTGCAGCACCCGTTCCATACTGTGGATCGCAAATCCTGGCGTCTTCATGAACTGTTTGCGTGCCTTCTCGTTCAAGTCCGTCTCTCCGAAAATAACCGTCGGAAGCGAGGACCATTCCGTTACCCACATTTCCTTGCCCGGGAATTGATTTTTTTGAATGATGAGCCCTTCCAATGCGCTTTGGTTATACGTATACAAATAGTCCATCATCTTGCTGTTCGTCAAATCATTCAGATACGGAATAGGGGAATACACATGGACGATGATCGCATCGTAGAAACTGGTGTCTTGCGCCAGGCTCTGGTTCCAAGCAGCAACCCGCCCCCCTTGCGTCGCTCCCCAGTCGACATTAGGATCTGGCTGATTATTGGGGTCAGCCGCGATCCTGTCTTCAAGGTCTTTCGCGACTGCGACAATACCAACTCTTATGGTTGGGTCGATGTTTTTGATGCCCTGATAAATCAATTTGCATTTTGCAATGTACTCGTTTACCGATGGGAACGCTTTATCAAAGAAAATGGAATATAGCTCATTCCCCATTTCCACATACATAGGCTGGGTTGTCAGCTGCTTCATCTGCCGAATTTGAGTCATAATTTCATCTACCGACTGTGAGATGACGTTCAAGTCATATACGTACGGCACACCCAAAGTATTGGCCAGATGGTACGAATTCGCAAGGGTTAGCCCTGGATAGCCCGGCTTTAAGCTTACATTTTCAATAGCCCCGATCGTTTTATTTCCGTAAAATTGCTGATAACGCGGATCCTTCGAATTAATAAGGGTATCTTCGTTGTACATGTAGAAATCGGCGCCTGTTCCATCCGGACCACGCACGTTTTGCAGCTTGAGCTCCATGCCGAGATTATCATGGCTTGCAGGTTGAAAGTCGGTCACCCTGCCGATTTTTAAAACTTGTTCGTTATGCACACCTAATAGATAGGGCGACAAAGCATGCGGAGTCGTATCGATCTGGAATTCCGCCGGTGAAACGGTTGGACCCGGTATAGGATTCACCGTAACCTGGGTTGTGGCCGAAAATCCGCCGTCTACCGTAGTAACAGCAACCATCGTCGTCCCAGCGGACAACGCTTTGATGGCTCTGGACTTGCTTGCTCCGCCGACCAAGCTTGCCACGGATGGGTCGCTGATTGACCATACGGTAAACGGGTTATCGGCATCAGTTGGAGCGATCGTCGCCGTAAGCTCCTCGGATTCCCCAACATATAGCGAAGTACTGGCCTTATTTAGGGAAACACCTGTTGGCCGGACATAGACGACAACGTCACTCTTATCTTGATAGGAACCGTCATACGTTGCAGCGGTAATAGTAGCCTGCCCCTTTGCGACGGCTGTAACAACACCAGTTTGATCGACTGTTGCTACAGCATGGTTGCTTGAGCTCAATACGACATTTTTTCCGGTTTTATTGGTGATCGGAATAGGCGCGCTATTTCCTCTGGCGTAAGCGGCCAGCTTGGTGCCCATGACTAATTTTGAGCTTTCATGGTTCCAAATTTTAATATCATCAATAGTCGCCTTTAGATTGTATGTTGTCAACTGCACCTTGCCAACTGAATACGCAACGTTGGAAATGGCTCCGGCAAACGTATAATCAGGATCCGCTGCGCTTTTTACATATACTTGAACCGAATCGTCCAAAGCAGCCAGTTTGATATCGTAATCTATCCCTTGATTAAATGCTGCGGAATAAAAAGACTGCTCCGTACCACCTGCTTTAATATAGCTTAACCCGGTCCCCCTGATCAGCAGCCGTGTGTAATCGGATTCGCTCACATATCTAAGCTTAATTGAAATGAAGTTGCCGGCCAAATTGTCTCCACGATTAAACCGCATCGAAATCGTCTGATTTCTCCATTGTGCATTCGCCCCTTTGAGTTCAATCAGAGAGGAAGCGGTTGTTGTCGAAGATAAGCGGGAATTATCAACCATCCAAGTCCCCTGTACAGGATTCCATAGATTCATGCCATTGCTGAAATCGTCCTGGAACTGCAATACCCCTATGGAATCCACCGGGTCTATCACATAGATATCGAATTTCACTTGCGACAAATTGTCTGCCGTAGCGGCAGTAATAGTAACTAGTCCTCTGCTTAACCCGGTAACCACACCGTTTCCATCAACAGTTGCCTTCGCTGTATCTCCAGAAGTCCATATAACCGAATTTCCAGTCGCATTGATTAATTGCAAATTGGATTGACTTCCCACGTTTAAAGAAGACAATATGTTTCCGTTAGCCATAAAAGCCGAATCACGCAAATTGGTGACGCTTACATTATCGATCTCCACTTTATCGTTGAAGGTTGAAAATCTGACCTTCCCGCTTTGAACAGGTACGCCCGTAATCGTTCCTACACTCGTATAATTGGTTTCCGATTGAGTTTTTGCATATACTGTTGCCGTGCTTCCCGATATATTCATCTTGATGTCGTAGTTACTACCAACGGTAAATTTATAGCCGGAAAGGGACACCTCGCTAGACCCATTAATGGTATAACTTAACCCGATAGGCCGGATCATCAAGCTTAAATTGCTGGTATTGCTAATATACCTCGTATATACTCTTGTAAATCCACCTCCCGGCGTTTCCAAGATTTTCAGCCTGAAATCAACGATTTGATCCTGCCAAACCGAATTCGTCCCTTTCATCTCAATATTGTTCGAGCTGGACGTTGTAACGCGAAGTGCGCCATTATCAACGACCCATGACCCGTTAATTCCATTCCACAGTGACATCCCTGTACTGAAATCATCTTGGAACTGAAGGACGCCTGCACTTCCAGTGGCAAATCCTTTAGGTAGCGGGAGTAACAACGAAACTAGAAGCGTACATAAAATGAGCCCTGACATTATCTTTTTATACATTATGCATCCACCCTTTCTTCATTTTCATTAATGGAGTTTGAATTAATGGACCTCCAATCTCACCGTAAAGGCCCCAAAAAAGAAAGCGTTTTCTCATTTGATCAAGACGAATGCAAACGCTAGGTTTGCATCCGTCTTTCCAAATCCATTTTCTGCCGTTAGGAGAGTCCTTACTTCGAGCCGTAAGTCCGCTTATAGGCCGTGTTGTACATATTCACGATGTCGTCCAGGCCGAGCTTCTTCGACTGTTCGATTAAGTCATTGATTTTCTCATCGTTGATCGGTGTTTTCCCCATCACGAATTCAGCCATTCTCTGATCCAGATATTTCGTGAGATTGTTCAGCTTCGACTTCTCCATCTCCTGCTCTTCTTTCGTCTTCACGTAGGATCGCGGAGCTGAGATGACAAGCGGTTCGTAAGCCGCATTGATTTTCTTCGTCTTCTCGTCCAATGCGCTTTCCCAAGCCAAGCGCGGGAGAGCGAAGTCAAAGCCGATCATCGGATACCAGACGCCGTAATCGCGACGAAGCGTGTTGTATGGGGCCGTTCCGAACTCCTCCATAAAACGAGGCTTTCCGTCCACCATTTTATACGTCTTACCCTCGATACCAAGATTAAGCAGTTTCTTGCCTTCTTCGCCAACTAAATAATCGATAAGTTTGACTGCCGCTTGCTTATCTTTGACTTTGGCAGATACCGCCATACCCAGACTTCCAACAACCGGACGGGAGAACAAATAATTTTTCACACCTGGAGCAGTAACAGGTAGAAATCCGTCCAAATTGAATTGCTGATTGCCGCTTGCTGTGCGCGCTTTGCTCTGGAGAAGTTCGACATCCGCCTTCCAATAGTAAGTGACGAACGATTTGCTCGAGATCAGCCGCTCGTCATATTGCGCCCGTGTCAGCAGCGAATATTCGGGGTCTAGCAGTTTCTCACTGTACAATTTATTCATGAATTGGAGAGCTTCCTTGAATCCTTTCTGATTCCCAGTAAATGCAAATTGATCGTTCGCGGGATTCAGGTTGATATAACCTTGTATACCGGTAAATGCTTTCATAAATACGCCATACACCCCCATCTCGCCGGACTCAGGCGGGGTCAACGTAAGCGGGTAGGAATCAGGATTCTGCTGCTTGAACGCTTTGAGGAGCTGGTAGAGCTCATCGAGGGTTGTCGGTGCTTTCAAACCGTATTTATCCATCAGATCTTGTCGCACATACCAGGCCTGGTTGAATCCTTTTCCCCCGATATAGCTGTCCAGTTGAGGAATCGTGTACAAGCCTCCATCCGCTGCGGTGGCCTGCGCCTTCGCTTCCGGATTCGAATCGAAAAACTTCTTGATATTGGGGGCCTGATCCAGGTAATCCTTCAGATTCAGAAATATCTTCTCTTGACCATACTCCCGGCCCTCCTGATTGGTCACCAACATCAAGTCGGTAACCGAATTGGTCGCAATCAGAATCTTTTGCTTCTCGGCAAAAGACGCGGCTGGAACCGCCTGGAATTCAATCTTAGCACCCGTTTTCTTCTCAAGCTCCTTGAACACTTCCCAGTCTTGACGCACAGGCCCTTCGACGCGATCGGCAACAAGCCACGTGAACACAGACGATTTCGGCTTCGCCGCTCCTGAATCACTTGTTACAGGATCCGGCGATTGGCCGACTTTCCCTCCGCTGCTGCAAGCCGTTGCAATCCCGGCAAGCAGGACCGGGACAAGCATCGCCGCTATATTCTTCTTTTTCATATTGCAAACCTCCCATTATCTAGTTTTATCTATAGAAAACAGATTCGATGTGAATCCGACTCTATCCTTTCACTCCACCAATCATGCTGCCTTGAACGAAATGTTTCTGAACAAACGGGTACACGCACAGAATAGGCAGCGTTGCAATCATAATCAGCGCATACTTCACCGTTTCCATCGAATTGAGATCGCCTTCGCCCTGCGGCGGATTCAAACCTTCGATCAGATAGCTGCGCAGCATGATCTGCAGAGGATACATGTGCTTTTCGTTCAAGTAAAGGAGCGCATCGAAAAAGGCATTCCACTGTCCAACGGCTGTAAACAGGCTAATCGTCATGATAACCGGCATGGAGAGTGGAATCACAGTGTGCAGCAGCACTTGCACCGGCCCGCAACCGTCTATCGTTGCGGCATCTTCAATCTCCTGCGGAAGCGCTTCAAAAAAGGTCCGCATAATAAAGAGGTGCCAGGTGCTGATCAGCGAAGGAAGGACAATCGCCCAGATCGTGTTGAGCAAATTCAGCTGCTTCACGACCATGAAGGTCGGAATCAGTCCACCGCTGAACAGCATCGTAAAGGCTGCGAGCATCAGGATCGCCCGTCTGCCGGGCAGCCATCTCTTGGCCAGTGGATATGCCATCGCAGCCGTCGCAAACACGGTCAACAGTGTATGGAAGAGCGTGTAGCGGATCGTATTCCAGTAGCTAAGCCATAGTTGTTTATCCGAAGCTAGCCGTTCGTAAGCAATCAGAGTAATCCCTTTAGGCCATAGCACGATCTTTCCTGCCGCTACCATGGCGTTGTTACTGATAGAAGCTGAGAACACAAAAACCATCGGATACAGCATAACGATAATCAATAACAGCATGATAAGTACGTTGAAGAAGTCGAACAACTTCGATGGAAAACTTTGCTTGGTATGCATGTGTACCTCCTTCTACCATAAACTGGTCTCGGAATGTTTGCGGGCGATCCGGTTTGCGAACACGACCAGCACGAGACCGATAACCGATTGGAACAGGCCGACGGCAGATGCAAAGCTGAAGTCTGCATCGAGAATCCCTCTTCGGTACACGTAAGTATTAATCACGTCCGAGGTTTCATAGTTCAGAGGGTTATACAGCAGAATGATCTTCTGGTAGCCGATCTCCATAATGTGGCCCAAATTAAGCACGAACAAAATAATCATGACCGGGACCATGCCGACAAGCGTAATATGCCACATCTTTCGGAAGCGGTTCGCACCGTCCATCTCGGCTGCTTCGTACAAGGACGGGTCGATACCCGCAATTGCCGCTAGATAAAGGATTGTGCCCCAGCCCGCTTTTTGCCAGATTTCCGATCCGATGAAGATCGTTCGAAACCATTCTGGGAGCCCGAGGAACATGACGGGTTCAGCACCGAACCACTTCATGATGACATTAGCTATCCCAGTCGTGGGCGACAGGAAGATGACGAGAATGCCCGCGATCACCACGGTGGACAAGAAATGCGGCATATAGCTGATCGTCTGGACCATCCGTTTAAAATACTTGTTCCTCAGCTCCTGAAATAGAAGCGCTAACACGATCGGTGTCGGAAAATGGAACAATAAATCGTACATGTTCAGCATCAGCGTATTGCGTATGAGCTTCCATGAATCGGGCGTGTTCACGAAAAACTCGGTGAAATGCTTGAATCCAACAAACTTGCTGCCCCAGATGCCAAGTCCCATTGAATAATCCTGAAACGCGATAAGGATCCCGTACATTGGAACATATTTAAAAATGATATAGTACAGAATGCCCGGCAGCATCAACAAGTATAGGATCTTGTTCTTCCGAGCGACCCTCCAGCCCGCTTTCCAATTGCTTGCAACCATTCATGAATCACACTCCCAAGTCGTTCATCTGTATAGTCGTTTCTGTATCGCCTCAGCGATTTGGCTAACCTGAGGCAAGCCGGGAACGCTTAGTCATAGCATAGGGATATGCCCCCTCCCATGTAAATCGTGCATTTTTTCGCGATTGGCTCATTTTGCGAAGAATGCGAGAATAGCAAAAGAAGCCGGCCAATTGGCCGACTTCTCGGTTCTACATGATGCTGTGGTATCCTCTCTCTCACGCGCTTTAAACAAAAAAGGCACACCGCGCAAAAAAAGCCCATTTACTTGATGCTGCGGTATTTCCCGGGCGTAACCCCTTCGTACTTACGAAAGCTGCGAATAAACGCATTGCTTCCCAAATAACCTACCCGCTCCGCAATTTCTTCGATCTTCATGTCTGTCTCGCGCAGCAGCTGTTTGGCTGCCGACAGGCGGACACTCGTAATGAATTCCACATATTTCTCACCGACCACCTCTTTGAACGTGCGGCTGAAATGACTGACCGACATATTCATCTGTTCCGTAAACCGCTCGATCGACAGATCCTCGTCATAATGTTCGCGGATATACCTCACGACATCTTCGAACTGGTCGCTGCGGCTCATCGACGGCAGCGAAAGGAACAGCATGGCGTGGATGCGTTCGAGACACTGCTCCATCTCGTCCCAAGTCTGACTTCGGTTCAAGGAATCAAACAATCCGGAATACGTCGAGATCTCCAAGTCGTTTCTGTCGGTCTCAACGGCGCGAATCCATGTATTGAGCACATCGGAGAACAAACTTTTCATCTGAGAGGCGTTCGCTTGCTTCCTTTTGCTTGTTTCGAGAAACTCTCTCGCAGACTGAAGCAAACGAGGGTAATCGCCCGTTCGATAGACATTTCCGATCCGATTGACTTCCTCCGCGGAGAGAAAACTGTCCAACGGCTCCCGGTCGTCCCAGCTGTCCTCATCACTGAATATTTCAACTTGGGCATTCAAGCTTTTTTGCTTCAGCAGCGCTAATCCGTATTGATAGGATACACTCAGCTCGCCCATCGTTCGGACGATCTTGCCTAATCCGATCGTCGCTTTAAAATAGATAGCGTACGGCTCCAGCACCGATTTGATTTGTGCGGCGACCTCCGCCAACTCCCCTTGCTGGTCGTGATCCCAGTGAACGACACAGGCCAGTATGTCCGCCCGGGTCTGGCAAAGCCAGATCGTGCCCTGCGCCTGCTTGCCGATCATCTCCTTCACTTCCGCGAGCAGAAACGACTTGGACGTTTCCGACAGCTGCTCAAGTACGGAGTCGTAATATTGATACTCGACCACAAGCACGGCGCGCGCTCCCTCAAGCTCACAGGTAAACGCAATTTCTTTGGAATAATACGCGATTGACAAGTCATCCCGATATTCCCCGAGCAATATTCGCGAGATAAAATCCTCTTGGACGACAGGAAGAATTCCCTTTACCAATTGAGACAGCTCTTTATGCTCGTTCATCAACAACTTAGTAAATCGTTGGATGATATCGAAATCGTTATCGTTCGGCACCGCATGCTCCGATAGACGATGCGGAGGATGCGACTGCAGCCTGTTCCGGATCTCCGAGATCGGATTGTACAAGCGGCGGCTCAAATAATAGGATACGAAAACGCCAAGCAGCAGAAAAAAACAGAGAAACGCGATGCTTAACATTCTAAGCATGCGCGCAGGCTGCATCAGCTTCTGCAGATCGACCCAGCTGACGTAGTACCACGATGAATCGAATTCCGACCGGACGTAGGATGCGGCCTGTCTACGATCATATTTGGCCAAGGCTCCTTCGGACCCCGAATGAATCACCTTCAGCCATTGTTCTTTATCCAGCTTTTCTTCATCCGACTGGCTGACCACACTGCGGTCCGCATCCAGGATCGCAGTGCGGGAGATCCAGCTCTCCTGCGTCTGAATCAAGCGCTGCAGCTTTTCCTTCTCAATCTGAACAGAGAGGAATACGCCCGGCATATCGGAATTGAACGGAAACCCCATGACGACGGACGTGAAAGAAGCTCTAGCCCCGTAATCCGTCATGTAAGCGTAGTACGGATCGGTGAAGTGCATCATTTTTTTGCCTGTGAATTGCGACCATAGACGCTCGGCGTCCGGCGGCTCCAGTGAAAACTGATTCCTGAAATAATATGACTTGCTTGTATGAATATGATGATCGATCACAAGATCGGCATTGGCAAAGTAAAGAAAGGCCCCGGATACGATCGGTTCCGTCCGGATCGTATTCATCTCTTCCATCGTCGCATAGAAGAGCTCGATCTGTTCGGGGGTCGGCGGCTGCTTGCCGATATCCTTCAACAAGCTTTTCATGTTGGGCGAGCCGAGCAATTGAATCATGCTAGCTTGCAAGGATTGGAGATGAGCATCCATCTGTCTCGCGTAATTGCGCATAATGCCTAAACTGGATTTTTCAGCTTCGTTCTCGATTAAACGAACGACGAACACATTGATGAATATGGTAGCGACAATAGCCGGTACCACGATAAGCAAGAAATATTTCGCGAAAAACTGCCAGAAGAGAGTGATCCGAAACGATTTCGTTTTGAAAAAAACCGGCATTAGTCGACCTTCCCCTCTCTGTATCGGCGATAGCAATTAAAAATGAAACGACATTCCCCGCCTTATGACAGCAAGGAATGCCCGTTCCGGAAAACATGCTGTTTCCCCATCATACAGGAAACTAGTCGATTCGGCATTAGTGTCTAAATGACAATCCCGATTTTGCCGTTATCGACCTGAACCTTATAGCTTCTCGTTCGAACTTTCTCGTCAAAGATCGATTTCCCAGTCTTGATCTCGAATTCCCAGCCATGCCAAGGACAACGTACCAGCTCGCCATTGCGGCCGAATTCGTATTCGTATACCTTGGACGGCAGCGTTGTTCCGCAAACCGGACCTTTGCACAACGGAGCGCCTTCATGCGGACACCTGTTATGCAGCGCGTAATATTCGCCTCCTACGCAGTAGATTCCGATAGACCGGCCCTCGACATCCACGATCTTGCTCTGGCCTTCCCGAATATCATCCGCTTCAGCTACATAATGGATTGCCATTGTTCATCCCCCCCTCCTATATGCGATACAACGCTTTGGCGTTATTGTAAAATATTTTTTGCCGCGCTTCGGAGCTAAGCCGCTTCAAAATCTCCGTCGGCATATCGTTGTCCCAATGTGGATAGTCGCTGGAGAACATCAATATATTCTCGGCATCGATCATATCGAAGATCGAGATCAGCTGCTTAGGGTCATCTGGTTCCTCGATCGGCTGTGTGGAGAACATGCAGTGTTCCCGGATATACTCGCTCGGCAGCCGCTTAAGCCATGGCACCGAGGAACGCAATGCCTTGTAGTTTTTATCCAGCCGCCACATGAGATGTGGAAGCCACGCGATGCCGCCCTCCAGCATCACGAACTTCAGCTTCGGAAATTTCTCGAATACGCCTTCGCAGACGAGACTGGTCAGATGTGCCATATAATTTTGCGAAAGGCAGGTATGCCACTCCAGATAACGGGTTGGATAACCCGCTGGCGTCGGGGCCGGCATCCCTGCTGCGCCTTCGCCCCCCGGATGAATGGCAATGGGCAGACCATGCCGCTCGGCTGCTTCGTAAATCGGATGGAACTGGCGCTGTCCGAGCCCTGCACGCTGCGCGCTGCCCATGAGAACCTGTACCATTGCCGGATGATCGGCCAGCCGATCGATCTCCCTCACAGCGAGGGACGGATCCTGCGGAGCGACGGTGATCGAACCCCGGAATGATTCGTGCTTCGGCAGCCAGTCGGCAACAATATGATCGTTGTAGGCCGAAACGAGAGCTGCTGCGTAATCCGGATCATGGATCGTCGAGGAGTTCGTCAAGTTGCCCGTTAGGATCACTTTATCCATGTTGAACTGTTCGACAAGATCCTTAACGAGATAATCCGGATCGGAGGCGGACGGTCCCCCGGAAGGTGTAATGCAATCCTTGCGGACGACCCCGACCGGAGACCAATATCCGTGCCCAGGAAAGCCGAGCCCCGAACTCGCTACTCTAGATCTCCACGGTTCCGGCAAATACGGCAGCAATTCTTGTGGACTCTTCAGGTCGTTATGGACATCGACATCAATGCATTTCATTTCCTTGTTCATACATCAAACCCCTTTCCTTCGTCTGTCCTTATTGTAATTTCTTTTGATAGAGGTTACGATTGGTAATCATACAGTTTTTTTAAGGATTCTACGATTTTCGAAGGACCGAGGGGAGACGTTTCTGATGAAGATCGAACATATTATATTCGACCAACAACCGGCCGGATCGAATTGGCATGTGGACCTGGGCCCTACTCGGCATCATATTCTGCTGCTCGTCGTAAAAGGAAAAGTACGCTACGCAATTGGTGACCGGACATTATGCATATCGAAGGGGGAAGGACTATTCCTAACCCAAGGCACTTGGCGGGCTGCAGAAGCCGATGAGAGCGAGCCTCACCATATGTACTCTGCTCACTTTAGTGATTTACCTCTCGATAAGCTTACTGGATTCAGCAGCGAGCCCATCTTGCAATACCGTCCGATCGGTTTTGACTACATCAAGCAGCGCTTCTCCGTTCTCAACGAATCGTGGATCGGCAAGATGCCTTTCTATGAGATGATATCCGAAGGCATATTGACGGAGATACTTGGACTTGTACAGCGTGAATTAACGAACGAAGCGTTCTCCTCCTCGCGTCGAAGTCTCGCGTTGCGGATTCAGCAATATATCGTTCAGCATTATCGGGAACCTCTGCGGATACAAGATCTCGCCCAGCATGTCGACCGAAGTCCGAATTATGTTTCGAATGTGTTCAAGGAAGTAATCGGACGAACGCCGGTAGAATATATGCATGAGATACGCGTCGCCTCCGCAAGGGAGCTGCTTCTGACGACGAATATGACGATCGGGGAAATATCGGATTCGCTCGGCTACTGCGACCAGACCTATTTCAACTACATGTACAAGAAAATCGTCGGGCATCCACCTTCCCACTCCTTGAAGCTCGGGAAAATGTAATCATGCTGCATAAAAACAAAACAGGTCCTCCACCGCTACCGGTGAAGGACCTGAACCTGTCCCTACGTGCCTATTCCAGCCCATTTACCTCGAATTCGTAAATACGAGCCGCCGTATCGCCGCCTTGCGTCGCCTTCACAATGGTAAGCTTCACATATCTCGCTTTGGTCAGCGAAATGGCATCCTTCGTCTCACCCATCGTGTTGCCCGTTACGGAAACCATATCCGTCCACGTGCTGCCATCGTTGCTGACTTGAATTTGATAATCTCTTGTATTGTAAGCAGCCGCTTCGCCGCCAGTGAAAGCCACGGTGACAAACAGGACAATCAGTGCAATGGTATAGAGAAACAATATTTTATTAAACATTTTCCGCTTCAAATGGTTCTGATAGAAGGTGCCTATTCTGGGCACGAGTCGCTCCCCCGCTCAATCTGATTTCGCGTCTAAGTGTATCATCGAATCCGAAAAAAGAGCAACTGGGTAATTGATTTGAAAAGCGAGAAGGAGAAAAGATCTACGCTATAGAAGATTCATACATCGAGTTATAACGGGAGGATTACCACATGCTAATTGAGCACCAGCTTGAGAGTCAAACCTTATTTTTCCAGGCCTTTCAATATGCTCCGATTGGTATGGTTCTCGTAGCAATTAATGGGAGCGTACTCAAAGCAAATTCAACTGTCTGCTCGATCCTAGGCTTGTCTGAGGAAGAATTACTCCTTAAGACCGTTCAAGAAATGACACATCCCGATGACTTAAACCTTGATCTTGCATATAGGGACCAATTAATAGAGGGTATGAGAGAGTCATACCAAATGGAAAAACGCCTAATTAAGCAACAGGGCGAGATTGTATGGGTACAAATAACGGTCTCCTTAGTAAAAAATAAAGCTGGTGAACCCCAATTTTTCATATCGCAGGTTATCAATATCACCGACCAAAAGGTCGCTTATAATGAAATACAGGAGAAAAAACGCCTTTTATTAGAAAGAGAGCAGCGCTATCGATCCGTTGTGGAGCATGCATTTGATTTCATTACTATGCACAACCCTGACGGAACCTATCTCTACGCTTCTCCTTCTTGTTATGAAGTTCTTGGGTATGCGCCTGAAGAAATGATCGGGAAAGCAGGTTATGAATTCCTTCATCCTGAGGATGTCCAAATAGCCATTCAGGATCATATAGCTATCCTTCAAACAGACAAGCAATCTAACAGGATTGTTCGAATACGAAAAAAGGATGGGAGTTATATATGGACCGAGTCAACTAGCAGCTCCCTTCTTGATTCAGAAACAGGTGAGCTTAAAGAAATTATCGTCGTTTCCAGAGATATCACCGAACGAATCAAAAAAGAGCGTAACTTGCAGGACAACGAGCAGCGTTATAAATCCCTTTTCGACTATCATCCGGATCTAATTTATTCTATGGATTTGGAGGGTAACTACACCTCTATTAATCAATCTTTTGAAGAACTGATGGGTTATACGAAACAGGAAATGATAGAGAATCCGATAAACTTTCGTTCGGTCGTAGATCCAACAGATCATGAACAGGTAGAGCATCATTTCATTCAAGCGACAAAAGGTTTTGCACAACGATACGAGGCGTCAGGTATAAAAAGACAGGGAGACATACGACCTTCGATGTGACCAATGTCCCGATCCTTGTCAATCGGCAAGTCATTGGTGTCTACGGACTTGCTAGTGATATCACATACCGAAAAGAATTGTGGAAAAGGTTGGATTTCAGAGAATGCGCAGGATATTATTACGTTTGCAACGCCTGATGGCGTAGTTCGTTATGTTTCCCCTGCCATTAAGACTTCACTTGGATATGAGCCTGATGAATATGTGGGCAAAGTCGCAATCGACTTCTGGCACCCGGATGACGTCGCTTCCTTTATCGATGAAAATATTCTGCAAAAATCAGATGTCGATACTTTTACTAGCCGAGTTCGTCATAAACAAGGACACTATGTCTGGTTTGAAACAACGGCAAAAATCATACGTAATGATGACAGGCAAATTGTTAAAGTATTAGCTGTGGGAAGAGATATTAGTGAAAGAAAACGTGCGGAGCAAGAACTGAAAGCAGCGAAAGACCAGCTTGAGTCCTTTATTGATCGAAATGTGGATCCGATTCTTATCCTTAATTTAGAAGAAAAAGTAGTAAGATTCAATCATGCCTTTGAAAAAACGTATGGATGGACGGAGTCACAAATTGTTGGACTCCATCTACTTGATTTACCTAACATTCCAATTGAACTCAAACCAGAGGCCATTCATAATTTGGCTAGAATTAAATCGATTGAGGCCTTCGAAGGACATGAAACCATTAGAAAAAGAAAAGATGGCGTTATTCTTACGGTTATGATTTCGAGCTTCGCTATGCGGGGTGAGAATGGACATATTAATGGTTGGGCTCTGATCCTAAGGGATATCACTGACAAAAAGCAAGCGGAAGAGCTAATGATTAGGTCAGAAAAGTTATCCATTGCGGGTCAATTAGCGGCAGGAATTGCTCATGAAATTCGCAATCCAATCACTGCAATTAAAGGATTCGTTCAACTCATGAAATCTGGCATCGTCGAGAAAAAAATGTATTTAGACATCATGGCCTCCGAAATCGAACGAATTGAAATGATTCTAAGTGAACTATTAATTCTTGCAAAGCCTCAAATCTTTCAAACGGAACGTAAAGACATTCGGAAGCTCCTAGCTCAAGTGACCACCCTATTGGATACGCATGCCATTATCAACAATGTTCAAATCATCACGGAGTTTGATCCGGAGATTCCCCTTATTCTGTGTGATGAAAATCAACTGAAACAAGTGTGTATTAACTTTATTAAAAACTCTATCGAAGCTATGCCAAAAGGCGGAAATATCGTTATTCAATTAAAAAGTAAAAATGAAAATCCAAATCATATCTTGCTTCGCTTTATTGATCAAGGGTGTGGAATTCCCGAACACATTCTTTCTAAATTAGGAGAACCCTTCTACACAACAAAAGAAACGGGAACCGGACTCGGTTTCATGGTCAGTAAAAGAATTATAGAAAATCACAATGGGGAAATCGCCGTGTTCAGTGAGGAAAATAAAGGGACAACGATAGAGATAAGTCTTCCTATTACGCATTAAAGCGTCGTATTAGCGTCGTATGATGAGATCAACTAGATCATTCTGGTTGATCTCGTTTCATACTGGGGGGCTGCAGACGATATCTCTCTACACCTTATAAGCCCGCATCGCCTTACGTAGCTCTCTCCACGAAGGGCGCTTACCATACATCAACACGCCTGTGCGATAGATCTTAGCAGCAAGCCAAGCCATAGCACCGATAGATGCCAATTGAATGGCGATGGAGAGCCATATTTGCCAAATAGGCGGACTACTCATACCTATGCGCAGGAACATAATAAGTGGCGAGAAGAACGGTATGAATGACATCGTAACAACGAATCCGGCATTCGGGTTATTTAGTCCAAACATGGCAATCATGAAAGCTGCCACGATGAGCAGGGTTACCGGCATGATCGCCTGCCCAACCTCCTCTGTACGGCTCACAAGTGAACCTACAGCCGCAAAAACCGTTGCATAGATGAAGAACCCTAACAGGTAGAAGATTAAGAAATATACGATAAGTGATATTTGTAAATCGGACCAGTTAAGGTGCAGCTCCGAAATTAGTTTGCTGCTGCCAGAAAAGCTTAAATTGATTGCACCCACCACAATCGTCAGTGCTATTTGCGATAAAGCGAGTAGACAAATCCCGATGATTTTGCCAAACATTTGCTTAAGCGGCGATACACTGGTGATAAGAAGCTCCATCACGCGCGAGCTCTTCTCTGCTGTGATTTCCATCGCGACCATGTTCCCAAAGCCGATAACACCCATGTAAAGCATGAACAGCATCACGTATACGAGCGCGTAGGACATCACCATTTGCGATTCCGTTTTGCCAGACGCAGCCTTGTCATTAGTTGAGATTTGCACAGTCTCTAAGGAAACTGGCGCTTGAATATTAGCCTTTTGTTCGGCCGCGAGACCTGCTCCTTGTAAGGCCGCGTCAGTTTTAATAAGCTGAAGAGCTGTCTGAAGCTTGCCTTTTAACGAAAATTCCATCGTGCCTTCGGATTTATACACCATTTTCGGAAAACCGGCTGCAACGGCATCTGTAAATTCCAAATAGCCCTTGATCTTCTTATCAGCGATCTGCTGCTTACCTAAAGCTTCATTCGCTGCAGCACTACCCGCATCCGGAAGTGGAATAATGACAATATCCGGACTCGGTTGATTATTATAAAATGCCGTTAGCTTACCAGCAAGCTCCATTTGTTTGCCTCCAAAGACACCTATCTTCGTCGCTTCATGGGAGGAAAGTTTATCAATGAGTGCAGGTAAATGAATCATAATGGATAATAGCAAAATCAGAATCACACTCATCACACGAAACGATTTGGATCGAAAACGGGTCATGAAAGTGAATTGAATAACGGTCATGATCCTATTCATGTGCGCTCCCCACCTTCTGAATAAAGATTTCATTTAACGTTGGCTCCATCAACTGAAACCGATATACGTTTGACTGCCCCATAGCATGTCTGAGAATATGCTGCGACGCCGCAGCATCATTAATGCGTATCTCATACCCGGTCAGATGCTTTTCTACCCCAGTAATGCCTTGGAGCTTCTCCAAACCTTCAATCGGATTCTCGGTCTCGAGTATGATTCTCTCTTTAGGAAACGTTGCTTTGATATCTTTCAAGCTGCCTTGCACAAGCGTATTGGAACGATGCAGAATGCAAATATGCTCGCACAGCTCCTCCACATGATCCATCCGATGACTGGAAAAGAGAATCGTCTTTCCCTCGTCGCGTAAGCTTTTCACTGTTGTTTTCAGCAGCTCTACATTCACTGGATCTAGTCCACTAAAGGCTTCATCCAGAATTAGTATTTCCGGGTTATGTATGACCGCAGCGATGAATTGGATCTTCTGCTGGTTTCCCTTGGATAGCTCCTCCACCTTCTTGTTGTAGTATTCGGGGACGTCAAATCGCTCCAACCACATCTTCAGACTGGCATCAGCTTGTTTACGGGAAAGACCACGCAGCTCCGCTAAATAGATGATCTGATCGCTAACTTTGACCTTCGGATACAAACCTCGTTCTTCTGGCAAATAGCCCATCAGCTGTCTCAGCTCTTCCCGATAGCCTTGACCCTTCCACTTTATGCTTCCATGATCCGGATAAATGAGTCCTAATACCATCCGCATCGTCGTTGTCTTCCCAGCTCCATTAGCCCCAAGTAACCCATATATCTCTCCCTGCTTTACACGAAGCTGGATGTCATTCACTGCCGTTTTCTCCCCGTATTGCTTCGTAACATGATCAACGATCAAAGGATATGTCACCTTTTAACCACCTTCCTTAGATAACGTGTTTATTTGTACATGAATTAGTTTACCATAATATTTGGAAAAAAACGGGACAAAAAAAGCCGAATGTTGTGAGCATAACTCACACATTCAGCTTCTCCTTACAAGCCAAAAATCGCATCAATAACTGGCTTCGTTGTTCCACCTGGATACATCAAATACAGCAGAACATACACCATAACGCCTGTAGGCGCGGTAAGCAACCATACAATCGCGGCGACTCGTCCGATTTTTTTATGTTTTAGAAATTTGTTTTTGTAAGCAAACCATAATGTGATTAGACCCAGCACTCCACCCACCGTTGCCAGCGTTATATGGAAGAACAAGAATAAGTGATACGGCAGCTTCAGACTCTCCGGTCCGCCAAATGCCGTGTTTCCTTCAAACAAGGTACGGGACATGTAGATGATGAAAAACGCTAGTGCGAAGATTGCTCCAAGAACCATCAGCTTTTGATGCGTTTCCCGATTCCCTTTTACAATATGATACCAGCCGAAACCAACAAATATGGCACTGATAACGATAAACATCGTAGAAATAGTTGGTAAAATGTGCATCTCCATAAATCCTTTCTAAGCGCGATTCCAATTCCCGCCTTGGTTATTCAAGCTCTCTTGTGTCTCAAGAAGATCCATATCGTCATCTTCCTTACGCTCTCTACGGTACCATCTGAAGAAAATATAGGCAAGTGTAGTGCCATATACGACTTCTTGAATGATTTTCATAAGAACACCGCCGAGCTGTTGATCATCGAGCGGAGACAAATGAGTGAAAGGCACAGTAACGTTCGAATACATATCATAAATGATTGAATCAGCAAATATTATAAGCGCGCAGGCAGGTGTCAACAACATACCATTGCCAAAAATATAGGCCAATTTCTTCAGGTCATTCAGGCTATTCAGCTCCGGAAGTGGACAAAATACAGGGAACCACATCATGAACGCAGTAATCAGAAGCACCGTATGATAACTTAAAAGTAACACATCATTCTTCATCAAACCGTCCATAATTAAAGGCATGTGATAGATGGAGAAGAGCATGTTAAACAAAAACAGCGCGATCAGCGGACGTGTGAAAAATGAAAATATGCCGCGGAAGACTCGATTTTGCATAAAAAGACGGAGCACCCAAGCAGGCGTACCTAGCCATATAAATATAGGAACAATTAAATAAAGAATTGTTTGCTGCAGCATATGCACACTAAACAAGTAATGATGACCGATGTAGTTAATCGGACTCCCTTGTCCAATGTAGAATAGGGCAAGCCCCGTATAGAAATATAGCTTCTGCTTACCCGTAACTGGCTCGGCATCTGCGAAATTCCCATTCCCCTTAGCGACAAATCGACTATAGACATATCCGACAACGACGACCACCAACAGAATAACAGGATTCCACAAATCGAAAAATCCACCAATTTGGCTCATAGCTAATTTCTATCTCCTTTCAACTAAAAAAAGAGGAGGCACTTTGTCTAGACAAAGTTGCCTCTTCCTGCTTTCTTACCACCACATCCAATATACCGCTGTAATAACTCCTGTTAGAGCTACAAACGCTCCTGCCCCGAGGAAAATGAGCGGGAATAAGTGTCCTCTTTCTTTGGCATGCATCCAGAACAGAAGCTGGACGACAGCTTGCACAAGCGCCAAAGTTACGATGAAGATTAAAATAAAGGAACGATCTAAGTCTCCGTAAAGAACGACTGCGAATGCCAACATCGTGAGAAGAATCGAGATAATGTATGACAAGTAGTGGTTCAATGGTGATTCATGCTTAACTCGTTTGCTAGGTGCGTGTGTATCATGAGAATTGCTGCTCATCTTAGTGACCCACCTTCCCCATCAGATAAACGACTGTGAAGATAAATACCCAGACTAAGTCAATAAAGTGCCAATACAAGGCTGCTACATAAAACTTAGGCGCTGTAACAACCGTAAGACCTTTTTTGAGTCCTTGCAAAATCAACAGTGTAATCCAGCAAACACCGAACGCTACGTGAGCTCCATGGAACCCGACTAAGGTATAAAATGAGGTTGAGAAAGCACTTGTTGTGAACTTGTGACCTTCGTGCACATATTCAACGAACTCGTAAATCTCCATTCCCAAGAACGAAAGACCAAACAATACAGTAATTGCAAGCCAAAACAACAATTGTCCAAGCTTTTGTTTGTGCATCGCCATGATCGCGAATACACTCGTTAAGCTACTTGTTAAGAGGATGAACGTAGACCAGCCTACTGTTTTGAGCTTGAAAAGTTCATCCGCTGTAGGACCGTCTGGAACAGAGTTCCGAAGCGCGATGTAGGTTGCGAATAAACAACCGAACAACACAACCTCGGCACCGAGGAACAACCAAAATCCGAGAACTTTATTTTTCCCTTCGAGGGTAGCCGTTTCCGGATTAGCAGGCAGTGCGCCCGTATGATGAGTACTCATGCCTTTACCCCCTTGTCATCTTCAAGCTCTTCCTTTTCAATATGCCAACCATGATCGTCATATACGGAACGCAAGAACATTGCAATAAATGTAACAATCATACCCGCGGCAGCTAAATAATGGTTTTTGTACATAAAACCAAATCCTGCAATGAACAAACCAACGGACATAACAAGCGGTAAAATGGATGCTGAAGGCATATGAATCGAACCTACAGGTTCTGCCGGAGTCATCTCTTTATTACCAGCCATTTTTTCTTTCCAAAGTGCATCTAATCCGCGAACAAGCGGCGTTTGTTTGAAGTTATATTCAGGTGCAGGAGAAGGAATCGCCCACTCCAATGTACGACCGTCCCAAGGATCTGCGGGAGCCGTAATTGGTTTTCTTGCAGTTGTAATAATGTTGATTATGAATACTAATGTACCGATACCCATCAAGAATGCCCCTACGGTTGAAACCAAGTTACCTACTTCGAGATCATGTCCGGGTTGGTACGTAAAGACACGACGCGGCATTCCCATAAGTCCCAAGAAATGCTGAGGGAAGAATGTTAAATGGAAGCCAATGAAGAACAACCAGAAATGCAGTTTACCCATTCCTTCGTTTAACATACGTCCAAACATTTTTGGCCACCAGTAGTAAAGACCCGCGAACAAACCAAGCACTAGACCACCAACGATAACGTAGTGAAAGTGTGCGACAACGAAATACGTATCATGATACTGGAAGTCTGCTGCTGGAATCGCAAGCATAACCCCCGTTGTTCCACCCATTACGAATGTTGGGATAAAAGCTGTTGCGAATATATTCGCTGTTGTGAAGCGAATTTGCCCGCCCCAAAGTGTGAATAACCAGTTAAAGATTTTCACGCCAGTTGGAACTGCAATAGCCATAGTAGCAATCGCGAAGATGGAATTGGCCACTGGACCTAAACCAGCTGTAAACATATGGTGAACCCAAACCATGAAGCCTAGGAAACCAATCAAAACTGTTGCAAATACCATGGAGCTGTATCCGAAAAGACGTTTCTTCGAGAAAGTTGAAACGATCTCAGAAATGATACCGAAAGCAGGAAGAATCAAGATGTAAACTTCGGGATGCCCGAAAATCCAGAATAAATGCTCCCATAGTACGTTGTTACCGCCTCTGGCTGCATCGAAGAATGCACCGCCGAAGACACGGTCAAACATAAGTTCAACAAGGGCAACCGTAAATGCCGGGAAGGCAAGCACGATCAAACCGGAAGTAATGAAAGCAGACCATGTGAACATTGGCATACGCATATACGTAAGACCTGGTGCACGCATGTTGATAATGGTAACGAGGAAGTTAATCCCCCCGATTAGTGTACCAATACCGGCAATTTGTAATCCAATTACATAGAAGTCCATACCTTGCAGGTTGTTTTCTATTGTTTGTCCCAAAGCACTGTCTGTTATCGAGGACAGTGGTGCATACCCCGTCCAACCGCCATCAGGTGCCCCGCCTAGGAACCAACTAGTGTTCATCAGTACGCCACCTGCGATGAACAACCAGAGACCAAGTGAGTTAACGAAAGGGAACGCAACGTCCCTTGCACCAATTTGTAGAGGAACGATGGCATTCATGAATGCGAAGATAACCGGCATAGCCGCAAAGAAAATCATCGTTGTTCCGTGCATCGTCGTTAATTGGTTAAATGAATCACCGATAAAAATGTGTTGATCGGGATAAGCAAGTTGAATCCGGATCAAGATGGCTTCAAGTCCTCCTACGAGGAAGAAGAAGCCGCCCGCTATTAAGTACAGGATACCGATTTTCTTGTGATCGACTGTAGTGAGCCAATCCATCAAACCGCTGTATTTTTTTACTGGATGAGAGTGAGCCAACGTATTAACCTCCTTTACCTGAGAAGTTTATTTCAAAGTCTGTAAGTACTGAACAATATCTTTAATTTGAGCGTCATCAAGCTTGCCGCCTGCTTCTTTACCAAAAGCCGGCATTTTGTTGCCCGGTTTTTGGTCTTGCGGATTATGTATCCACAATGCCAATTTCTCAGGTGTGTTTTCCAGTATGCCTGCAAGTGTACCGCGATCCGCGAAACCTTTAAGGTTAGGAGCAACACCTGGACCGTTCGCATTAACAGCGTGACAAGACATACAATTTTCTTTGAAAAGCGCTTCACCTTTTTGTGCAGTTGCCGGCACAGTAGCAGGAGCTTTCATTTTCGCGACCCAAGCGTTGAAATCGGCTTCGGACTTCGCTTGAACGGTAAAGTTCATCAAGGCATGCGAGGCTCCGCAAAGCTCTGTGCATCTTCCTTGGAAGGTTGCGATTTCGTCAGCTTGAAGATAAAGCGTATTATGGATACCTGGATTTGTATCCACTTTACCACCTAGGGATGGTACCCAGAAGGCATGAGACACGTCAGCTGAAACAAGATCGAATGCAATAATTTTATCCTTAGGTACGACAAGCTCTTGAGCTGTAGCGATGCCTAAATCGGGATATTCAAACTGCCACCAGAATTGATGTGCAGTTACTTTGACATGAACCGCAGCTTTGTCCTTATTGTAATTCGTTGAATGCTTAAATGTGTAGGTCACTGTTGGCACCGCAAGTACTAACAGAAGGAGAATCGGAACAACGGTCCAGATAATCTCAAGCACGTGGCTACCTTCAACTTGCTTAGGTACGCTATTGTCACCTTCACGCTTACGAAAGCGAATTAACACATACACATAAATTGCAAATACGACAATTACGACAAAAACCATGATAAAGAGACTTAATTTCATTAAATAAAGCTGCTCGGATGCCACAGGACCTTTAGGCACTAAAGCAGACAAGGTTGGGTCTCCACACCCGGTTAGCAAGAACGTCATTGCCGCTAAAAGGGGCACCAGACGCCATAACTTTTTCAATCGACTCATTGTATCAACCCCACTTTTAAAACAATATTTTTACCACGAAGGCCATGCCCATGTCAATTCACTTTATTAACTATAAATTCGTGAAAAGTTTTTGTCAATCGCTGGAGGGAAGTTCACAAATTGTTCTTAAACCGCTCTGTAGCGATATATTTTCCCACCATGGTTATTTCCATACACCCGCCTCTTTATGCATAAAAGCCTTTATTTGTGAACACGAATAAAAGCGCAGAAACATCCCATCCTATAACCATTACAATGTATATGGGAGGTCTCTTTTGATGTTCAGGAAGTTAGGTTTTCCGATTTGTGGAATGATATTCCTCTTGCTCACAATTAGTGGTTGTGCAGAGGAAGGAAGAGAATATGGAAAAAGTCCCGACCACACGAATTTTGGCGCCCCTGTCGAAAAAACAGAGGAAGCTGAAAGAGCATATCAAACTCAACAGCTTCATGGTCCAGTTACACACAACAATAACAAACTTGAGTACAGCCAATTCCTGTCTAATCAACTAAATGCCATGAACGGGGTAAACACAGCCCTCGTTATGACGACAGATCAAAATGCTTACGTTGCTTTAATGATTGACAGCAGTGCAGTCGGTACCAAAGGAACAACAAAGGAAACGAATAATCAAGGAACGGCGAAGGGATTTTACAACGATCATGTTCCTTTCAACGATTATTTACCACCTAATGAACTGAATAATGGCTTTAACAATTATGAAACAGCTATTCATCACGACCTGCTTTCTCACCGGTTCAAGCAAGCCATGGCAGAAAAAATTCGGCTGCTGCAGCCTGATGTCATGGATGTCTACATCTCTGCAAACCGTGATTTCCTTAATAAAATGAATAGTTATGTGCTGGAAAGCTGGAAAGGTAATTCACTCATGCCGCTATTACCGGACTTTAATCAAACCGTCACAAAAGTCTTCGGAACAGCTCAATCTTTGCCTCAAGTCACCAAATAGCAGAAGTTATTCTTTTAAAAGGTGTTTTCCTATTAAATATCTTCTATATATAGTATCTATTTTGCCACTGAAAGCCGGCTCCTGTTTTCATTTGTCGGGCATTCCTGTACAATGAGGGAATCGTCTTTAATAAGGAGAGACTTTGGTCTTTGACCAAAGAACCCTATACGAAGGAAAAGGGAGCTGGCCAATTACCCATGTCAAATGGATTTGCCTCATTAGGAATTAGAGATCGTCTTGTTCAAGTTTTGCAAGCTGGAGGCGTCGTAGAACCGACTCCTATCCAACGGGAAGCGATTCCTGTTTTATTAAAAGGTACGGATGTTATCGCTCAAGCACAAACAGGTACGGGTAAAACCCTTGCCTTTGTACTTCCTATATTAGAAACAATTGATGTAGAGAGCTCTGAAGTACAAGCACTAATTCTGACACCCACACGTGAACTTGCGATTCAAATCAGCAACGAGCTCAAAAGCCTTGTTCCCGTCACAGGCGCAAAAGTTTTGGCCGCATATGGTGGGCAAGATGTAGAAAAACAGCTTAGAAAGCTGCAAGGGAACATACATATAGTAGTAGGAACACCGGGAAGATTGCTTGATCATCTTCGTCGCGGTTCTATCAATTTCTATAAATTGAAAATACTCGTATTAGATGAGGCCGATCAAATGCTGCACATGGGCTTCCTTCATGAAGTGAAGGACATCATTGCACAAACATCTCCTTACCGCCAAACCCTTCTCTTCTCGGCTACGATGCCTGAGCAGGTCGTAAACCTATCCAAAGCTTATATGAAAGAAGCTAAGGAAATTAAAATTCAAAGTAAACAAGTGACTTTGACTGAAATTAAACAAGTACTGGTTCCAACGACAGATCGAGACAAACAAGATGCTTTGATAGCAGCTATTAAAGAATATAAGCCATATCTAGCGATGATTTTCTGTCGTACGAAAGCTAAGGCTATAGCGCTCAATGAGGTTTTGCAGGAAATCGGCTTAATGTCCGATGAGCTTCACGGTGATTTGTCTCAAGCGAAGCGCGAACAAGTCATGAAGCGTTTCAGAGACGGGCGAATCGAACTTTTGGTTGCAACGGATATCGCAGCTCGTGGCTTAGATGTTGAAGGCGTCACTCATATTTTCAATTACGATGTCCCGCAAGATGCAGAGAGCTATATTCACCGTATTGGCCGAACTGGCCGTGCTGGGGAATCTGGTGTAGCTGTGACTTTTGCTACGCAGCGAGATATGCCTACCATTGAATTGATCGAAAAAGGGATTCGGATGTCTTTGAGAAGTCCGGAACAACAGCAAAGACGTGTACGTTCCAACTCTGAAGAATATGTAGACACAGATGGCAGAGGTTCCGCACGCAGAAGCAGCGGCGGTCAATCACGCGGGGGCCGTAATGAAAGAAACGGCGCAGCTGAACAGCGCGTTGGACGCAGTGGAAGATCCGGCGCTCGCGAAGCTAGCCGTGGTGGTCGAGACAACGTTCAGTATGGAACGAATAGTTCGTCCTCTAGAGGCGATAAATTCGGTTCGCGTACTGCTGCACCTGGAAGTGCACGTACTGGACCACGTCCTGCGAAGGTTAATTCGGAACGCAATCCGAATACATGGGGACGCGCTGAGAATAAAGACCGCCCAGCAGCAACGAATGCTGGACCAGGTCGCGGTGACAACATGAATGCGGCTAAAGCACGCGTCACCCGTTCTTGGAGTGGCGGAGACGAAGCCGAACGCGCGCCTCGTACAGCAGGTCGCGGTGAAGGTACAGAGCGCAAACGTTCTGCCCCTCATGGCGACAAGTCTTACTCGCCATATAACAAGTATGCCGGCACGGGGCGTGACGACGCTGCAAGTGCGTCACGTACGATTCGCGGCGGTAAAGGCCGTGGCGACAGTGCGGAGCGCGGAGCTCGCGGTGCTGCTGCACCACGCGGTGAGGGCTTCGGGGCTCGTGGTGGAGCACCGCGTGGCGAAGGCTTTGGAGCTCGCGGCGGAGCGCCACGTGGCGACAGACCGAGTGCGCCTCGCGGCGGGCAAGCTGGCGGCGAACGCAGCGGCCAGGCACGCGGACGTGGCGACAGTGCCGAGCGTGGAGCTCGCGGTAGCGCACCTCGCGGTGATAGCTTCGGAGCACGCGGCGGACAATCAGGCGGATCCCGCGGCAGTGCACCACGCGGTGGCGGCCGTGGCGGAAAGCGCTAAGCAAAAAAGCGCTTTCTACGCAAGGCTTTACCGAATAACCCGAACGTTGTAAAATATAAATACGGTTGCAAGAGATCCTACTCATCAAAAATCGTTTCATACCGTTGCACGCACGTAGGATTTACCCCCCACAATTCCCATTAAGGAGGTATGTTCCATGTACGCATTAAAGGACAAGGAAATGATTTTTGTATTCACCGGTCCTCACGGTGCTGGTCGTAAGACGGTCGCGGAAATGTCAGGCTCTACGCTCGGCATGAAGCAGGTCATCTCTTACACCACCAGACCTCCGAAGGCTACCGAAGAAGATGGTCAAGATTATCACTTTATCTCTCCGGCTGAGTTTGTTAAAGCCCAAGCTGCCGGTGAATTCATTGAGGTTAGTACAGTTAATGACCATTTGTATGGCATCAAAAGTGCAGATATTGAACACATGTTCGAGCTTAGCGGCAGCATTTATTTAATCTTGAACCGTTTTGGCGCCGAAACCCTCAAAAAGATTTACGGAGATCACGTAGTCCTTATCTTCATTCATGCCGGGCGGGATAAACTTGAACAACGGATGAAAGAAAGTGGAGACTCTGAAGAAGTCATTTCGAAGTATCTCTCTTATTACGAAGATGAATTAGCTTTCCGTGACCAATGTGATCATGTCTTTGAAAATGTGGATTTAGCGCATACGGTGTTTGATTTAACGAAAACGTTGGATCAGTACTTAAATCGCAATCTAGTTGATTTAGATTAAACGGCAGTAAATGCCTACAACAGGCCTGGACGGAACTTCGTCCGGGTCTTTTCACATGCGGCTGCAATGCCTTTTAAAAGGAGTTGTCCACTTGAAAATTATATCTATTGAACCGACACCTAGCCCGAATTCGATGAAGCTCAATATGGATGAGTCACTTCCCACTGGTGTGCGAAAAACCTATACAAAAGAAAACAGCAAGCAAGCACCTGAAAACATTGGGCAATTGTTGGCTGTCCAAGGCGTGATTAGTGTGTTCCACGCTGCGGATTTCATTGCCGTAGACCGTACCTCTAAGGGGGACTGGCAGTTCATTCTGGCCAGAGCCCGTGAGATTTTTGGCGAAGCGCAGCCATCTGCCGCCGGAGGCCTGCCTCCGGAACAGCAGCCTACGGCTGAAGCTGCATTCGGTGAGGCACAAGTCCTCGTGCAGATGTTTCGCGGTATCCCGCTCCAGGTGAGGGTACGCGCTGGCGCAGAGGAAGTGCGCGTAGGAATGCCGCAGCGTTTCACTGAGGCGGCAGTTCGCGCAGGTACGGCATCGCCGAACCTGATTAAGGAGCGGAAGCTCGAGGAGCTCGGCGTACGCTACGGCGAGCTCGGGGACATCGCGGGCGAAGTCGTCCAGGAGCTGGACGCTTCTTATGACGACGCCCGCGTCGAAAGCTTGGCCTCCCTCGCGATGCAGGAGACCTCAGAATCATCCCCTGCGGAGGAATCCGCGGGGGTTGAAGATGCTAGCGCAGCCCTTGCGCAGCTGCGCCATAGCGATTGGAAGCTGCGCTACGCCGCGCTTCAGAAGATCCAGCCGTCGCTTACGACGCTGCCGCTTCTCGTCCATGCCCTGCAGGACGAGAACACGTCGATTCGGCGACTAGCAACCGTATACCTCGGGGATATCAAGGAACCCGAGGTACTGCCCTTCTTGTATCGTGCCCTCGAGGACGATACACCTTCCGTTCGGCGGACCGCAGGCGATACGCTGTCCGACATCGGTGACCCTGCCGCCATGCCGGCCATGGCGAAGGCGCTCAAAGACCGCAACAAGCTAGTCCGCTGGCGCGCGGCGCGCTTCTTGTACGAAGTAGGAGACAACACTGTGCTAAGCGACCTGCACCAGGCAGTAGATGACCCCGAATTCGAGGTGCGCATGCAGGTGAAAATCGCACTCGAGCGCATCGAAGGCGGGCATGCCGCCGAAGGCTCTGTCTGGCAGCAAATGACGCGTAGAAACGAATAGTGTTTGGTGGAAGTTACACCTTCTTTGGGTGAGCGGGCTTGTAAGGTTGATGCAAAGCAATCTACGCCCAAAAGGTTTCTCAACGTGTAAAGTTGTAATTTGTACAACTTTCTTTTCAAAATATGGTCAGCTTCGTCGCCCTACCCCTTTCTTATTTTTAAAAAATGCACGGAAGACATCCAGAATTTCTGGATAGCTTCCGTGCTTTTTTCTCCTGCCTACTTTATAATTGCGCCTTTCCTTTTATTCTTTCTACTCTTCCTTCACTTTCTACCCCTTCTTCTCTTCTAACTCTTTCTACTCTTCTACTCATCTCGATCTTCATAATCTTCCCCTAACGCTTATCAAACTGCTCGAAATACAAAATCCGCTCCAAAATCGTTGGATGCGAGCCGCGGAACCACTGAACCAGCTTAGGTTGTGTGACGGGGCTGAGATTTTCTTTGGCAATGTGTTGAAAGGCGCGGATCGCGGCGCTGCCGTCTCCGGTCATTTTCATAGCATAGGCATCAGCTCGATGTTCGATGACTCTCGAGAACGCATTTTGCGCTGGCGCCGAGGCAAAACTCATGATCGTCACTATAAGCAGCAGGATCGGCAGAGCAGCCAAATCGTTTTCCCCTCGTATTCCCCAAATTGAACCCCAACGCCGAATAAACAAACGATAAGCATGAAAGGCAAGCCAGAAACCGATGAAACTAAGTAGGATCCCATAGGCAATCCCTAGATAGATATGCCGTTCGGCGTAATGTCCCATTTCATGAGCCATCACGGTCAAAATCTCATCAGGCTGCAGCTTCTTCAGTATCGTATCCCAAAGAACGATGCGCGCGTTCCCTCCAATGCCATTCACATAGGCATTAATTGTATGAGTCCGCTCAGACATATTGACTTCATATACTTGATCCGCAGGGATGTGTGATTGCGCAGCAAGCTGGAGTATTTGTGCCTTTAGCTCTTGATTTTGAAGCGGTTGAAAATCGTGATACAGCGGATCCAGTACAACGGGCTGGATGAAAGTGACGAACAAAATAAGCGGAATAGATACCAGCCAGAACCAGAGCCACCACCGGTTAGGACTCCATTTTAGCACTCCTCTAAAAATCCAGACGATAACTGTCGTACCCAAGACATTAATCAGAAAATCTTTGCCATGATCACTCCAGAACAAAGCTAGTGTTTCCGTCGATAACCCATAAGCTTGATCGATTTTGAACAGGAAATAATCAATCGGCAGCAAGAGCACGTCCATAAGTAAGGTAAATAAAAGCACAAAAGCAACCATCTGCAGGAAGGAGGCTCGGAACAACTTTTCTGCCACACGACGAAACCTTACTGCAACTCCGAGCAGGGCCAGCAGAACACCCAACTGTAGTGGAGTGCTCAGGAAATAAGCTAGCGACCGTATGCGTGACAAGGACTCGGCCTTTGTAATTTCTTGTGTGGTCATGAACGTATGCGGGTCTGCAATGGTTCCAATTAGTGCATATGGGATGTGGAACAAGTCCCCTTTTAAGAAGTAAACGATCAAGGTTAACGCATATACTCCAAAAGCTACGACAAGTCCCATGTAGAAACGCTTCATTTCATACCTCCACGACCAACATCGTTCAAGTTAATCAATAACCAGTCTGGTGTGAAATCTCTAGCCAGGAGCCACACCTGGGTGAAATGTCCATGCGGTAGTACCAGATTACGCTTCCGGCCAAGTATATCGGACATCCCAAACAAAAGGGATAAATTACGAATAAGCAGCATGCAGGGATAATCATGTGAGTAATCTTTAAATTTATGTTCCTTACTTTGAATGCGGTCATTAATGACCTGAATAAACGTATCTATGCCTTCGACACTAGGCTTAGTCAGCTCGGAACGCGATAGCATAAGCCGTGCTTCCTCGGTATCATAGAACAGATGGGTGACTTCTAACCCAATTCGATTATTCCTGGCATCCTCAAGCAGTGCGTCCGGCTTCTCTTGCTGTTGAATTATACGAAGGGGAACCTCGTTATTCACATTGTATAACTCCAGAAAGATATCAATAGCGGCTTGTTCCATCGCCTTTTTCTGATCCTCGTGTTTATTCATAAGTCTCCCTTTATATCCGTTAAACGAGTCTTTGCTCCATTTTACCCTATTCTATGTGCATATACCTCACAAGTTCTTATGATCGCTCTAAAAAACCTACGCCCCTCGCAATAATCCGTTCTCCTAAACTATGCTGCAGAGTTGTCATTGTATGTGCATTGGATTGATTATTTTCACTTTGCAGAAATAAATGGCCGAGACCTTTATTTGATTTTTGTATTTTCCCATGTTGTAATGAGAAGATAACCCAGATTGGACGTGGGAAATGAAGAAAATGACTTGTTGCTTTTTAGTGTTATTCAGCATCTTTTGTTTGGAAATCGCTATGCCTACACCTCCTGCCCCGGAGCAGGTATTACCTATATCCGTCACTAAACCGCATCTAGAAGGTACAGAGCAACCAATATCAATATCAATTTCAATACCCACCCCTGCACCATCCATTCAACCTAATAAGGAGCATCATTTTCAGTTACAAAATGTTCCTGCCCTATCGCAACTGCCCGAGCTGCCGAACGGATGCGAAGCAGTCGTTGCTACGATGCTGCTAAACTGGGCTGGAGTCCCAGTACCCAAAGAGGAAGTCGCTGATGCACTCCCCTTAGGCGAGTTGCCCTATGTGAATGACGACGGTGCATTTATTGGCAGTAATCCAAAAGATGTATTTGTAGGTAACCCTTATGAGGTAGGTTATGGTATTTATCATAAGCCGATCGCGGACATGCTGGATCAATGGTTACCTGGTCGAGTTAAGGATTTGTCTGGTATTGCCTTTGATGATTTGCTCACGATTATTGCCCAAGGAAAACCAGCCATGATCTGGGCAACCGAACATATGGATACACCTTATCTGGAGATGGAATGGCAGGATGAGGAGGGGCAGCTAGTTGAGTGGTATCAACCTGAGCACGCTTTGCTCTTAACCGGCTGGGACGACGATTATGCCTATTTGAACGATCCTATGACCGGAAAACAGGAATCCTATGCTTTATCTGATTTCAAAACAGTCTGGGAGCAGATGGGGTCTCAAGCGATTACAGTTAATTAACAGAAAGTCTCTCTTGCTTTGTGTGGCATCTATACATAGTCTCCAAACAATAAAAAGCATGAACTGCTCGATCTATCCCGAGTAGTCCATGCTTTTTTTATATGGGATCCATTTGCACAGCCGCTTGCTTACCGCTAAGCTGTATGCCTGTGTGCTTACGCCCATGCGAGCTCAAATCTTTGGTCAGCGTCTCAAGCAATTCTTTGGCCTTCGCGCCTTCTTTGCCTGAAATCTTCACGACCAGCAGCACAGCGTCGCCGCCTTGCAGAATGCGCTCCGCCTGCTGCCTCTTCGTCTCCAAGTCATGGTCTTCGATGTGAGGTGTTAAGCGGAGCTCCTTGACCTTCGGTGCTTGCTCCCGCTTGCGGGCCTGCTGCTTTTCCTGCAATGCTTCTTGCTTCGCTTGCCCAGCGCCTATGAGCTTACATGGAGGAGGACTGCTCATGAGCGAGGTGCAGATTAAATCCACTTTCAGCTGCTTCGCCAGCAGTAATGCTTCCTTCGTGGACATAACGCCCAGATCTTCGCCAAGCAGTCCCGTAACATGTACCTCGGATGCTTTAATTTTCTCATTCTTAATCATTGTGATTACACCTAATCTTTCGCTATAATGAACCCATCACCAGGAAGAGGTTGTTTTAAGGAGATGTCTATTCAAATATGAATAATAAACAATTAGAAGAGCAAATGATCGAAAATTACAAACGTGAAGAGCATATGATGATCCTCGTTTTTGCACAATGGTGTATCAACCATGATTTGGATCCTGCTGCGCTTTATCATAGCGCCTATCCCGACCAGCCTAATAACGAATCGCTGCAGCAAGCCCTTGATTTAACGGTTCCCAAAGAAGAAGCCGGTGAAGTCCCTGATGATACTGTACTAGGCGTACTATCTCTATTCGGCAACGAGGAGCTCGCCTTCATCGTCACACAAGAAATCGATAAGCGTCCGAGTAAGAACCGTTAATCGTTTGTTTAAAATGCATGCTGTCTCATCTCAAGTTTAAAAGCTTCTGCCAACAATTCAATCGTCTGCAGTCTCGTCTCATAACGGTAGCCGCCGGTCACGATCATTACTTCGTCGACTTGGTAGCTTTCGGCTAGGTTCAACAGTTGCTCCCTTACTTGGTTCGGATCACCAATAATCATACGGGATCGATTGTCCCTTACCCTTGTATGGTCCCAATCTGAGTACACATAGTCAGCCGCTTCTTCGGGCGATTTCACTCCTGTGAATTCGCCCTTTTCCGTTTGTAGGATGCGCAAATCAATCGAAGCCGCAAGCCCCTCTGCCTCCGCCTGCGTCTCAGCGCACAGTACATAGATGCACACCGTCGCCTGCGGTACGACATTCAGCGCGGACGGTCGGAACGAGCTGCGATAGCTGCGCACCGCATGCTGTCCTCCCGCTCCGTTGATGAAGTGCGCGAAGCAGAACGCTGCGCCTGCTTGCGAGGCATACACCCCGCTCTGCCCGGTGGAGCCGAGCAGCCACACCTGGGGCATCGAGTCCACCAAAGGGGTGGCGCGGATGCCCTCGAACACATGCCCGGGTTCCACCGAGTCGGCGAGGAACCCGAGCAGATCCGTGACTTGCGCTGGGAACCGCTCAAGTCCTTCGAACATATCAGCGCTGATGCCTCGCAGCGCTTTCGCCGTATGCGGCGTGCCTCCGGGCGCACGCCCGATGCCAAGGTCGATGCGCCCTGGATAGAGCGCTTCGAGCATACGGAAATTCTCAGCGACCTTGTAGGGGCTGTAATGGGGCAGCAGCACGCCGCCGGAGCCGAGCCGAATACGACTAGTGCGGGCACCCAGCGTGGAGAGAAGCACCTCAGGCGAGGAGCCCGCAAGGCCTGCCGAGTTATGATGCTCCGACACCCAGAATCGGGTGTAGCCTAGACGGTCGGCCACCTGAGCCAACCCAATTGTTTGCTGTAACGCCTCGCTATGCGTAAACCCGGATGATACCGGTGACTGATCAAGAATACTTAGCTTCAGCATTGTCATCCCTTCTTTCTGAGTCATCTGCCGATGATCTTGATTATACAACGTCCGACCAACAAAAGAAAAAGGACAAACCCCTAATGGCGTTGTCCCGAATTGTTAAATTTTGATTAATCCATTCCTCTTACTTACTAAAAGTGTATGGTTATGGGTAAATTTTATGACAGCCTTTTTTCCAAACTACAATTTTTCAATACACTTTTATCTTTAATTACGTGTTATTAAATCGGAATCCATCGTCATATAGACTCATATGAGGCTGCTGTATGAAGGATTCTCTCTTCTCGGTTGAATGATGTTGTAGAATGTGTAACAATTTCTCCCTAGATCCCGCCTCTCTCCCATCAATGCTCCATCATGTACAACAATTGGACCCCATAAAGGCCATTTGGCAATAAATAGGCTCAAAATGTTGTACAAACTGCAACTTCAACCTACAAAATAGCCTTTAGGTGTGTGAATTGTTGTAGAGAATACAACATTGGTAACCACTATTGCCGAGGAGGTGTGCCTGCCAGTTGTGACGAGGCATAATCTGAATAAACGAAGAGGGGCTGTCCCCAAAGAAAGTAGATAAATCTACTTGAGGACAGCCCCTTTTGGTCGATTGACCTTCTGGGACATTCGAATCGGTATTCAGAACGAAATTCATAGCTCCATTGGATTTTTCCAATGGAATTTGCTCTTTGGCTTCGAAATTTGTGCTTCTATTGGAATAAATCCAATGGAATTGACTTTTAGGCCGCCAAATTCCTACTTCCACTGGATTAATCCAGTGGGAGTAGCTGGCAAACTGCAACATCACAAAGGTGGGGCTGAATTTTTCAGTGGGAATTTAGGTTTAGGTTCAGGTTCAGGTTTTCCAGCCGCTACCCTAAACTTCAAGACTAACAAGAAATGTCTTAATCTCATAAGGCTTCAGCTCAATATTAGCAGCCTCCACGTCTCCGATAGGACGCTCCATCAAATCACATTCCTGCAGCGATCGAATTTTAAAATCGCTCTTGATATCCACGTGGGTTCGGACTCCAGCAAACTCATGGATACGCAGCACTAGTCTCTCCCCATCCTCTGCTTTCTTGATCGCATCCGCCATCACGTTTGGAGCAGAGAATTCGAACATGGAAAGTGTACCTTGAGCTGGAACACCTACATAGCTCGTCAGCGGATTATTAAGCGCCCATGCTTCCTGTACCGTGCCGCCTGCATACCAATCCCCCGTATGTGGGAGAAGGGCATATACAAAGGAATGTTCCCCAAGATCAGCTGTCGGATCCGGATGAATCGCAGATTTAATTAGCGATAAGCGCATGACGTTATCCTTAATGTCGTAGCCATACTTACAATCATTCAGTAAGCTTACGCCGTATCCACGTTCGGACAAGTCCGCCCATTGGTGCCCAACGGATTCAAAACGCGCCCAATCCCAGCTCGTATTCCAATGCGTCGGACGTTTAACGTTACCGAACTGGATATCGTAAGTAGCCTCCGTAGAACGCACGTCTACCGGGAATGCAACCTTTAGGAGCTGCTGACGTTCTTGCCAGTCGATATGGGTGCTGAAATCAATGCGTCGGCTGCCTGCGTAGACAGTCATCGACTGCGAGATCGTAGACTTCGCAAAGTTCCATTTGAATGCAACAGTTGCGGCTAATGGTCCATTTTCAACGAGCTCAACAGATACGAGATCGGTAATTTCGCGCATTTTTTCTTGGTAGAAAATATCGATATCCCAAGCGTCGAAATCAATCGGCTTATCTTCAAACACCTGCAGAACGTTGCCTTGCGAGCTTGCAGCAAGCACGTTCCGGCGATTATCTAGGTCGAATACGCGAACTAATTGACCGGATTCGTTCCATTCGATTTCATAATGAGGCGTTTTCAGCGAGCGTCCATCCAGTTGGAAAGGAATCTCGTCAACCACTGCTGTTTGAGTTTGATCTGTAAAGTGAATCGTCGTCATACCTAATGATGGCATCTTAGGTGCGTCGATGATCCAGCGACCATCCGTGTATTGCGATTTCAATTGGTTGCCTTCCCGATCTGTCCAAACGCTGCCAATCGCAGCTTTTTCCCCAGGGATTACAACAAGATCGCTGCGTTCCCATGAAGCGCTGTTCAGAACCGTTACCGCACCTTTTTCCTGCTGGTTTCCAATTCGTGCTGCAGCTTCATTCCACGCGGCTGTCCCTATAGACATAGCTTCCGCATACTCCTCACGACTGTCCTCGTAGACTTCAGTAATCGAAGAACCAGGAATAATATCATGGAACTGATTGCGTAAAATGATAGTCCAACCCTTGTTAAGCATCTCCTGTGGATAAACGCTCCAATCGGATTTCAACAAGGCAGCCAAAGCGCTGACATATTCCGTTTCACGATATAGAAGCTCCAGCTTACGATTCATCCGTTTGATATAGGCTTGGCTCGTATAAGTCCCGCGGTGATATTCGAGATACAGCTCACCGTCCCATGTATGCACATAACGGTCCGTTGCTTCAACGGTTTCATGTAACCGCTCAAAGTATTCGTCTGCGCGCCCTGTTTTCACTTGTGGCAGGCCAGGCATGTCTTCCAAACGACGGCGCATCTCCAGCATCTCTCGATTGACACCGCCGCCGCCATCCCCATAACCATAAGAAAGCAGAAGCTCTTGATTCACTTCCTTATCACGGTAGGCGTCCCAAGTACCTTTGACTGTCATTGGCGTCACCATGCCGTTGTACGTATAGAAGAACGAGTTAGCTTCCTCCCAATCGCCGGGTGTGGTAATGAAATGCGTCAAAACTTCGGTGCCATCAATTCCCCGCCATTTGAAGGTATCGTGTGGCATGCGATTGAACTGGTTCCAGCTGATTTTGGTCGTCATGAACGTATCGAAACCGGATTTCCGCAAAATTTGCGGCAGCGCCCAGCTGTACCCGAATACGTCAGGAAGCCATAAATAGGTGCTTTCTACTCCGAATTCTTCACGAATAAATCGGGTTCCCTGTAAAAATTGTCTCACCAGCGATTCCCCAGAGGTTAGGTTGCAATCCGCTTCCAGCCACATACCTCCGCCAACTTCCCAGCGTCCCTCACGTACACGTTCAAGAATTTGCTCGTAAATATCAGGATAATCTTGCTTGATATAGGCGTACAATTGAGGCTGCGTCTGCAAAAACACATAGTCCGGGAATCGTTCCATTAGGCGCAGCACGGTTGAGAACGAGCGTGCACATTTTTCCCGAGTATGCTTAAGTCTCCACAACCAGGCCACATCAATATGGGTATGCCCAATACAAGTAACCGTAACTGGATGTTTCTTCTCCATCTGATTTAATTCTTCAAGCAGCAGCTCACGGGAACTATATACGGATTCATAGTAGGCGTCCGAGAGCGGATTCGACCAATCAACTAGCTTAAAAGAACGATCGAGCGCTTTAACTAACTGAGTACGTTCAGGATGGTTAGCATCCAGACTGCGAATTGTTTCCAGCACAGCGCGTCCTGTGTAGTAAAAATCGTCAACCCGCTCATCCAGCCAGCAGATTTCAGCGCGATTTACCGTATGCTTCTTCTCGCGCGGTTTCCCGCCTCCTTCGAGTCCTGACCACAGGCGGATATCCATCCGCGCCTTCGTACCTGCCGCTTCTTCCGGCAAAAATACTTCTTGATGGTTCGAATCGACACCCTGAAAAGGGGAACCGTTCCAATATAATAAGGATTCGAAGCCGTCATTGTTGCCTCCGCCCGTTTCACCGAAATCGAAGCGCCCCAAAATGGTTTTGTCTGCCCATTCCTTTGGAATATCAATCGTGCGCGATAGCCACACGTAGCGGTCGCGCCCTTTCCAAGTCTCACCTGTCTTCAGTTCAAACGTAGGCTGCGTGACTGGCGGCCTTGCTCCAATCGTTCCTTCCTCGTCTTCCGTAGCTGAAAATCGCTCCAAAGGTACCGCATCGCGATACCGGGTTTCGCTTAATTCGCGCAGTCTCGCTTCCAGCTTCGATTCTGTAAAAAACATATCGAATCTCTCCTCCTATCGATTTCAGTGAATCAATTTCTCTAGCTTGAGCAAATTGGTATAACTTAACGCCAAACTATCCATCGGGTTTCCCGGGCAATAATCTTGCTCAACAGCGAACCATTCTACCCCATTTTGCAATCCCCACTTCAGGATAGGTGCGAAATCAATCAATCCAGTTCCGATTTCAGCAAAATATTTTCTTTCGTCTGCAGTAATATCCTTCAAATGGAGGATCGGCATACGAAAAGCATAATTTTGGATGAAGGATAGCGGATCTTGATCCGCTTTTTTGACCCAGTAGGTATCAATCTCCGCATAAATAGCCGGATCTTCAAGCAAATATGAAAGCGCAAATTTACCGTCGATTGTCGTATGAAATTCAAAATCGTGATTATGATAACCTACGCGGTATCCCATGCCACTGACTTTCGAAGCGGCTTGCAACAAATCTTGACGTACGCTAGCATATCCTTCTGGATTCTGCAGACCATCCGGTAGCGAGTGGCAGATCAGATCCTTCGTATCGAAAAGGTGAGCCTCCTCCAATACGGCGTCCATATCGTTCTTCAATCGCTCCAAACCGACATGCATGCCAGCCGTTTGCAAGCCGATTTCCTTCATTACCGCAGCAATATCTTTCGCGGGGTTTCCATGTAACCCATCGATTTGGACGGCTGCCCATCCCATCTTTTTCAGTTCTCTAAGCACGCTTGGGAAATCTTTTTTCAATTCGTTTCGCAAGGTATACAATTGCGCAGCCAATTTATGTTTGATCATTCCGCCATCTCCTCCCTTTTCAAATCCAACCATTCGACCTCTTGCTCAGTTAAGAGCAGATTCATAGCTTGTATGGAGGAATCCAACTCCTCGGGGTTTCGAGGCCCAATGATTGCACAAGTCGGGAAAGAATGGTTAAGAACGTATGATAAGGCAATTTGAATCGGTGTAACTTGTTTCTCTTCCGCCAGCTTCGCGGCACGACGATAACGTTCCCAGTTGTTTTCACTGTAGTACACGCGTACCATTTCCTCATCCGCACGATTGTCTGGTGTGAAATTGCCTGAGAAAAATCCGCCAGCTTGGGCGGACCATGCCAATAATGGCAGCTGATTGACCGAATGCCAACCGCAGGTTTCCTCATCTGCCGAAACGCAGCCTTCCCAGCGGGGTACGTTAGGCTTAGCAAGACTAAGATTCGGACTGCTGAATGAAAAACCTGTGAGTTTATGGGCAGCCGCGTACTCATTCGCTTCCTGGATTCGCTTATGCGACCAGTTAGATGCTCCAATTGCCCGGATTCGCTTGGCCTCAAGGTGTGCATTCAGCTCTTCGATGATCGGTCCGACCGCAACGTCCGGATCGTCCCGGTGCAGCGCATATAGATCGACATACTCCGTTCCTAGCCTTTCCAGACTCTCTGTCAAATCCTTGCGGATCGCTTCGGGATTTACCCGTGGACCCGGACTGCCGTCATCATGATGAGCACCCTTCGTTAGAATGACCACATTCTCTCGGTTTTTCTGCTCCGCGAGCCATTGGCCGAGAACCAGTTCTTTCCCGCGATATTGATGGGCAGTATCGAAGGCATTGCCGCCAGCGCGAATGTAAGCATCCAGCATCATCCGTTCTGGCTCTTCCAATTTTCTCAAATCTCCAGTTCCCATGAACAACCGGGAAATGGGTTTATCTACGCCCTTGATATACATATATCTCATCCTGAATCCTCCTTCAAACATTTGACCGACCAATCAAAGTGAGTACAGCTGCCGTTCTATTCATCCTCTTTAAACACCGGCAGCAAACGGAGTTCAAACGTGAATTCTTTTTCGTTAAGACGGTATGACTCAAGAAGCTCCGGTCCACATGAATTGGATCCTACCCCGCTCATCTTGTAATCCAGATGGACGGTCGTTTCCTTCCTCTTCGCAAGCTCGTAGTTATGAGCCGCTCTTGTCAAATCCTCTGGGGTAAAATGGCCCACATTCAAGGAGAAATCCTCTGGAGAGGAAAACTTGATCCCCATCCCTTGCTCATTGGAAACAATAGCCCACTCTGTTCCATACCTGGACCCATTTTCCTGAGGCATGATGTAATCTTCAAACATCTCATCGACGGTCATCAGGTATCTGCCTTTTTTCACGCTTTGACGCTTGTCGATATAGCTCTCATGCGGTCCGAAGCCTAAATATTCGACTTCCTCCATACCTTGAGGCATCATAAGCTGAAGGCCAAAGCGCGGAAGATAGACCTGCTTTTCTCCCACTTTTACTTGCAGCTTGACTGAAATCTCGCCAGTGCCATCTACTCGCCATATTGCTTCTCCATGAAGGATGGTAAACCGGCTATCACCGCCGAGGGAGAAATCGCTCTTGATTTCAACAGATGTACCGTCAATTTCCGTCCATTCACAGCTGTAGGTTTTCATTGCTGTCCGATCATAACCGGCGTTCATCCATCTTTCCTTCAAATGCATGTCATTATCCGTTGGAGCGCGCCAAATAGTGAGCTGGGCCGGAGCCTGGAGCATATTCACTCCCTGCTTGGAAATCTTCTGTATCATTCCGCTGTACAAGTCAAATGAATGACAGAAATCAAAGCCTTCGATCGTCAGAATATCTCCCTCCTGATAAGCTTGAAGAGGGAACATCTGCCGTAAGCTATCACCTGATTCTTTCACCTGCTGCACAGGTAATACAAACTGTTCAAATGTGATTTCGTAGCCGGCTTCCGCCCAACTCGTCTGTTCCTTCAACCAACAGGATAAGGTAAGCAGATAGGTGCCAGTTGAGGTTTCCGGCAAATTATAGGGTATTGTCGCAATTTGATGACCATGCGGTGCGGCTTCAATAGACCCCAGTTGTCCCTGCTGGACAACCAAACCGTCCATCTCCACTTTCCAGTAAAAACCCAAATGAGATAAATCAATGAAGTCGTAAAGATTCGTCACATTGATCGTACCTTTTCGCAAATCTTGCGCTTCGATGCGAATGGGCGCGACCACCTTCTTGAGCTCCAGCAACCCCGTATGTGGTTTCCTATCCGGCGTAATCAGACCATCGATACAGAAATTCCCGTCGTTAGGCTTATCTCCAAAATCGCCCCCATAAGCAAAGAAAGGCGTACCGTCTTTCGTCTCGGTCTTGATGCCGTGATCGCACCACTCCCACACACAGCCGCCCATGAGCTTCGGATATTTGTAAATGGCATCCCAGTAATCCTTCAAATCACCTGGACCATTCCCCATAGCATGGCTGTATTCGCATAGGAACAGCGGCTTCTTCTGTTTCTCATCCTGGGCATACGCTTCAATTTCTTGCACGGAAGCATACATTCGGCTTAGCATATCGAGACTCTCCACGTCGGGATTAGCTTGACTTGAAGCAGCACCTTCATAGTGAATCGGTATGGACGCATCACGCGATTTGGTCCATTCAGCCATTGCGATATGATTAACATCGTAACCAGACTCGTTGCCCATGGACCACATCACGATTGATGGATGATTTTTGTCTCTTTCCACCATACGAATAGCCCGATCTAGAAATGAAGCTTTCCATTCAGGTTTCTGAGAAAGCAGATGGATATTCCCATCATCCCATTCCTCGCTGGCCGTCCCCATTCCATGGCATTCCAAGTCAGCTTCATCAATGACATAGAAACCGTACTCGTCGCACAAATCCATAAATCGGGAATCGTTCGGATAATGCGAGGTTCGGATCGTGTTGATATTATGCTTCTTCATCAGAATGAGGTCTTTGATCATATGATTCAGCGGAATCGTTTGTCCTAGCTCAGGATGGGAATCGTGGCGATTAACGCCCTTTAGCTTAACCGCCTGTCCATTGATCTGGAAAACGCCGTCCGTAATTGTAATTTGCCGGAACCCGACTGGAAATTGAAGCACCTCATTACCACAATGAACATAGAGTTGGTACAGATTCGGTTTCTCGGCATTCCACAAGACTGGATTCGTCACCTCGAAGCGGAGCGTGCCTTTTCCGTCGACAGCGGCTTCGTCCGTACCCACGATGCTACCTTCAGAATCCTTTAATTCAGCTCGGACCGCAACCTGACCTGTCGTCTCCAGTTCTGTCAACAGAGTTACCTTCCGGAAACCGTCTTCGAACGTTTGTTTATTGAACACATCTCGAACATGGACAGAATCGCGTGCAAGCAAATACACACCCCGGAAGATTCCGGTATACCGCCACGCATCTTGGTCTTCCAGATAAGAACCGTCGCACCATTTCAACACCATGACGGCAATACGGTTTTTCCCTTCGCGGAGCAAGGAAGATACGTTGAATTCCGCAGGTACCCGGCTGCCTTGGCTGTAACCGGCGAACTTGCCGTTTACCCAGAGGTAAAAGCACGAATTAACGCCTTCAAAGACGATATATTTATCCTTTTTGTCCCAGTGACCCGAAACGTTGAATTCTCTCACATACAACCCGGCTGGGTTGTTATCCGGTACATAAGGGGGATCGCAAGGAAAAGGATAATTGATATTGGTGTATTGAAGCTGATCATAGCCATTCACCTGCCAGCATGACGGAACGATTAATTCATCCCAGGCGCTGACATCCGCCGATTCCTCGTAGAAAGCTTCTTCTACCTCCCTAACACTGCGATGATATTGGAACTTCCAACTTCCGTTCAATGTCTGATAAAAAGGGGAACGAGCGCGTTTTCCGGATTTCGCCGATCCCGCATCCGCATAAGGGATGTAATGGGCTCGGGGAGTCTCCCTGTTCACTTGCAAAACGCTTAAGTCTTCCCAATATCGATTGATGTGAATCAATATGACCACTCTCTCTTTCGTCAAGACATCTATGAATTAAAGTAACTCTTTACCATCAGACGATGGATCAACTCGGCGAATAAACTGTTGGCCCAAGCAAACCATGGGCGCGTATAATCAGTCGGGGAATTCGGATCAAACCCTTCATGCATGTACCCCGTATCCGCATCCGTCCGCAGCAGCATCTCCAGAAGCTCTCTTACTTCGGTTTCATCCTCCGAGGTAAGGGCCTGCATCGCCAGACTGATCGGCCAAATGTAGCCAGCCGGCGTATGCGGGCTTCCAATCCCTTTGGCATATTTTCCATCAAAGTAGTATGGATTGTCACTGCTTAGCACAAATCTACGTGTATTCTGATAGACCGGATCGTCAGAGTTCGTGTAACCCAAATAAGGAATCGACAGCAAACTGGGAACATTGGCGTCATCCATCAGGTTGTAGTTGCCGAATCCGTCTGTTTCATACGCATAGATCTTTCCGTACTTAGGATGAAGATAAGTGCCGTAGTTTTGAATGCCAAAGTCTATCTCTTCTCGAAGCTCCGCTGCAAGCTGTACGCACTCCTGATCGTCCCATACGATCTGGGCAATTTCCTCGATGTATCGGAGCACCACGACCGCGAACATATTGGCAGGAATCAAATAGCCGAACGTACAAGCATCGTCGCTTGGCCGAAATCCGGACCAAGTCATCCCTGTATAATTTACGGGCATTCCCATCCGTTTATTACGCAGTGTATCACTTGGCGGACAATCTAAACGGGCGAACCTGTAAGGAGATTCTTCGGCATGTCTTTGTTCTGTTTTCCATAGCGACATAATGGTGTGGACCGCTGACCGGAAGGAATCATCGAACATATCCGTCCGTCCGGTCGCCTTCCAAAACAAGTAAGACAGTTGGATCGGGTAACAGAGCGAATCAATTTCGTATTTGCGTTCCCAAATCCACGGATTCAGCTCGGTCAGATCCTGATCGTACCGATTATCATTCGCTTCCTCATTGAACGCATTGGCATAAGGGTCGATATGAATATAAGCGATTTGCCTGCGAATCAATCCCGCCACTATTTCCTGCAGTTCTTTGTCTCCGGCCGTAAGCGGTATATAATGCCTCACCTGCGCGCTGGAATCCCTTAACCACATCGCCGGGATATCCCCGGTGAATACAAATGCGGTATTGTCGTTCATTATTTTGGTTGTCGTTTCAAGTGTATTCGGATAGCAGTTCTTGAACATGGCGAGCAGTTTCGGGTGCCCAGCAAGCTTAATCTCCGCTTCTTCAAGCAAGGAAGTGACAGAATTAGGCAAGGTCATTATTCCCAATCCCCCAGAATATCCTTATAGGCTTCCAAATAATCATCGACAAGCAGCTTAGCAATGGAATAGGAATTAACAAGCGGATGAACGGTGAGTGCCTGGATGGCTAGGTCACGCGATTTATGTTTGACAGCCTCAACGGTCAGACGCTCAAACAGCTTCACATTTTTCATCAGCAGGCTCATTTCCTCCGGCACGGAACCGATATGAACTGGCTTTGCTCCGTCTTTCGTAATAACGCAAGAAATTTCAACGACGTCATCATCCGCGAACCCTTCGATACTGCCTTCATTCGGTACAGATAGAACGATGTTGTTCGTCTCACCCGTTTGCAGCGACTCCACAAAATCCAGCATGACACCTGCATAGCCAAGTGAGTTAGGCAGCTCCAGCTTATCTGTCGGTAGAACAGGCTTCGACTCCGAGTTGGTTTCAATCGCCATGTAAGAAGCTTCCCTTTTTTGCGTATAGTACAAATAGGTTTGAATGGCTTCATCTGGGTTGCTTTCAATATCCATCTTGCGTAAGATATCCAACATTTCCTTATTATTCTCAGCGATCATCTGGCCGCGCGTCATTCCTGATTTGACAATATTGGCGAAGGCCTTTTCACGGTGGTAATAATAGTACAAATATTCATTTGGCAGAAAAGGAAGTGATTTCAGCAAATCGGTGTCGAACATTTTGAATTCATCCACTCGACTTGTAAAATCAGGATCATTCTTAAGCTCCGACATAATGTCCTTGCCTTGGTAAATCACTTTGGTCATCCATGACAAATGATTAAGTCCGAAAAATTCAACTTCAAGCTCCTTCGGATCGAGCTCTAGCGCTTCCGCCATTCGCAGCTTCGTATGGCTTGGCGAATCGCAGATGCCGATCACCCGATCGTAACCCGCATTTCGCAATGCTTGCGTAACTAGTCCAGACGGGTTCGAGAAGTTAAAGATCCAAGCCTGGGGTGCAAGCTCTTTGGCAATCTCGCAATATTCCATGAGAACTGGAATCGTACGAATCGCCATCGAGAAACCGGCTGGCCCCGTCGTTTCTTGACCGATCACGCCATGCTTTAGAGCGATCTGCTCATCTACATACCGTGACCATTCCTTACCTACACGTACCGTAGTTACAATATAGTCCGCACCCTTAATCGCTTCGCGGCTATCAGTCGTCGTCTCCAACTGTAGGTTGATTCCGCTGCGATCGATTACGATCTGGCATAATTTCGAAATAATCGCTAGCTGCTCCGCATCCGTATCATGAAGAACAAGCTTAGTAATCCCGGCATCTTCGGCTTTTAACGTTAAACTTTTTGTGAATAAAACGGCGCGAACCCCGCCGCCTCCGATTAAGGTCAATTTCATAATTACGCCTCCATACGTTCTTTAATGTGATCTCCGAATTGAAGGATAAAGGCCTCAAGCCCATCCTTGTCCGGTGTACCCGTGCTGCCGCCATGAGCGCCGACAGATAGTGCTCCGCAAACATTTCCGTACTGCAAGCATGTTTCCACATTTTGACCCGTCAAATGTCCATAGATATAACCAGCGTTAAAGGAATCCCCTGCGCCAGTTGTATCTACAGTCTCGGCTGGAAATGCCGAGTGGTACGTTATCCGGCCATCCTTCATGGCAACGGCCCCTTTTGGACCAAGTTTAACCACAATATGATTGGAATAGCTCGCCATAAAGCGTAAGCTTTCTTCTATATGATCGAAGCCTGTGTAATGAAAAGCTTCCGTTTCGTTCATTAGAAACACATCAAAATAAGCCATTAAATCGAAAACGCCCTTAAACCACTCACCGGAATCATCCCAGCCTACATCGCAAGAAAGGGTTAGACCCATCTCCTTAAGTAGTTTGGCCATCGCTATGAATTCTTCATGGTTGCGTCTTCCTCTATATCCGGTCACGTGGACATGTTTCCCTTGAGCGATTTGTGCCAAGTCCAGATCCCTTATTTCAAGCTCCATATTGGATCCGCCATAAGTGATAAAAGACCGATCCGTCTCGGGATTAATCGCTATCGTGATACCGGTGTTACTCGTTTTACTCGTCTTAATCAAGCTGGTATCGATTCCATATTGGCCAAACTCCCCTCGAACATAATGGCCATAGCCATCATCTCCCAGAACACCGTTAAAAGCCACATGAAGCCCGAGCTTAGCGAGTGAAATCGCGAACAAAGCCGCTCCCCCGCCAACATGCATCGTCATATTATTAACGAAAATCTCCTGCCCTGGCTGAGGAATTTGATTAAGTCCTGCCACAACGAGATCTATATTGGCGTCACCGATGACCACCGCATCAAATTTTTTCAATATACTCTCCCTCTCTCAATCCAGATAAATAATCTATGCTTTTACGCTTCTCTATATCTATGTTTTTCTATGCTTATTTGTCTTCGCGATAAGGCCCACAGCTGTTACGGACAACAAGCTTGTGTTTCAAAATGATATCTTCCTTCGGCGTTTCCGCATCCCCTGAAATCAAATCAAGCAGCGTTTCCACCGTAACTTTCCCCATATCTTGAATAGGCTGCTCCATCGAGGATAACTGTGGACGAACCAACTCCGTCAACTGGCTTCCATCGAATCCAATGATCGAAATGTCTTCCGGAACTTTCAACTGATGGTCATGAATGCAATTCATAGCCCCTACAGCCATATCGTCACTCACTGCAAATATAGCGGTTGGATGGGTACCGCAAGCCAGAATCTCTTTCATGAGATTGTATCCGCTTTGTATTTTATAATCGCCGAACCGAATGTATTCATCTACGATTGGGATGTTGCGCTCGGATAGAGCACCGCGGTAACCGATGTAGCGATTTTGGCCGGAGGTCACATCCCTCATGTCGCCGCCAATAAACCCAATTCGTTGATGTCCAAGCTCTATCAAATAATTGGTTGCATCGAAGGCTGCCGCGTAATCATCAATGATCACAGAAAGGAACGTTTGATCCGATGGTCTTACACTTGAGAAGATAATCGGGATATCCAGCTTATTCAAAAATGCCCGGATTTCATCATTCAGTTTTTCATGCATAATGATAATGCCGTCTACACGCATTTCATTAAATACATTTAAATATTTGAACTCTTTATCGGTATCCTCAATGATGTTACACACCAGAAGATTGTAATCATTCAGACTCGCTGTTTCTTCAATACTGCTTAGAATGGTGGAGTAAAAGCTTGATGTAAGGTCTGGGACAATGACACCGATAAGGTTCGTCTTTTTCCGCACCAGACTCCTTGCGATATGACTAGGCGCGTAGCCGAGCTCGTCAATAGCTCTTTTCACCCTAGCTTTTAGATCGTCCTTTACATACTTCTCTCCATTAAGCACCCGCGAAACCGTAGTCACGGAAACGCCTGCTTGTTTGGCGACATCCTTAATCTTCGGAGCCAACCTTGTCACCCTACCTTCTGAAAACTAGTTCTCTTCCAATGTATATCTTAACTTTTAACTGCACCCTCTGTGATCCCAGCGATGAATTGTCTGCTCACAATAAGGAAGAAGACAATCAATGGAAGGGTAGCCATAAGTGCTCCAGTCATAACCATGGAATAGTCTGCTGTATGAGCCGATTTTAATTGCTGTAAGGCCAACATTAATGTGAATTTGGATGTGTCCGTCAATACGATCAATGGCCACAAATAATCTTCCCATACGCCCATAAACGTCGTGATAGCGAGAAAGGCGAGCGCAGGTCTTAAAATCGGCAAAGCAACATGCCAATAAAGTCCAAATTTATTACAGCCATCGATTCTCGCAGCCTCGAGCAAATCATCATGGATCGCTAACGCATATTGTCTGATCCAAAAAATCCCGAATGCACTTGCCATGCCCGGGATAATCAAGGCCTTATAACTTCCCAGCCACCCGAACTCCTTAATGATGATGAATTGCGGAACAAGCAGCATTTGCGCAGGAATCATCATCGTAGCCATCATAGCAAAAAACAGCAATTTAGAACCCGGAAACTTAAATTTGGCAAATGCAAATCCAGTCAATGAATTGAAAAACAACTGAAGCGCGCAGCTAATCAATGCAATGAAAACCGTGTTGAAGAATGAACGAATAAAATTGCTTTTCTCCAATACATGATGAAAGTTATTCATAAAATTAGTTCCGAACGTTAACTTCGGAGGAAAAGCAAACATCGCACTTGTCTCATTCGTGGACATGACGATAAGCCAGTAAAACGGGAATATGGAGATCGCGACTCCGATCATCAATAAAGTATTTACGATTATCTTTTTGGTCAACACTTCAACAGTCATCTTGTATTCTCCTTTTTATCAATCATCCGATCTGTTGAAAAATTTCCAATTGAGGACGGATAATAAGCCGATGATGATGAATAACACCCATGATACCGCAGCTGCATAACCATAATTCTGATAATTAAAACCTTCCCGGAACATATAGAGAACGATCGTATCGGTGCCCGGGTATGGCGGTTGATTTCCAGCTAATACTTGAGGTTCCGTGAAAATTTGAAACCCGCCGATTGTCGACATCATCACAGAGAACAAGATGATAGGTCTGAGCATTGGTATCGTAATTTTAGTGAAAGTTTGAAATAATGTAGCGCCGTCCAGCTCAGCTGCTTCATATAGATCTTTTGGAATCCTTTGCAAGCCCGATAAATAGATGACGGCGTTATACCCCATATATCTCCAAGAAATCATGGCTGCAATAACAACTCTTGCTCCAAATTCAGAATTTAACCATGCTATCTTATGAAGGCCGATTTTTTCCATCAAATAGTTAATTAGCCCGTACTCGTTGCCGAACAAAGACTGAAAGATAATGACGACAGCCACCATAGCTGTTACATTCGGTAGAAAATAGGCAATTCTGTAAAAACCCTTGAATCTTACGATAGATAAATTAATGATATAGGCGACAACCAATGCACACAGAAGCTGCGGGGCGTTCCCTAATATCCAAAGTGCGATATTGTTGACTAACACCTTCCAAAAAGTCGGATCATGGAGCATATAATCAAAATTCTTGAATCCAACATATTTCATTTCTCCAATCCCATCCCATTTATGTACGGCTAAGTACATCGAGAACAAAATGGGAAATACCGAAAAGATCAGGAACAAAATATAAAATGGAGAAATAAAAAGATACAGCGTTCTGCTCTTATAAATTTCTTTAAAAAGACCTCCCATGCTATTCCTCCGCTAATTGGACGAGGCGAGGAAGCCTCCTTCCTCACCTACATCCATTATTTCATTCATTTACTTGCCAGATCCGACTTAGCGTGAAAGCTGCCTTTTAATTTTTTCCTGCGCATCTTTCCAAGCCTTTTCTGGGTCTTTCTTCTGCGTGTCAATTAAACCAATTTCATCGGTCAAAGAAGTACCGACCATATCGTCTCTTGAATCGACAGGTGCGATTTTTACATCTTTTGCCGCTTCAGCGAATATCGGACTCAGATCTTGGTTTCCGAAGAACTCATTTTTATTTACCATTTCAGGTTTCGTGTAAACTTCCGGTGTAGACGGATAGTTACCGAATTCCTTATATCCAGCAACCAGATTGTCGGGGCTAGTTAGGAATTTAATAACTTCATAAGCTTCTTTCGGATTTTTCGTCGATTTCAACAATCCGAAGAAGGATCCTCCCTGATTACCCACACCACCAGGCGGGTAGGCAATCTGCCATTTCCCCTTCGTGTCAGGAGCTGCGCCAATCAAATCACCAACAGCCCAAGACGCCCCGATGAAAGAAGAGACTTTGCTGTTATTCGTTGCGGCATTTTTCTCAGCATCACTAACATTTGGGTACGTTAAGCCCGATTGGTAAGCTTTCACAGCCATATCCCAAGCACCTTTTATATGGGCCTGATCACCAATATATTTCCCATCTTCCGTAAAATAACCTTGGCTATTTTGGCCTATGATGTTTCTGAAAACATCCACAATGGATAATAATTGCGATCCTGTTGCGTCTTTCACTTTCTGCTGAAGATTGAAATAATCACTCCACGTCTTCACTTGGCTTTTAATGGCTTCCGGCGTGCTCGGCACTCCCGCTTTCTCAAACAAATCTTTGCGGTAGTACATAACAAGAGGAGCCACATCGATCGGCAAACCGATCAAATATTTATTGTCTGATGACGCGGCCATTTTCCATTTCCAATCCAAATACTGGGGTTGAATATCCTTAGCGCCTTGATCGTATAAATTCACGAATTTTTCTTTGTAAGGGAGCATGGAAGAAATCCAGCTATCCATCGCTACGATATCCGGCCCGCTTCCTCCGCCTGAGATTGTTGTTTTTAATTTGGTAGCATAATCGCCTCCTGACGGAAGCTTCTGTGCTTGCAAATCAATATTCGGGAATTTTTTCTTCGCTGCTTCAATGGTTGAATCGGATATCGCACCGTTCCAATACCACATCGTTAATGCAACCTTCTGATTAGAAGCGCTTTCATTTTGATTAGAATTGGTCGTAGTTGGTTTTTGCGTCGAAGTACTCGTATTAGTCTGGTCACCACAGGCAGAAACGACAAGAATCAAACTAAGAGCTACTGGCACACTGTACAATGCTTTAAATTTCATAGTCTTGTTCCTCCGATTAAAGCGAAATTTGATAATAATATCAGATATTTGTAATTCCAAGGCTCATTTCAGCTTTCCCCAACCACATAGGATGCCCTCTTGATTTCACGTTATTCATGGCGCTTGCGCACCACCATATATGCATTCATTAGCATAAACATTTCGTCTAAGAATTATTTCTGGTATCGATACCAGAATGGTAGGCAAAACGTTCGCAGGGGCTAACCACCTTCCTGTGTAAGATTACAACAATCTGGTATCGATACCAGATTCAGCGCTAGATATCCAAATTAATTTGTATCTGAATAAATAATGCGGTTTCTGGTATCGATACCAGAAAGTTTACCGTGCTTCTGGTTCATAGTATAAATCGATTATCTTCTTTTGACAATGGCATAAATTTACAAAGGGTTAAAATTTTCACCCTACGAATCTCATTCATTCGTAAAGTATTGTATTATACAAATATTAAGGTGATCGAGGTGACTCTAAATATATGAAGCTAGAAGTGAAAACGATACAACTTTCCGACATTGTTCCGCAAATATATCGAGCCGATTATTTTCCGTTTCGTCCAAATGAGCGAATTGGTCCGCGTAAATCGTTCGTACATTCCTTTGTATACATCTATGAAGGCAAGGGTTTAATAACTATTGGAACAACCGTTTATTCCTGTACCAGAGAAGAGCTGTTTTACATTCCGCCAGGCCTGCCTCACTCTTTTCATGCGGATCACCAGCATCCGATGGTCCATGCTTCGATTTACTTTGATTGGATCAACACGATACCTCGAGTGGGAGATATGTCTTTGTTTCATTTCGGAGACCAAATCCGTGATCCTTCCGAGTGCTCACCTAACGTGGTATTTCAGGACATGCCTACAATTCCTACCAAAGTGCATGCCCCCAAGCAGATGAGATGGATGGAATTATATCTTCATGTCATCGAAAATATCGAGCAAACACAGGAAGATGCCAAACTTTTCAGAAGAGCTGCCTTTGAGCAATTTGTTTCAGAATTGGCGAACCTATGGCGGAACCCTACCCTGAAAAGTGACAGAAGAATGCAAGCGATCATGAAGCAAATGAAGGATTTTCCTCAACATAATATTTCTATAGAAAAATGGGCTTCGCAACTAGGGATTAGCACTTCATATTTGCATAAGTTGTTTATCCAGGAAATAGGCATGAGCCCTCATTCTTATGCGATTAAATGCAAGTTGGAGAGAGCCAAGAAGATTCTACGAGAGACCAATCTGTCTATCACTGATATCACGGAAGACCTTGGTTTCGGTTCCATACATTACTTCTCAAGATTATTTACGCAAAATTTCGGCGAGTCACCCTCAGCTTATCGCAAACGTTTAAGGGAGGGATATTAAAAGATTAGGATAGTTTTGTACAAATGTAATACATTCCTTCAAAGACAGCTCATAACGCTTTTGTTATTCTAAATTTGGGTTTCCATCCAGATTGATGGTTCACACGGAATAACAATACACTTAGAAAGAATGTGAATCTATGAAATCATTTAAATCTATTCGTTACCGCCAAGTCCATCTGGACTTTCATACGTCCGAGCACATTACCGGCGTTGGTAGAAATTTCGATGAAGAACAATTCATCTCTTGTTTGCAAAGTGCTCAAGTAGATACCATCAACGTCTTCGCCATGTGCCATCATGGTTGGAGTTATTTTGACACGAAAGTCGGTAAGCCTCATCCTCATTTGGAAACGAATTTGTTGCCGCGCATGTTAGATGCTTGCAGCAAAAATGACATCGAAGCTCCGATTTATATGACGGTCGGATTTAACGAACTCTCTGCCCGCGAGCACCCGGAATGGGTGGCAATCGCCCCCGAAGGAGATGATCCCTACGGTCCACCAAAATCTGATCCAGATGACCCCCGTTCGACCGGATTTGACGGTTGGCATATGCTATGTCTAAATACACCGTATTTACAGTATCTTCTGGACTATACGAAGGAAGTCATGGAGAGATTCCAGCCAGTTGGAATCTTTTACGATATCGTCGGAGAATATCCTTGCGTATGTTCTTACTGCCGCGACAGCCTCAAAGAAATGGGTCTTGACGAAAACAACCCGGATCACCGCAAGCAATTGGCCAAAAATGTATATTTGAATTACTTGCAGAAGACATCCGAACTAATTTGGTCCCTTAACCCGGAAACCAGACTGTATCATAACTGCTGCACTGAAAAAATGGGTGAAAAACAATACTACCCATACTATTCGCATTACGACATCGAATCGCTGCCGACAGGCGGCTGGGGTTATGATTACTTCACCAGCATGGTTCGGTACATTCGCAAACAAGACTTTCAGTATCTAGGAATGACAGGGAAATTCCACAAATCGTGGGGAGAATTCGGCGGATTCAAAAATCCAGCCGCATTGAAGTATGAATGCCAGCAAATGTTAGCCTTCGGAGCAAGAATTTGTATTGGGGATCAGCTTCACCCCGATGGACGAATGGACGAAGAAACCTACCGGATTATTGGGGAAGCTTTCGATGGGATCGCTGCCAAAGAACCATGGTGTAAGGATACGACCAGCATATCCGAAATTGCCATCCTTTCAGCCAATACTCTCACGGATGCCGAAGATAGCCGAACAAGCGATATGGGTGCTTATATGATGCTTGAAGAAGGCCACTATTTGTTCGATATCATCGATGACTCGATGGACTTCTCCGTCTATCGAATTATCGTACTGCCCGACTGTATTCGAGTATCTGATGCCTTACAGCGCAAACTTGAAGATTATATAGCTAGCGGCGGAAATGTGATCATGAGCGCTGAAAGCGGACTTAGGGTCGACCGCCCTGAATTCGCCCTGGATCTAGGCGTGGAGTTCAAAGGAAAATCAGAGTGGGATGTGGATTATACCCTAGTCACTGATCAACTAACCGGTTCGTTTGTAAGATCCCCTTTTCTCAATTATGAGTCGGGTTATCAAGTTCAGGTGAATAGAGCTGAAGTGTTGGCCCAGACCTACAAGCCTTATTTCAACCGGAGGCACGGGCATTTCTGTTCGCATCTTCACGCTCCGGCCAAAGAAGAAGCGGATTATCCGGCTGTTGTTAAACACGGCAATATCATATATATCGCCCAACCTCTATTTAGGTTGTATCGGAAGCACGGCGTGCAGTTGTATAGGGACCTATTCCTTGCGTGTGTCAAACAGTTTATCTCGGCTCCAACGGTGAAAACCGATCTGCCTTCTGCAGGGAAAGTAAACTTGACCCGTCAATCCAATGGTACGGATTACGTGCTGCATTTGCTCTATGCCGTCCCTATCTTGCGAGGAGACACCCAAGTCATCGAAGATGTGCTGACTTTAAAGGATATCTCCGTACAGGTCAAATTGGATGAGAAAGTTAAACAAGTCATGCTGCTGCCGGAGAAGACGATGATTCCTCATAGGACGGACGAAGAAGGTTATACTTCCGTTTCTGTCAGTCTAACCGGTCACCAAATGGTTCTTTTTGAAACCTAAGTATATCTTATAGAAAAAACGACTTACGCTGTCCTTGAGCGTCTATAAAAGTTGATGCAAAGCAAGCTGCGACTAAGACTTACATTCGCTGCTCAACCTTGTGAAGTTGTATTTTGTACAACTTTAGGCAAGCTAATCCGCGTTTTCCACGCGAATGTTGCAAAAATTACAACAATTTCAGCCAAAAGTAGCTCTATAGCCTCTAAGAAGGCAAAATTGTTGTACAACATACAACATTCTTAGCATTCCGACGAGAAGAAATCAAGAAAATTGTTGTACGCTGTACAACAACTTGCAAAAAAGCCGTCTGGATACTCCTGACGGCCCTTTTTGTTTTACCTAACTCAGCCTCGCAGCTGTTCCGATCTATGTATGCTTCGTATCTTTCTCGTCCTAATACGGTGAATCGCCATGATACATCCAATGAGTCCAGCGCCGCCAGCGGCAAACCCTGCCAGTACATCACTTGGATAATGAACACCTAGATAAATCCGGCTTAACCCGATACATACAACCACAACGATAGTAACAACCGGAATTAGCCAAGCAGCTTTCCATATTTTGCGCACATTGACCCACAATAAGTAGCCGATCAATCCATAGAATAAGCTAGACACCATCGCATGTCCACTAGGAAAGCTGAAGCCATTTTCTTCTATTAACCACATTCCAACAGGGCGGTCACGCTGAAAAAGATCTTTAAGCAGTTGATTCAACCCCCACGCAGTCAATACACCAATGAGCAATATAAGTGTCTCCCATTTGTGCTTAAATTTGATCAGCAGGATGAGGGCTACAACAACGAATACAATGAATTCTGTTATCGCTTTTCCCATTATAGTAAAAAATAAAGCAACCGGTGTTACAGCATCACTTCTGAGTGTACGTACAGCACTACCTATACTCTCGTCAAATTCCTTTAACCAGCTGGATGACAAGCTTTGAGACAATAGAACGAAACCCATTAACAACACGCACGCTGCCCCAAATCCCCAAAATAAATCTTTGTACAACGATTTCCCCTGCATAACTTAAGTTCTCCCCATAATAATCTTCTCATTACGCTATATACGCTATGCCCGGTCGCGAGTTCTTAGAGCCTGTGTCTTCTTCAGGAGCAGCGGTATTAACGCAAATGCGATGTACATTCCCACTGCGGCATAAAACTTACCCGATCCAATGTCTTGCAGTGATGCTCCAAAAACGTTATAAACAACGGCACCCGGAATTATACCAATCAGCGTTCCCCACGTATAGTCCCAAAAGCGAATTTTGGACAGTCCTGCCCCATAACTCACGCCATCGAAAGGAAAGAAAGGCATTAGCCGCATATACAGGACGACCATAAAACCTTTTTCCTCGGCCTTCTGATCGAAAGACTGCAGCTTCTTATTTCGCAAAATCCGCTGAAAGCTGTTGCGGCCCCATTTGCGCGTAATATAGAAAGATAGCATCGCCCCCGCGCCAGCCCCAATAATATCATAGATTGTCCCCCAGAAAGCGCCAAACACATAGCCCCCATATAGGGTCAACGGTGTCGCCGGAAATAACACCAATGGACGAAGCGTGTAAACAATAATATATAGCAGCCCACCAAGTGGACCTAGGTCACGCAGCCAATCGGTCATCCAATCCAGATCCAAGCGCTCCCATACACCGGTCCATTTCAAAACGAGCAGACCAGCGACAGCGATTATAAACCACAACAATAGTAACCAGAGCGATTTCGAGCGCGCCATGGCTCCCCTCCTTTGCCCAGTATTCTTGAGTTCCATCTTACACAAAGCAAAGGCTACATATCAACCATGGGCATGCAAACAAGGATAAACGAACTAAAAAAAGCCCCACCCGCTGAAGACGAGTGAGACTCCTAAGACCATTCAATTATTTATGCCAACCATTGCTTCACTTTCGAAGCAAAATTGTTCAGCATCTCCTGCGAGCCATATTGACCGCTGAAATCTTCAATGCCGAGATAACCATCGTAGCCGACCGCTTTTAAGTCATTCAGCAGTTGCTTCCAATTGACGATCCCTTCGCTTAGTGGTGACCACTCGCTTTTCCAGAGCTTGATGCCATCTTGCTCTTCGCCAGTTGGCAACCATCTTGCATTTTTAACATGAACATGCGCTAGATAAGGTCCGAGCAGCTCAAGACCCATGCGGAAATTCTCGTATCCTTCATGCACCATATTGCCGGCATCATGCAGAACCCCGATGTGATCCGAATTGAAGTTAGAAACCAGTCGATGTGCCAAACCAGCACTTGGTGTGATCGTATTATGGTGGATTTCAGCTAAGGCTTTAACGCCATACTGCTGAGCAAATTCCTGCACATGATGTAAATAGTCTACAGCCGTTGCATACAAGTCATTATAATTTTTGCTTTTGTCATAGCCAGGTACACCGATACGAATGAAGGAAGCTCCAATTTTCTTAGCAGTTTTGAAAACATGCTCGGTCTCTGCAACATTACAAGCATTTAAGTAAGGGGTGATACTCAAGTTCACTAAGTTATTGTTAACAGCAGCAAGTCGGAAACGTTCCAATTCTTCATCCGAACCATTCGGATCAATGGAACAAAGATTATTTCTCCAGAAAGAAGGCTTCTCATTTACCGCGTCAGCAGGAATATCTTTAAAACGCCATTCAATGCCTTCAATCCCGGCAGCAACGGCCGCCTTGGCTAGTTCTTCTGGTGTCAGGTCAGGTGTTGCTACAGTAAACACGGATAATTTCATATGAATATGCCTCCTAATTTCATTTGGGGCCCCCGCAAAGTATTGTCTAAACTCTTATCGAAGCAATTCGGTGATGTATAACCGCTTTAAATGGTAAGTTTAGACGCCGATCGAGCTAAAGCTCGATGCGGACGGAATATGCTTCAGAGCTTGGCGTCACTTTGTGGGGTATTACAGGGATCTTTGAGCGTAGCTTAAAGTCTCTCCGCTTGAACAAGAGTTGGTTGATTGTTTAACTATTCTTTATTTTGCAGTATAATAAAAACGTATTCATTGCATTAATTGGGCAAAAGTTTGCTAATATTGACTCCAGCTAAATAGAGGAGAGCCTCACATGCAGGAACTTTACCAGAATCTACATCGCATGATCGATTTTAGACATGCCGTGACCCATGATCCGATTCCATTGGATTTCCACCAACACCAGGACAAATATGAAATTTATTTTTTCCTTACTGGGGACGTTCATTACTTCATCGAAAAACAGGTTTACCCCCTGCAGTATGGGGATCTGCTGATCATGCACAGTAATGAATTGCATCGACCTAATTTCCAATCCAAAAAACAGCGTTATGAGAACGTCGTGATCCATTTTAATCCTACGCTGATGGAGACGTTTAATTCTCCGCAGTTTAACTTGCTCGACTGCTTCAATAACCGTATTTTTGGTGAGCAAAACCGGATGCGGCTGACTCCACAGCAGATTGATGACATTATGAAGCTTTACGAACGTATGGAGATGCATAAGCGACCTCAAGCGCTCCCAGGATCGGAAATCCTGTTTGTTTCAGCCTTTATCGAGCTGCTCGTGTTTATCAATCGAATTTTTCAAAATCAAGGCAAACAAGAGGAACAGATCATGATTCCCGACAAACTCTCCTCTCTTTTCACCTACATTGACGAAAATTTAGATCAAGATCTGTCGCTCGAGGTACTGGAACACGTCGTGTTCATGAATCGTTCCTACCTATGCAGACTGTTCAAAAAACACACTGGTAGCACCATCCATGAGCATATTTTGTTCAAGCGCATCGCCAAAGCAAAACAGCTGCTGCGCGAGGGCTCTACAGTCACTGATACGTGCCAGCTAGCAGGCTTCAACGACTACTCCAACTTTATCCGAACGTTTAAGAAGGCTGTCGGCCTTCCTCCTCGGCAGTACCAGGCCCAGCAGCGGCGGGTTTGATCTGTAGCCAAACAGAAAAAGGTCGCCCAAGTCTTCGTGACTTTGGACAACCTTTTTTTGTTATTGAGACAATGGGCTCTACTTCAAGTTTTCCGGATTCAGCTGTAGAAGCTCAGGCAGTACGAAAATACCGTCCTTACGAATGAGCACATCGTCAAACCAAATCTCGCCGCCCCCGTATTCCGGACGTTGGATATTCACGATATCCCAGTGCAAGGAGGATTTGTTGCCGTTATAAGCATCATCGTAGCAATTTCCAGGTGTGAAGTGGAAGCTGCCGTCAATTTTCTCATCGAATAGCGTATCTTTCATCGGCTCTTTAATGTAAGGATTCACACCAATTGCGAATTCCCCTATATAACGCGCACCTTCGTCCATATCGAAAATTTCATTAATTCGATCTGTATCGTTAGCTGTCGCTTTTATTATTTTACCATTTTCGAATTCAAGTACGATATTCTCAAAAATGAAACCATCATGAGGCGTTGGTGTATTGTAGGAAATGATACCATTCACCGACTCACGAACCGGTGCAGAGTAAACCTCGCCATCCGGGATGTTGAGCTCCCCATCGCATTTAACGCCGCCGATTCCTTTAATCGAGAACGTCAAATCCGTGCCTGGACCAACGAGGCGCACTTTATCTGTGCGATCCATTAGGTCTTTCAAAGCATCCATTGCTTTGGACATTTTGCCATAATCCATCGTACATACGTTGAAGTAGAACTCCTCGAATTCATCTGTACTCATGCTAGCAAGCTGCGCCATGGAAGACGTCGGGTAACGAAGAACGACCCATCTCGTATCCTTCACGCGGACATCAAAATGAACCTGTTGATAATAAATCGAATTGTACAGCTTCATCCGATCTGCCGGAATATCCGACAGTTCATAAATATTGGCTCCGCCGCGTACACCTATGTAGCCTTGCATTTGTTTCATTTGGAAAGCATCGGCTTCTGCCCATGTTTGCATTTGAGCTTCTGTACCGTTCATGATGAGTTGACGCATAATCACATGATCTCTTACATTGACGAAAGGGTGCGCGCCAGCTGCGTGAACCTTTTTCACGATCTCTTTCACTAGAGCTGAATCAATGCCATACGCTTCTATCAAAATATTTTCTCCAGGCTGCGCTTTAACCGAATAATTCACAAGCACATCTGCGAGCTTCGTTAGTCTTGGATCTAGCATACTTTATCTCTCCTCTTCTTCTATAACAGGGTCAAAATTCGGCTCATTCGTTTGAAAGCCGACCGTAGTCAAATAAAACCACTCCCCATTTTCTTCCTGCGATGCATCGAGCTCAAAGATAAGAGCACGAAACTTTCTCAGCCATTCTGCATATTTCTCTTTGCTCATTTTGACTTCGACCTGGGTCATGATAATCGGCCATTGGGTACGATCAGAAGAAGGAATTTGAAACGCCTCTTCAGGGGCATTAATCGCTCTGCGTCTGGCACGTCCAAGTACGCTAAGCGTCCTCTCGCGATAGTAATTCTCTACCTCTGAGACGTAAGGCAGCAGTTTTTCACTAGGGACGAAGCCGCGGGCTATTGCACGATAAAACTTTTGCAAAATACCATTCTTGAGTTCCGTACGAACGACCGAAATTAAACCATGCTTCTCAAGTTCGTTCAAATGATAATGCACTTTTGCACGTGCCATTCCCAGCATTTTAGCTATTTGCTGACCGGTGTAAGCTTTCTCTATTAAATAAAGTAACACCTTAGCGCGTAGTGGATCGCTTATCGTTTTTAATTGCTCAAGTTCTTCAATAATATAAACTGGTTGCAGCTTCATCTGGACTCGACCTCCCTCTATTGTACCAATCTAGCCCTTAAACATGCGCTCATGGTCAACTCTTAATCTCTTAATGAGATTAATTAAACGACGGTCAAATCTTTTTAACCGTATCATAATGCGAAAAGGATTTCATGTCAATTGCAGTCTCAGCAAGCATGAATGTCCTCTTTTCTGACCATTTCAACGCTTTAACGGATTAACGAAGTTAAGCTTTTCTCTATGGTAGCAAAAAGGGACGTTTCTGTCACCCATTAATGGTGGAAACGTCCCTCTATTTTATCGATAAATATGGCTTCCTGCTTCACGGAATTCTTTGGACTTTTCCTCCATGCCGCTGTTTCGCGCGGACTCTTCATCAAGCCCTTGAGCGTGTGCGTACTGCCTTATATCCTGTGTAATACGCATGCTGCAAAACTTCGGTCCACACATGGAGCAGAAGTGCGCCGTCTTCGCGCCTTCGGCCGGCAGCGTCTCATCGTGGTACTCAATTGCGCGTTCTGGATCGAGCGAGAGATTGAACTGATCGCGCCAGCGGAATTCGAAGCGCGCCTTCGACAGCGCGTTGTCGCGAATTTGCGCTCCCGGATGGCCTTTAGCCAGATCGGCGGCGTGCGCAGCAATCTTGTACGTGATGACCCCAACGCGTACGTCTTCCTTATTCGGAAGGCCGAGATGCTCCTTCGGCGTCACATAGCACAGCATCGCCGTGCCGAACCAACCGATCATCGCTGCCCCAATGGCCGAGGTGATATGGTCGTAGCCTGGTGCAATGTCGGTCGTCAGCGGTCCAAGCGTGTAGAAAGGCGCTTCTTGGCAAACTTCCAGCTGACGGTCCATATTTTCTTTGACCAGGTGCATCGGCACGTGGCCTGGTCCTTCAACCATGACTTGGACATCATGCTTCCAAGCGATTTGCGTCAGCTCGCCAAGTGTTTCCAATTCGGCGAATTGGGCTTCATCGTTCGCGTCCGCGATCGAACCAGGGCGGAGTCCGTCACCAAGCGAGAAGGCGACATCGTAAGCTTTCATAATTTCGCAAATATCTTCGAAATGCGTATAGAGAAAGTTCTCTTGGTGGTGAGCAAGGCACCATGCGGCCATGATGGATCCACCGCGGGAGACGATACCCGTTACGCGCTGAGCTGTCATAGGAATGTAACGCAGCAATACACCCGCATGGATTGTGAAGTAGCTGACACCCTGTTCTGCTTGCTCAATCAGCGTGTCACGGTACACTTCCCAAGTGAGGTCCTCTGCTTTGCCGTTCACTTTTTCGAGTGCTTGATACAATGGCACCGTACCAACAGGAACAGGGGAGTTACGAATGATCCACTCGCGCGTTGTATGTATGTTTTTGCCAGTTGATAAATCCATAATCGTGTCAGCGCCCCACCGGGTAGCCCACGTCATTTTTTCAACTTCTTCTTCAATGGAAGAAGCGACAGCGGAATTTCCGATATTGGCATTAATTTTCACAAGGAAGTTGCGTCCGATGATCATCGGCTCGCTTTCGGGATGATTAATATTGGAAGGAATGATGGCACGACCTATAGCGACTTCTTTACGAACGAATTCAGCATCGAGATTCTCCCGAATCGCAATGTACTCCATTTCCGGTGTCACGATGCCTTGGCGTGCATAATGCATCTGTGTCACGTTGCAGCCTTTTTTAGCTCGGAGCGGCCTGCGGTGTAAGCCAGGGAATATTTCAGCGGCACCTCTTGCATCAGGAGATGCAAGCCCATTATCTTCTGGCTTCACTTCACGTCCAACGTAAGATTCAACGTCACCACGTTCTTCGATCCATGTTAAGCGATTAGCGGGAAGACCCTGACGGATATCCGTTTTCAGTTCTGTATCGGTATAAACACCACTTGTGTCATAAACCTGCACAGGCTCATTAGCTACTTCCTCTCCTTGTATATTCGTGGAGGTTCCCAAAGAAATTTCCCTCATTGGCACTTGAATATCGGGTCTTGAGCCTTGTACATACACCTTTTTACTTCCTGGAAATGTTGAAATTTGGACGTCTTTCACAGAACTACTATTAGTCGTTGTCATACGAATTCCTCCTCTATTTGATGTTTCTAAGCAGCTCAGCTGCTGCTTCACGTGGTGAGTGCGCGCTTGCAATCGCGCTGACTACGGCTACGCCATCCGCCCCTGCGCGGATGACGTGGCATGCGTTCGTGGCATCGATGCCTCCGATGCCAACGAGCGGCAGCCGGATGCCGCCTGCGCGAATCCGCTGGATGACGGCAGGCCCCTGGACCTCCCGCGCATCTAGCTTTGTGCGCGTGGCGTATTGGGGGCCTACGCCCAGATAGTCGGCGCCTTCGGCAAGCGCCGACCGGGCTTCTGCGAGATCGTGGGCCGAGACGCCCACGATCATGTTTTTCAGCCGCTGCCGCACGGCGGCGGCTGGGGCGTCTTCTTGGCCGATGTGAATGCCATCGGCCTCAAGCTCTAGAGCGAGCCCTTCATCATCGTTGACGATGAAGGGGATCGCGTGCTGCGCGCACAAGCGGCGCAGCCGCGCGCCTAGCTCGAGCTTCGCCGCCCCCTGCAGGGCTCCGGCGCCCTTCTCGCGGAACTGAAACATCGTAATGCCGCCGGCAATCGCGGCCTCCAGCACTGCATACGGGTCAGCCCCTCCACAGTTCGGGCTGCCCATGACCAAATACAAACGCAGCGCTTTGCGCAGCTGCTCGCTATTCATCGCACACCTCGAATGAGAACATCCTCGTTGACGAATATGTCATCTAAGCCAGCGGCATTAGCTTCAGCGTCCACAGCCCTATCACTCTTTAGCTGCCCGCCAACTGACGTCCTGTCAAGCTCATTCGCCACCGTTCGAGTAATACTTGCTCTTACTCCACGTTGATAAGCCCAATGATTCGTAGGACCATGACCGCTGCCAATGTGTAACGGCTCCGCAATTGCAGCTTGGATGAATCTTTTTGCCAGTTGGATGGCTTCTTTCGTCGTTAAACCCTGTGCAAGTCCCGAAGTGACCGCCGCAGCAAACGTGCAACCTGTACCATGCGTATGCTTGGTAACCAAACGTCTGGACGAAAACTCCGTGAATGTCTTCCCGTCATACAGCAAATCAGTTGCATGCTCCGTATTCACGTCATGACCGCCTTTAATCATCACGTTCTTGCAGCCGTAAAGATGAATCCGCTTCGCAGCCTGCTGACGCGACTCGCTGTCTGTTATTTGCATACCGCTAAGTGCTTCAGCTTCAGGTATGTTCGGTGTAACCACATCAGCCAGCGGCAATAAAGAGTGGATCATCGCCTCAACAGCCTCTTGCTGAAGCAAGGAGGCCCCGCCTTTGGCTATCATCACAGGGTCGACCACGACCCGCTGCCACTTGTAGGTTTGTATCGCGGTCGCTACGATTCGTATAATGTCACCACTGAATAACATCCCTGTTTTGAGCGCATTGGGAGGTAGATCTTCCCCGATAGAAGCCAACTGCTGCTCGATCGCCTCAGCGCTCATCGGATAAACCCCTTGAACACCCAGCGTATTCTGCGCAGTCACCGCGGTAATGACCGACATCCCATAGACGCCCAGCTCTTGGAACGTCTTCAGATCTGCTTGAATCCCCGCACCCCCTCCGCTATCCGAGCCCGCAATCGTTAATGCTTTGTAAACAGACATCTTACTCCCCCTTTCAGCTTCAACTTCTACATGTCCGCCTCACAGACACACACTTTTGCTTTTGCACGGTAACATTAGCCGAGAAGACCTTTATCGACCGCTCACCATGGAATATTCACTATCCCTCTACCGAGACGTCCATTCCAGCCCTCTCAGTCCCACATTCTTACTCTCAATCCACTCACACCAGCCGAGAAGACCTTTTTCGACCGCTCACCATGGAGTATTCACTATCCCTCTACCGAGACGTCATTTCCGGCCCTCTCATTCCCACATTCTTACTCTCAATCCACTCACACCAGCCGAGAAAACCTTTTCCGACCGCTCACCATGGATTATCTACTATATCTCTACCGAGACGTCATTTCCGGCTTTCTCAGTCCCACATTCTTACTCTCAATCCACTCACACCAGCCGAGAAAACTTTTTCCGACCGCTCACGATGGAATATTCACTATTCCACTACCGAGACGTCATTTTCGGCTCTCTCAGACTCACACTTTTGCTCTCCCCCAATTAAACGCGACTAAAACCCTCCATCGGACTGCTAGCCGAAGCATACCGCTTCTTCGGAATGCGGCCCGCTTCGAATCCTGCACGTCCGGCTTCAATCGCCAGTTTCATGGCGTAAGCCATTTTGACCGGATCCTTGGCACCCGACACAGCAGTGTTAAGCAGCACACCATCGGCTCCCATCTCCATAGCAAGTGCCGCGTCCGAAGGAGCGCCAATGCCGGCATCGACGATTACAGGTACTGTAGCTTGCTCAATAATGAAGCTCAGGTTCAGCGGGTTAATGATGCCTTGACCTGTTCCGATTGGCGATGCGCCAGGCATAATGGCATGAACACCGAGGGCTTGCAAGCGTTTGGCTAAAAGAACATCATCTGATGTGTATGGCAGTACGATGAAGCCCTCCTCTAGCAGCATTTCTGAGGCTTTCAACGTTTCAACCGGGTCAGGTAGCAGCGTCATCTCGTCTCCAATAACTTCAACTTTGATCATATGGCAAAGTCCGGAAGCCTTCGCTAGTCTTGCGATACGTACAGCTTCTTCAGCTGTTTTGGCGCCTGCCGTATTCGGCAGTAAGGTGAACTTCGACACATCCAGCATCGACAAGAAATTAGGCTGACTCGCTTCAAAAATATTCATACGACGCACCGCAAACGTCAAAATCTGAGATTCACTAACCTCAACCGCCTGCTTCTGAATATTGAAATCCGGAAATTTACCCGTGCCTAGCAATAGTCGTGAACGAAACTCGTAAGGACCGATTTTTAACATAAGAATTATCCCCCTCCAACAAAATGAACGATTTCGATTTTATGTCCTTCGGAAAGCTCAACTTTCGCGTGATCTTCTTTTTGTAAAATGTTTTCGTTATGTTCCACGACGAGCATTTTCTCACTCAAATCAAAATGCGCGAGCAGCTCTTCAATGGTTCGGATCGATTCTGGAATGTCTACGCTTTGCCCATTAATGTGCAGCTTCAATGCTGTGCAGCTCCTTTCCTGTAGCTGAAAATAGGTTCCCTTCACGCCGCCCAATCCGCTTCGATTCCCCAGATAGATCAGGACTAAAAGCATCGAGCAACGATTCCATAGCCGAAAAGGTCTGTGATCCTGACTGTGTTTCTGCCTCGGATCCTGTCCCTGATCCTATCTCCAATCCCAGCTCCAGCTCAGGCTGAAAAGAATCCTCTCCCCCGCCTAAAACAAAATCCGCGATCACCTTCCCGGTGACCGGACTAAGTAAAATCCCATTGCGGTAATGCCCGCATGCAGCATATAAACCATCGTACGCCGGCACTTTGCCGATGTACGGCAGCCCGTCTGTCGTCTGCGGTCGCAGACCCGACCAAGCTTTCTCCCACTCGGCTTCGCCAAGCGCGGGCATGAGCAGCCTCGCGCGATCCATCAGCTCGGCCAGCCCAGCCAGCGACACCTTGCGGTCGTAGCTGTTCGGCACTACCGTCGCGCCGACCAGCAGTCGTCCTCCGGCTTTCGGGACGATATAACACCCTGTCGTGAACAGGGTCTTCCTCAGCAACGGCTTCGTCGTAAGGACAGAGAAGCACTCGCCCTTCACGGGATACATCGGCAGGTCGACGCCGATACCTGCCATTAGCTGTCCGCTCCACGTGCCAGCCGCCACAACGACGTGGTCGCTGTAGAGCGGACCCTCGCTCGTCATAACCCCGACGGCTCGGCCTCGCTCCGTCAGCAGCCCTTGTACCTGGGCGAATTCTTGCACCTTCGCCCCCAGCACCCGGGCTGCCTGCGCGAATGCTGCCGCCAGCAGCGGCGCCTCTACCTGCCCATCGCCCTGCAGGTATAAGGCTCCGCGCGTCGCCCCGCTCAAGGCGGGCTCGAGCTTGGCGGCTGCAGCTGCGCTCAGCCACTCCGCCTGCTCGCCCGCTGCGCGTTGGAGCTTCTCCCTCGCGCGCAACTCCTGCTCTTGAACGTCGCTGAGCGCCACGTTCAGCAGACCTTCACGGACGAGACCGATGTCGATGCCCGTGAGAGCATTCAAGTCCTCGCTCAGCTGAGGGAACATCGCTCGGCTTTGTCGGGCCCATTGGAAAAGCGGGCCCGTATCCTCCATCTCGGATTGTGCTCCGAGCATGCCCGCCGCCGCCGCCGAGGCTTCCATGCCAAGCCTCCCGCGCTCGAGGAGCATGACCGACTGGCCTCGCTTTGCCAAGTTATAGGCGATTGAAGAGCCAATAACTCCGCCGCCGACGATGATCACATCGTTCATATGTTTCATTTATCCCACCTCCTTTCGCTCTAGCTCGTTGGCGTAAGCCTTCACTGCTTCCACCGGATCTTCCGCTTCCCATATCCCACTCATCACAGCTATACCGGAAGCTCCCGCCTCCAAAACTGAACTTACGCGTTCAGGTCTCATGCCTCCGATCGCAATAATCGGAATTGATACTTGGGCTGCCACATCTCTGAGCGACTCCAACCCCCGAGGTGGGATACCCAGCTTAGAATTCGTAGCAAAAATATGACCAAACATCACATAATCCGCACCCTCCCGCTCTCGCTGCTTAGCTTCCTCCGCACTATGTATCGATACGCCAGTCCTCTGCACTCCCTGACAGAATTCTTTTAGGGTTGAAAGCGGCGGGGTGCTGCCCTGGAGTTGTAATCCGCCTAAAGCCGCAGCCGTGACAATGGACGGGTAACCATTAATATAAAGGCTTTTCGACGGAATACCTGATTCGATCAAAAATTGTACACCTAGGAAGATCTCATCTAACGATTTCTTTTTTTCACGTATATGAATGGCCGTAACATAGGGGTAAATCTTTGCTACAACCGCCGCCAACTCCGTCCAAGATAACTTGCCATTGGAAATGACATGCAGTTCATATCCTGACATATTGAGGCTCAACTCCCTTCCTGCTCTTTGCTTTAAAACATAAAAAACAACAAAACAAAAACAGAATTTTCCTTATCCAGCTGTACGTTCAGGTTTTAAGCATGTTTTTCGCCGCTACGGAGACACTTTTCCTCTAGGCATATACTTTAGCGCTGAAAAACATCGCTATACCGCTATAATCCATATAAAATCTCATCTCTTGGGTCCCGCCCAATATGTAAGAATTAAATCAATTTCACCCCTAAAAACTTATTTTCAGGCATGAAAAAAACCACTTTTCCAAAGAAAAGTGGTTGTAGGTTGCGCCGCCTAATAAACATGCAAAGATGGGGCTCCAATGATCGTTCCACTTTCCTCCGCTGGTATGACCCAGTTCAGGTTCAAAGGGTTCAGATTACTCTGTCTCAGCCTTGCGGCGCCCCTAGGGATTCATTCTTATGTAATTGTTAAATATCATAGCACGTCATCCAGCGCTTGGAAATAAAAAAATTTCTCCGCATCTTAATCTAGTCACTCCCCCTACCAACTCTTATAATAGGGAGACAGTGTTGCCTAAGAAGTTTGCAGGAAGGATGTTCACCTAAATGCTGTCCCAATTGAATCGTCAATTAGAAAAAATCTTGCCGCTAATCACACCAGTCAGCGTTCTCATCGGCGTTTTGCTAGGCAGTCATTTATCCGGATTCAGCTATTTATCCCCTTGGTTGTTTGCCTTTATGACTTTCGCAGGCAGCATAAGCTCCAGCTTCAAAGAATTCGTCAAAGTGGTCGTTCAGCCTCTTCCACTCATAACCACATTGTTGTTTCTACATGTAGCGATGCCGCTGATTGCGATGGGTCTCGGACATGTCGTATATAGCCATGAGCCCATGACCATAACAGGCCTCATCTTAGCAGCAGCCATACCTACTGGTATTACAAGCTTCGTCTGGGTAGCCATTTATCGTGGAAATATCGTGCTCACGTTATCGATTATTCTCATGGACACCATTCTTTCACCCTTTGTCGTTCCCTACACACTATCTGCTTTAATTGGCACCAAAGTACAGATGGACTCCTTCGCGATGATGAAAGGCCTGTTCCTGATGATCGTTCTACCTTCTATCATAGGCATGCTGTTGAATCAATGTACACGCGGCAAAATTAAAGAACAATGGAGTGGGCGTCTAGGTCCTTTCTCCAAAATAACCATGGGTATCGTTGTCGCTATCAACAGCTCCGTAATCGCCCCATATTTACGTGATTTTAATGCTAAATTACTAGGTTTAGCCGGATTTGTACTCTTCATAGCCTCACTTGGTTACATCCTAGGATGGTTAGTCGCCAAGCTCATGCGGTTGAAACGAGACGCCGTCGTAGCACTTACGTTTAACAGTGGGATGCGTAATATTAGTGCTGGCGCGGTACTCGCAGTTGCCTACTTCCCGCCTCCTGTGGCTGTCCCCGTTGTACTAGGAATGCTATTCCAGCAGTCGCTGGCTTCCCTTTTCGGTTATCTGCTGAACAGGCGGTACGCTTTAAAGAGTGATATTCCCAACTTAACCGTCAAAGGTGTTAAACAAGTTTAGTTGAGGAGCTGCCTGAGCAGCTTCTTTTTTTGTTCTTCTAGCTGCTGATTTCGCTCTCTTCGTTGAAACATTCAAAGCATATTAAGGTGTTATCGTCTAACACTACGCCGTTAATAAATCCATCATGGCAGAAAACTGGCTTTTTACAATCCTTGCACTCCCCAACAAGCTCCTGCATAAATAGTACCTCCCTAGTTGTAAACTTTGTGTCATTTCGTCTTCTTAATCTTATCCCTCAGCAAATTTTAAGCTAACTTTTATGTATCATTCAGCTTCTCTTCTCAGATTTTTCATAATTGCCATGTACGATTGTGAAGAAGATGATTGATAGGAGTGAAACATAGCAATGATGAAAATGACAAAAATAGCGGGCTTATGCATCCTTATTCCCGTATTACTGAGTGGTTGTGGGAATGCGTCTTCCTCACAACCCGCTGCAGCAACCTCAGCACAACCGCAGCAGCAACAACAAAACGGACAACCCCAGGCAGACAGCAAGCAAAATGCTCAAGAACGGCCTGTCATGAATGCGGCGCAAAGACAAATGTTCAGTACATTCCAGACGCTGCTCATGCTGGACAAAGCTGATGGACTTACCATTACGAAGGAACAGGCTCAAGCCATGCTGCCCGTTGCTCAAGAAATCGTTACAAAAGCTGAACTTAGTGATGAAAACAAGACCAAGCTGTTTGAAAAGCTTACGGATGCTCAGAAGAAATTTATAGAAGATTCAGCTGGGCGCATGAGCAATCGAGGAAACGGCGGTGCAAATGGATCTGGGAATAACGGAAACACCGGCAGTGGCAAGGGTAACCGAAATGGCGAATCTGGAAATACAGAAAATAAACCAGATGCTTCTGCACAACCAAAGGCTAATGCAACCGATCGAACAGGCGGTAAGAATGGCAACGGAAATCGTCCAGCTGGCGGCGAAATGAGAGATCCCGGCAAGCAGCTTATCGAACTGCTGCAGACTAAAATCAAATAGCGCAGAATATAGCCAAAAAACCGATCTCCTATGGAAGGAAGCAATCGGTTTTTTGGGTTTACTTTAACTATCTCAAAGATTGAACAACTTGCTCCGCAGAGGCTTCGCCGCTAGCTACTAATTCAACATGCTCAGCGAACATATCGCACATGTAGACGAACAAGCTGAGAATCTCCAATACTTCTTCGCTTTCAAAAGTGCTGGACGCTGAAATACTATACACATACCGATAGTGCAGCTCATTCTGTTCATTGATGCCAAAATGACCAATTGGCAATCTTGTATTAATTTCCAGCAGTACTGAAGCCACGCCATCTCGCGCTCCTTCTTGTAGGTGAAACGGCAGCGTACTGTAAATTTGTAGCAGCTGGATGGCAACAATATCATCATCGTTCAGAGGTAAAAAACTAAAGTGCAGGAACCGTTCACGCCCTTTTTTATCCTCTTGAAATCCTGCCATTAACACGTGAAGTGGAATCGCTTCGGATTTTTCCAATAAATTCGTGGCAAGATCCGCTTCATCTAGGATTTGCTTCAATAATCCCAGTTGCGCCAAATGGCGCGCATGTACCAAATCTGGTAGCATGTATGTCCACTCTCCTATTCTCTTTGGCCCATCGCAGTAATAAGACCTTCTCTCAGTTTATCCGGATCATTCTCTAAGCCTTTAAGCGTTGGCCAATTAACTCCCGCTGCCTCTATAAAACTGCATACTTGTTTGTAGCGAGTAATCACTTCTGAATCTGTATGGCCACCTCCGGTGAAAGACCTAGCTACCGGTGCTGGTGCAGGAGTTGCTGCTGCTGGTGCAGACCCAGCCGCTGGGGCTGCCGTTGCAGGCGCTGCTGCTGGTACAGGATCGTAGATCTCAGGCAAGCTCCTGATTAAATCAAGAATCAGATCCGCATCTCTGCTACGACGTTCCCGCTTCTTCTCTGTCGATTTATTCGCATCGAATACCGCTTTGGTAATGCCCCATGCTCCGTCCTTAGCTGCACGGTCGCGTCCTGCTTGTTTCAAAGAGCGCACAATTGGCATGGCAGCTCCCACACCAGAAGCGACAATTTTGAGAGGTGTTCCGACTTGTGCTCCAACCCCAGTCAATGTTGCAATGTCTGCTGCAATTTTAGTTAACTCTAAGCCAATTTGCAAGCCGCCGCGTGTCGTCCGCTTCACATTGATGTTCTTCATTTCTTTGGCCAGTTCGTAGTTTTTAATTGCTTCGAGCTGACTTCTAGCTGCCGCATCGCCTTGCGCTGACTTCGTTTCTAGGGTTAATTTATGCGCAGCAAGCTTCGCTTTATCCACGCCTGCGTTGCGATACCACGTTTTAGCTTTGACGAATGCAGCATTCTCAGCTTTCCCTTTGAAATCACGTTTCAATGCCGTCATTGCCGAACGGTTTAAGCCGGCTTTAATCACATCGACGGTTTTTATGGCAATTTTCACACCGCTGACCGCAATGCTGACACCCGGTATGACGGAGGTTAAGCTTGCTGTACTTGTCTCCATAATTTCCATGATGCCCTTAGCCACTTTAAGACCCGATTGCGCACCTTGGATGGCATTGCTGATAACATCAATAACACCCTTTGCCTTCTCGCCCGTATCCTTCTCGGAGAACTTACTATACATATCATATATACCCTTAACGGTCATAATGGTACTCTTCACAGCCGATATCGCCTCAGCAACCGTTCCGGAGTAATCGCTGACTGATGAGGAACCTCCTACGCCATCCTTGTGACCCGTAGATTTCGCTGCTTTATCAACCAAACCTGCCGAGCCGCTAACCATTTTGCCGCCGGATTCAGTTATGGCTAATCCTGCTGATGCGTAATCCCCTTTCGTACGGTCAGCTGAAGAAATGGCCAACGTTTCCCTGATCGTACTCAAGATTTGGAAGGGACCTCCAATCAAATCCGCAGCTGAAGCGACAGCCCCCATACTAGCGGATTGTTGAGCATCACTTGCATTATCCGTTTTATCAAAAGAATCTTTCAAATTATCCGATCGAGCCCCGAAGCTGTCACTGAATGTTGATGTGACACCCGCTGTCATATCTGCGGTTTCCTTAGACATTCCTGATGCTGATGCTGCCGCCGCTGGCGCTGCAGCTTGCGTTGCTGCTGGCGTTGGGGCTGCTGTCTGCGTCGCTGCAGCTGCCGGTGTTGGTGCTACCGTCTGCGCTGCCGTAGCTGCTGGCGCCGCAGTAGGAACCACTAGTAAAGGAGAAGCCGGTGTATTACGCTGAATGAGTTGATTGGTGTAAGCTTGCGTTGCCCGATTGCCTGCCGTACGCTGCATCTGTATAAAGAAGTTCGGAGCGAGCGGAAACGCTTGAGGCGCTGCGCTGCTCCTCTGAGACATTTGTGACTGATTTGCATGTTGGTTAGCAATTGCGCTCGGTCTGGGTTGAAAGTGATTCCCTTTTGCCATTAGAGCTTTACTCCTTTACGCGATCTGGTTATCCATACAAAAAGGCAACAAGCGAATAATATTCCCTGTTGCCGTAGATCTAAGTTTATTTGCCGCCTCGTTGCTGGATTACATGCGTTAATTCATGCCCCAGTAGTTCCTGACCTTGATGACTTTCAGGATTATATCTGCCTTCTCGGAAAAAGATATCATTCCCCGTTGCGAACGCTTCCGCCCCTAACGATTCGTTTAGCTTCGTAGACTCTGCGTTATTATGTATATTAACTTTGCTAAAGTCAGCCTTGAATGCAGATTCCATCTTCGCTTGAATCTGATCATCCATCTTACTTCCGCTGCCTTGTTTCGATTTAATCTGAGATTCAATGGACGCCCCGGCGTCGAAACCTCCGCCATCTGACGGCTTCATCTGCAGCTCTTCCTCTTCTGATTCTCCGCTCTCCGAGCGCTGGATTGTTTCGCCCGACGGCTTCATCTGCAGCTCTTCCTCTTCCGATTCTCCGCCCTCCGAGCGCTGGATTGCTTCACTCGACGGCTTCATCTGCAGCTCTTCCTCTTCCGAACCTGCACCTTCACTCTCCGTACGCTGAACGTCAGTCTTAGATGCCCCGCCACTTTCCGATGCTGCGATATGATCAGCTACTTCTTTACCGACTTTGTCGGCTTCTTGTTCATAAGAATCACCCACGGGTCCAACAGTAAGCTTCGTCTGAACAGTCAGCATGCTGCCAACAGCTTTGTTGCCAATCGTGCGCTGAATATTCATCAGATCTGCTCCCGCAGACTGTCCTTGCGTACTGCTTTTGGTACGATGATTCGTTTGCAAAGAAGTATCTGGTTGCCTGTTTATACGTGACTGTTGCATTGGCATGAACCCCCTATTGTGGTATTTCCCAGCCTTATTTCCCATCCGCTGATGGCTTGCGTCCCCTAATTATCCGTGTCTGAACGCATGAAGTCGTATAAATTCACTATATCACAACTATATGGCTTTGAGGTTACGTTTTGGTTGTATTTCTGTCTATAACGAGCACAGCAATATCATCAGACTGGACAGCGCCATTCGTGAAGTCATCTACGTCCTCAACCATCCGCTCGAGCAAGCGCGTTTGATTACTTGCTTGCTCCTTCGTCAATAGTTCACATAGTCGGAAGAAGCCATATTGCTCCTGCAGCCGGTCCTCTGCCTCTGTAATCCCATCGGTATAAAGTATAATTCGATCACCAAGACCTAATGTTATTTCATTATCCATATAAAGCATATCATCCATAACGCCAAGCGGAAGCCCTTTCTTCCCTTTCAGCTGCTCCACGTCTCCGCTTTCCCGCATGATGTAAGGGGGACAATGACCACCATCGCTATAAATTAACTGTCCTGTTCGTACATCTAGTAAACCGCAGAAGATCGTCGCAAACATCGTTGAGTCATCCTTATAAAGCTCTTGATTGACTGCCGTCAACAGCTCTCCAGGAGTCATCTCTGAGGTCATCTTCCCTTTCAACAACGTCATGGTTACTGCCATGAACAAAGCAGCCGGTATTCCCTTGTCAGATACATCGCCAAGCACGAAGAACAAGCGATCTGCCCCGATACAGAAGTAGTCGTAGAAGTCCCCGCCCACTTCACGAGCAGGACGAATAATGGCCTGTGTCTCCACGACAGCCACGTCAGTACTTTCACGACCTCCCGCTTCAGTTGAGTCGTTCATATCACCTTCAACGCCGCCACTGCTTAAACACAAACTCCCGTGAGGGAGGAAGCCCATCTGGATATCAGTGGCAATGCGCAGCTCGCTCTCCATCCGTTCTTTAGCGGCCGTTGTCGTTTTCAAAGCATGAATGGACTTCTCCAGCGCGTCGTACAGCATGGCATTTTCCAAAGAAACCGCCGTTGGCGATGCGATGGACTCAAGCAGCTGTAAATCGCGGTCAGAGAAATGAGCGCCATCCCGCTTGTTCAACACCTGCAGCACACCGATGATTTTCCCCTTGCTTACCAGTGGTACGCAGAGAAGGCTGCGCGTCGGATAATCGACTCGTTTCGCTACCTTCGACGACCATCGCTCGTCCTGCCCAGCATCATCAACCTTGACCGATTCGCCGGTCTGAGCCACCCAACCTGCGATGCCTTCACCTATTTTGAGGCGAATTTCACGAACCTCGTCGCCTTTTTCACCTAACGCAAGGTCAAAGAACAGCTCCCCTTTTTCCTCATCGACCAAAATAACTGACGAAGCCTCGGCATTCATAATGCGGGAAGAGGTTTCCATGATTTTCACAAGCAAATCCTGTTTACGAATCGTCGAATTCACTTCCAAACTTACATCGAATAGCTGCATAGTTCTCTGAAGCTCCAGCTCTGCGGATCTACGCTTTCGCTCGCTCAGCTGCCATAGTATGACAACCACGAGACACACAATAAGAAGCACACCAACAACGATATTCATCCAGCGTGCCCCCTATAATTTGCCTTACATTGATTCCTGGCCGTCGTACTAAGAAATCGCATGGACAGCATCCACTTCCGTCTCATAAATCGAGAAAATACGGCTAAATCCTGACATATCGAATACATCCTTCACATGCTCATTCATTCGTGCCAGCGCCAGCTTGCCTTGAATCACCTTAATCATTTTGGCTGCTGCAAGTAAGCTTCTGAGCCCCGCACTGCTGACATAGTCAAGTCCTTGAAGATCAAACACAAACTTGCCCTTCCCTTGTTCAACTAGTTTTGCAAAAGCCGACTCCAAGTTCGCTGATGTATTTGCATCCAGTCGGCCGTTTAAGCTCAAAAGCACGATATCTCCTTGCATTTGCTCGGTTATCATCATGATATTCCCTCCTCCTTGATTCGCCATTTTTTCATCATTAGAACATTTTCATCATTCAAGCGTTCATACACAATGTCATCCATAACCTGCTTCACAAAGTAGATGCCGAGACCGCCAATCCCTCGATCATCCAAGCTCAGGTCCACAGTCGGACTTGACTTCAACAGAGGATTAAAAGGCACTCCGCGGTCAGTCATTCGAAGCTCCCAACCCCCAGAGACAAGCCCCAAATCAATGCGGATCGTATGCATACGGGGTTCACCAGTCGGATAGCCATAGAGAATGATGTTCGTCACAAGCTCGTCGCAGACTAAATTCACTTGGTACAACGTATGGTCGTCCATGCCCATCGTCCCTGACAAGCCTCGCAAGAACACACCTAGCCGCTCCAGTTCCTTCAGATCATTGCTCAAAACGATGGACTCTGCTGACACGACATTCACCCTCCCAGACGCTGATTACTGAAACCACTAGCCGATTAACCGGTTAAGCCATTTTCAAAAGCATATTTTCGAGCAGCCGCACTCTGGCACTAGAAGCATGAAGCAGCCCAATCCCGATCTCTGGGTACAATCTCACTAACCGAGACAAGCTTTCCCCTTGCAAAGTGAGCACACGCACCTCATCGAAAATCACTTGAGCTGTAATCGAGGAAGGCGATCCGTCTAATGCCGTCGTTTCGCCGAATGCTTGCTTCGGTCCTAGTACACCAATCGTTACAGTCTCCCCAATACCTGTCTCATTGCTCAGTTCAACATTGCCTTCAATGATGAGATACATGGCTGCATTCCGCTCACCACGGCGCAATAAATAAGTTAGATCCTCATGTACTTCTTCCGTTGCAATCCCTGCAATTAAACCTAGTTCGTCCACGGACAGGTCCGCGAATAGGGAAACCTGCTTCAAGAAAATAACTTTATCCAGCATCGTTAAAAACTTGCGATCTTCCTTCATATCGGCACGCTCCAGTGAACTTAGTGCATAAATAGCAATATCTCGAAGCCAATCATCTGACCAAATCTTAGCTTCTTGCAAAATGAGAAGCGGCTCCGTTATAACCCCACGACTGCTGCCCGCTTCTTTCTTTAATAATTCCAACAGAGCTAATGCCAGTCTACGATCACCGAGCCCTTCAGCCAGAACTTCCAAGGCATTATCGCGAACCTCGTCACTCTCGTCCTGAGTCGCTTCGCGTAGTGTCGTAACCACACGCTCATCTACGAACTTGGCCATTACCGCCCACGCGCCGCCTACCAGTGCATTATGCAGCTCACCACAGCGCTGGTTGGCAAGCTCGGCAAGTCCCTGCATCCCCAGCTCTTGAAGAGCAGCAGGCAGAGCGCGTTCCTGCGTGGAAGCAAGCATTCGACTTACGCAGCGATCAACTAACTCTGAATGTAATTTACTTTCATCCAGCAGCTCAGCAAGTGCTGTAACCGCCGAATTCCATATAAACGGATTCACATGATTCGCACCGTTCAGCAAGGCTGGCAGGGCCTTAGCCCCCATATCTACGAAAGCCTCGAGAATGGCCTTGCGCAGCTCTTGGTCTGCGAGTGGCACCATCGACAAGAGGTGAGGAATTGCATCCACCTGCTGAAGTTTGCCAATACAGTGCGCAGCCGCAACTTTGACAGCAGGACGATGATCGTCAAGCAAAGATAGCACCCATGCTGAATAGGAATCCAGCTTCAAATCCGCTACGGTGTGACAGCCATATACCGCCCATTCACCGCCGTTATCGAGCATTTTAATAATAGCCTCGTCACAGGCTTGATAGCTTTCTTCACTTTCCAACGCATAAAGCGCCTTAACGCCTTCGTGCACAACCTTCGGATGGTTGTCTAGCAGCTTAACACGAATGAAGAAATGCGATTGGCTCTTGAGATGTGTTGCCTTTGAAATCAACTTCACACTCTCCGCACGCACCTCAGGGTCCTCATCCTCCAGGAACGAAGCGACCTGAACGAGATCCTGAATCGTTGCCCCTTGAAGATTCATCGCCCGCAGCACAGCAATGCGGATTCTTGAGCTTTCCTCACCGATCATTCCGATCAAATGCGGCAGGAACGCGGAATCCTTCGCTTTACCAATCACTTCGAGAGCCAGCTCTCGCACATAATCATTCGGATGCTTCAGATAGCCGAGCATGGAGGATAAAGCTTTGGAGCTGCGAATGCCTCCAATAAAGGAGCCCGCAATATCTGAAAGATCCGCATGCAAAGATTGCACACTTTTGACCAGTTCACGAATGTACAGATTCCTTCCGAACCAAGCCACCACGACGAGAATAGCCGCTACAACTACACCTACCCAGGCAAGAGGAGACAGCTGAATTAAGCCAAACGAATGCAGCAAGGACAGCAGCGAACCGATTAAGATCCCGCCCGAAGCAGCCACACCTTGAGCAAAATAACGATAGCCGTCGCGCTTTCCGATAGGCATCATTTTGAAAAAGAGCTGATAGCACGGCTCCGCAATGTAATACAGTAGAATATAAAAAATGGCATAAGAGCCTGACACCATCACAAGCCCCAGCGATTGATTTAAAAACAAAGCAGTAAGTCCAAAGCCACCAAGGAAGATGACCGTAATCGCCAGCAGCATATTGCTCGCGCCCAACCAGTTCATTAAGCGGGTAGACACCGTTTGCAGAAGCAAGCAGATCGTGAATTGAATAGCGGTAATTAATCCATAAAATGAGGTAAGATCTCCTTCCTTGGGGAACTTGCTCTCAGCAACCGTGAAGTACTGATACTCGATCATAAAATAAACCGCAGGCATAAGTGTCATCAAAGCAATGGCGCAAAGCAGGAACGGGCTGCGCAGCATCTGTTTCGCATAATAGCCAGCAGGCTGCTGCGCCTCTCCCCCCGTTCCGGAAGTTCCCAGGTCCTTCAATCGTTTGTCTTCTTTCAAAGTCAAGGGCACCAAATACCGTGCCAACGCTTTGCGGAAAAAGATGAAGCCGAACACCATCAACACTGGAGCGAGCGCATACACCGCTTCGGTACCAAGCAGTTTACCAATTTGGTGAGCGATCAAGCCTGCCGTAATACCCCCGGTCGTCGTCGAAGCGATGAACATCGGCATCAACCTTTTGGCCTGCTGTGTGGGACACAGATCAAAGGCCGTACTCCAAAGCAGCAGCGTCAGCTGCCTCACGACAAAGTTGGAAGATAAGAACAGAATCGGGTAGTAATACCGGAAATCAATGCCGCCAAGCTTAAATCCAAGCAGCACGGCACCATTGAGGAGCAGCAATCCTATCATGATTAGGTAGAGCGTAGTCATCATTTTGGCCTTAGGCAGCCGATTCGCCAGCTTCGCTAAGAGCCAACCCTCTAGAGGCATGATTGCCGCTTCTACGATATAGATATAAGGTAAATACTGCACACCGAATCGTTGGTTAAAAAGCGCCATGAACGCGGTATAGTTCAAGGATTCAGCAATCCCGCTAAAATAAAAGATCGGCAGCATCATCCATAGCTTCCGAATATCTTCTGTGCGCAGTCCCATCCATCTGGTTAAGCTTCCTTGCATATCATCAGGTCCAATCTATTATTTCATTTGTTGTTTAACAGTGGTTTGTAAAAAGCCAGCCTAGCTTCACCTTCATAATAGTAATTCGGATAAGTGCCGATTAATTCAAAACCATTCGCTCTAAACATTTTTTGGATGGGCTGGTACTCTGGCAAATCACAGGTATAGGTAAGTATATATCGTCCCTCCGCTAACCTGGCGAACGTCTCCAACGCTTGGAATAATATCTTCGCAAAGCCATGTCTGCGGTACTCGCGGTGTACAGCTAAGTAATCCCACAGAAATCCTCCGGATTGATGCTCATTTTCCTTGCAGCTGGTAACCGCAATAATCTCACCTGATTCGTTCTCAATAAACCAATGCCGATGATTGCGCTGCGTTAAGCTTAGCATGGGAGCATTACGGAAATGCTCAAGCTCTCCCGGTGTATGCCGCTGGTCATCAAAAGAATCCGAAGACAAATAGAAATCTGTAATTCGTAATGCGTCCTTTTCCGTTGCTAATTCCTGTACATGCATGCCAAGATCGCCTCTTTCACATTAAGAAACAGATAATGTACCATTCCACTCTGCCGTTGTACCGTTTTGGAAGTATTCATCACAAATATAGAAATACAGCTGTGCTGCTTTATCTTGACGATTTTGCTTAATAACCATTAAGAAGGCTTCACGAGCATCATAAAAACGGCCTACCTGATAGTACGTTACAGCTTGCTCGAACAAAGCTTTGGTTTTATCCTTCAGTGTTCGGATCGTATCCGGATCTCCCTGATACACATCGAACAGATGTAGCGGCTCTTTGACCCCTTCTACCTGAATCAATCCCAAATTGCGATAGTGGAAGCTGTCTGGCTGCTCCAACGATTGAACCACATAATCGGTAATCAGAATCGATGCCCCTAGCGGTTCCGTCATTTTCTCCAGCATAGTTGCCAAATTAACACCGTCGGAAATCACATTGCCTTCCAAACGCTGCTCCTCACCAATGATCCCTAGCCGGAGCGGTCCTTTATGCAAGCCAATGCCGAAATCAACCGGCTTATAACCAACTTTGGCTCGATGAGAATTATAGATGTCTAGTTCTTTACGCATCTCGATACAGGCTCGCAGCGCTTCATCTGCTTGATTCGGGAATAACGCCATGAAGCCTGCGCCCAGGTACTTATTCATGAGACCTTGATGATTGCGCACATAAGGTCCGAATCTTTTAAGAAATGAGTTCACGAAGTTAAAATTCTCTTCAGGTGAAAGCCTTTTGGACATTTGGTAGAACCCTCGGATATTGAAAATCAAAATGGACATATTTTGCTCCACTTGATCACCAAGCTCGACTTCCAGAATGCTTTCTTTGTTCAGAAAACGCAGAAATTGCTGCGGCACGAAGCGATAGTAGGATTGGCTAAAGTTTTCTACCTTGGTGATATAATCTCGAATGCGTGCAGCCATCGTGTTGACACTGTCGCCTAGGTCTGACACTTCATCCCTTGTGTTTATGGTAACTACCGTATCCCAGTTGCCCTTGGCAATCTCCCCAACGCTATTGCGAAGCTTACGAATGGAAGAGAGCAGCACGTAGGTCATCAGAAAGAGAACGAGCAGTAAGCCTATCGATATAAAAGCAATGTTGCGAATGATCGATTGGAGTACCGTTTGGCGATGCTTGAGGATGCCGTCCAAATTTTTACTAGTTTCGAAAACGCCGACAATTTTACCCGCCGAATTAAATATAGGAGCAATCGCATATCTCCACTCACCGGAAAAATCCTGCCATTGGCCTGTGGCTGGCTTGCCTTGCAGCACGACCTGCTGATTCTCGGGTGTTTGTAGAAATGGATTGAACATATGCATCCCATCATCATCTTCCAAAATACGATAAATGACGCCATTCTCGTATTTATAAACGGCTTTGTAAAAGCCTTGATTATCATCTTGCTCATTATTGTCAAAGACAGATTGAATCTTTTTACGGAAGGATTGATAAATAGCCCCATTGTAATCCAGAGGTGAAGTAAGACTCTCTAGCTTATCGCCATCAATCAGGTTTTGACCGTTTTTGGCCAGTAAGAGAAGCTCACTGAAGGTTTCTTCTTCCATTTTCTTCGAGAAGCTAGTGTAAATGACGGTAGACAGAAGAATCATCGAAACCGCTATGACTGGCACTAAAATAAAAATTTGTTTCATCATGAGAGGGAGGCGACGCTGCAGCAAGTTAAAGAAAACGATTTTGATCGCATACAGCAGAAGTAGAATTCCTGCTATAGCGATAGACCAAAGAATAATGGTCTTTGTTCTCGTCGCTTCGCTATACAATGCCTCTTCTAAGGAGGGGGTAATTGTTCCATCTGAAAGACGGCGATTAATTTGAGCTGATTCTACAATAATGAGGCTGCCATCTTGAGCGATACTGCTGTTCGTTGCATCGAAAGCAAGCTCCACGCCGCTAGCTTTGGCTTTATCCTCATTCACAAGACTTTCGATGATATAGGGCTGCTTGGGATCAAGTCTGGAGATCGATTTACTGTTAAAATCTATGAAAATAAGTCGTCCCTGATTATCCAGATGTAAGCTTTCTGGGAAATTACGCCTCGTGCGGTCAAGACCCGGAAGCGGATAAACTAGCTCCGAGCGTCCATCACTAAAAGCGCGATAAATTTCTCCGCTGCGCGTCGAATAATAAATCTCCCCTGGCTTATAACCATCTGCCTCGGACACATATTTATTCTCCGGAAGCTTAATCGTGTATACGGACTTCGGCTCGGAGGAAGAAGCCTCTCCAATTGGCGCCTGATATAAGGTCAATTGATGTACCTCGTCGTTGAAAAAGTACACCATACCTTCACGAACCTGAACATTCCGTAAGGACCCCAGTCTGTATCGTTTCGTTTGGGAATCATATTCTTCTGTAAACAAGCTGCGATCAAACTGTCCGTCAGGCTTATATCGAACAATCTGCTCGGATTTGACCGCAATGCCATACGGATCTAGCAGTGTACGAATGGTATAGAGGTAGCCTTGGTCATCGACAGCCATATCATTAAAACGGTACACTTCCCCGTTCTTCCCCGTCTCACTTGTGATGGAGAATTGTAGAACACCTTGGCTGTTCAGCTTGTGGATGGTTTTTTTTGCATTATCAATCACGAACAAGTTGTTTTGATGATCAGAGACAGCCTTCGACAAACCATCGAAGGGCATGCTTTTGTTAAAGGGCCATAGCGTAAAGCTATCCCGGTGTAGACTAAGATAAGTACCGGCAGCACCTAGAAGCAGCAGTACTAGCAGCAATGCCGCAATCGATTTCTTCATCGCACTTTAATCTCCTCTTAATTAGAAATCTGAATCATTTGAGTAGGTGCATGCCAGTCGACCTGAAGTCCTAATGATTCGGATATGAACCTTAGCGGCACATAGGTCTTTCCTGCGAGCAGCAAAGAGAGTCCATCGATCTGAATCGGCTCGCCATCTATATAGGCTGTAGTATTATTAATACGGCTAGTGATGGTCGCATATTCCGTGCTTACCGTTACGGTAAGGCTTTCTTGATCCCAATCAACAGCCGCACCGAACGATTCGGATACGGATCTTATAGGTAAATAGGCCTGCCCGTTTATTATAACAGGCGGAACGTCGAATTTGATGAAAATATTGGGAGAAAGTACGTTTTCTGCCGAAATGGGTCGAATCGTGACTTCAGAACCAGACGCAGAGCTTGTGTCTACCGTTGTGATGTTAGACAAGGTGGTTGAGATTTCAGCCAGAGCTTGTAGCTCCTCTGGCGTGTATTTGGCCTTCTCTTGCTGCTGGAGCTGCTCCAGCAGCTTGGTTACTTGCTGTTCCAGCTGCGGCTGCACGGCCGAAGCTGCTGGCAGCGCTGCCAGCAGCTCCTGCACAGCGTCAAGCTGCGCGAACAGCGCGTCCTTCTGCAGCGACAGCATCGCTTCGTCGACGGCTTGCAGCGAGCGGGTCAGTGTCGCGACCCGCTCAGGATCCTGCTGCGCTGTGCTAAGCGCAGCTTGGAGCTTCTGCTTCGCCTCTTTGAGCGAAGCCAGACCTACGGATGCGCCAGATTGCGCATCCGCGAGCTGCGCCTGCGTCGCCAGAAGCGGCTGCAGCTGAGCTGCTGCCGCTGTGGCATCGCCGGCGGCGAGTGCTTGCTCCAGCTTCTGCTGCTGGAGCTCGGCCTGATCGGCCAGCTGATCCTCGCTGGCCTCGTTCCCGGCGGCGGGCCCTGCGCCGCCGGGAGTGCCTTCACCGCCCGGTTCGACCGGCGGTACGGCTTCCTCGGACAGCGCTGCGATCAGCGCGTCCGGGTTGTTCACCAGCTCTATCTGCTTGAGAGCTGCCTGGCTGTCGCCTTTGAGCAGCGCCTCCAGCATCCCGAGCTGGGCCTGCGCATCCTTCAGCTGAACCGCTAGATCCGCGATCTCGCTCAGCTTCAAATCTGCTACAGCTGATTCTTTGGCCGCTTCCAGCTTCACGATATCTTTCTTCAGCGTATCAATCTGCTGCTGCAGCTGTGCGGGTGTTTCCAAAGAAGCAATAGCTCCCGGCTTCGTAATCTCAACGGTAACCTTCAAAGCAGCCGCTGCTTCTTTCGTCAGAACAGCAGAACTGGCTGGATCGGTTAACGCGCTTGGGTCTACGGCATTATCCATGCCGATCCAAGCCGCCCCAGGCTCATCCGATTTATAAAAAATCCCTTGCCCCGACTTCGTTATCGTGGCCGCTGCTGCGTTATAGGCCGCTGGGGTTAGCGCGTCCAGCTGCACTTTGTAGGAGCCGATGATGACGGTTCCCAGCCCTTTCTCTTCTTCAGCTGAACCTGATCCGTTCTCTCCTGTGCCACCGCTTCCGTCCCCTTTGTCACCATCTGAATTTGCGCCTGAATTTCCGCTAGACACTCCATCTTCGGCAGTTACAGCTACTAATCGCCCTGAATTCCCTTTTCCTTCCAGGTGTAGTTCGTCGATCTTTTTCCCTCTTTGATACAGCACAACCTTCAGCTGATCTATGGAACTAAACTTAAGCGATAAATTACGCACAGGCTTATTCATTTTCGTCCGCTTCCCAATAGCACGGCCTTCTTTCGTAAACACCGCGTACTCCGTAGCGCCCAGCTTTTTATTTACTTTCACACTGAAATCGCTAAGCAGCGTGCCCACCGAAGGCTTCAGTTTCCAAGTACCTAAAGGCGCTTTCGGCTTTTGCGGCTTTACAGCTGCAAGCCCATCATCGAGGTCACGATATGGCAAAACACCTTTCTTTATCGTTCTTTCAACCGCACCGCCGGTATCCATATCCAGCTTGCCGAGCGCCATTTTATAACCCATTTGTGCAGATAGAATTTGTTGATCAGCTTGTATGACAGTGTCCTTATAAGCCTGCAGCTCATCTGTTTTCATCAGACTTAGCTTCAGCTTCTGGTTCGCTTTATCCAGATTGGCTACCGCATTGTCTTTATCACGCAACGCCTGCGCATAGCCTTCTTCGGCCCCTTTTGCTTCCAAAAATGACTGCCGTACCGCAGCAATAACCGCATTCCGGCTTTCCTTCTCCTGAAGCAGTGCTTTATTCTGCTCCATGGTCGCGATCGGAAGCGCATCTCTGAGATCGTCCAAATAGCGCAGCCCGTCAAACTCCCCTTGAAGCAGCGATTTGGGAATAGGAATGAATCCAAGCAGCATAAAAAAGCCTTCCCAATCCTTCTTCACTTGTGAAAGCGTCGTTTCATAACTAGCTAGGAACAGCTCCATATCCACATCTTTGGCTTTATACATCCCATCCATGACCTTCATTCGCGCCGAACCAAACTTGGAACTGTACAAATCACGCGTCGTATTCAGCTTCTCATCTGCTAACCGCCGATCCTCCGTGTCCTTCAGCAAACTCAGCGTCGACTTTTGAGCCCTTGCTATGTAGGCAGGCAGCTGCTTCTGATTCAAATCCGCGTAATCCGGCTCAAAAGAAAGCTGGACTTTATTTTCCATTTCCAAATTCAGCAGCTTGCCCAGCGCCAGACGACTTGATTTGGCCGTTAACTGTGCTTGTTTATATTCAGATAGCGCCTTCTCCAGCGCCTTATCTGTCTTCTCTTGTTCAGTACTATCTGCAAGACCGAATTTCCGCTTCTTTTTTACCGTTTCCACTGTTGTCTTAGCTTCTTCCGCTTTCTTCCGTGCATTTTCTTCTGCCACTTCATCTTGATAAGCTGCTAAATAAGCTTTTTGCACATCAAATCGTGCCGTATTCATCGACTGACGCAGCGTTTCCTGCGCGATATAAAGCTGCTTGCGTGCTTCAGGCACCTTCAAACGAGTCGATAATTCCTGACCTAAATTACGAGGTTTGGCAAATAGTCCAGAAGCCTTAGTTTCCTCATTTTTAACCGCATGCTGCGCTTGCTCCAGCTCTATCTTTTTCTTCAAAATATCGGTCTTAGCATTCCGTAATTGGGGACTTATTTTCAACCCCTGATCGATGGCTTCGCGCATGGTTAAAGACTTCACTGTCGCAGCTTCGACTTCCGAACCTGCTGTCACAATCGACGATACTCCTAGCAGCAGCACAAGTCCCAACTTCACAAATTTTACCCGTATCACTATGAATCCCTCCGCTCAACCATCTCCTCTTATAGTACAATATCTCCCCCACTCCCGCACCCATCTTTTGGAGAAAAATAGTGAAAACTATCGAATATAGTAATAGACTGCTCATGTACTTATCTAGTAGTATAAAAGTAATGGAAACAGTGAATTTTTGTTAGGAGAGACTCATATGGGAAACCTCGTTTGCGGTGGAGCGATGCTGCAATGCTCGTTCGGTGCAGCGCCCGGTACATTAATGCTGCTTCCGGCGAACATGGTGATGACTGCTATGCCCATTGCCAACATTATGGATAATAAGCCAATGGTGAACATTATGCCGTTTGGCATGTGCAATTCTATGGCGAATCCAATGGTTGCTGCGGCAACGGCGGCTGCACTTGGAGTGCTAACTCCCATGCCCTGCGTGCCAGTAACAGCTGCGCCTTGGGCTCCTGGGTCACCGACTGTGCTCGTCGCGAACATGCCCGCTCTGAACAATACGTCCAAATGTATGTGCAACTGGGGCGGCGTCATTCAAATTCAGCAACCAGGGCAAATGACCATTCAGGTGCCTTAACTCATTTTAAAAAACACCTCATTTAATAATGCCATCTAGGAGTGAGAAGATTTGGAGATCCAGCCGGTCAAAACCCTTGAAAAAGTGCTAAGGCCTGTCGTTGCACCATTCATAGGGCATATCATGAAAGCCATCTTAACAGTCGGAAGGCTGCCCAAAATGGCGATTATTAAGTTTCAGCAGATCCTAAGGGTCATGCTGCAGACGCGCGAAACGTCGCTGAAAAACTACGTTTTGATCGGCTCCTATTATGTCTCCAAAAGATTGCTTCTTTTCCTCACTTTGTTCCTACTCGTTTTGATCTTTTTTATCTTCATCCGCCCTCCTGCGATCGTGAATAAGTGGTTGAATCGCGTTCCTGTTTTTCAGAAAGATACCCCTAAACTTACGAGCTTTTCAGGCAATGGCAAAGTCGTGGGTATCCAAAAGGATTCTCTCTATGTGGGGGATCTGGTTGACGGCAAATATGCTGGTAAAGGTAAACTTTTCCATAGTAACGGCAAACCCGCTTATGAAGGTGATTTTGAAAAAGGGCAAAAATCAGGCAGCGGCTCCCTTTATGACGAAAACGGCACCCGGCAATATAAAGGGGCATTTGCCGGAGATACCTTTAACGGGGCGGGAACCCAATACGATCCGCAGCAGAAAGTGCAGTATATCGGCGAATTTCAAAATGGAAAATACGGCGGGGCTGGGAAATTGTTCGCGCCAAGCGGAGATCTTTTGTATGAAGGCTTGTTTAACGGCGGCCTTTACAATGGGGCTGGAAAGCTGTTCTCATCGGGCGGCATCGCCCAATATGAGGGTGAATTTGCAGCCGGTCAATATAACGGGGCTGGTAAGCTTTTTGATGCGAAGGGACTTCTTATCTATGAAGGCGGCTTTAAGAACGGCAGCTATTCCGGAGATGGCACCGAGTTTTATTCGAATGGCCTGATCAAATATAAAGGCCAATTCCTCGCTGGCACGTATGGCGGTGAAGGTACCGCCTTCGATGAGAAAGGCGTGCCGCGCTTTAAAGGCACGTTCCAGAGCGGCGCCCTTAGCGGCGCAGGGGAAGCGTATGACGAGTTGGGTAAACTCGTCTACAAGGGCGATTTCAAGGCCGGCGTCTATGACGGCCTTGGTACGTTGTTTGACGCAGACGGCGCGCCGCTGCTGCGGAGCTTTTTTGCAGGCGGCCAGGCCAGCCTGCAGAGCTTCATCGGTTTGTCCAGCAAGAAAGTCGAAGACTTGCTGGGCAAACCGGCCGAGGTGACGCTGCAGGATGCCAGCGTCATGCTCGCGGGCCAGGAGGCGCCGCAGGTTGCCTCCTCGGAGACGGCGGCTGCGGGCGACGCCGCCGTGGAACCGCCGGCCGCGGGCGCTGGCGCGGCCGATCCGGCATCGGCAGCAGGCGTTAAGCTGCTGCTGAACTATCCGGCCTACCAGCTGTCGCTGCTGGTAGAGCCGTCCAAGGGCAACCCGAAGGAGGCCGTTGTCACCTCCTTCAGCATTTGGGGCTCGAAGCCTTTGGCGCTGCTGCAGCCAGCCATCGAGACTGTCAAAAAGCGCGGAGAACCCAACGATGCCGGCTACATCGTCATGGAACTCGCGGTAGGTGCCGGGGCTGGCACCTACACGAACAGCTATTACAAAGGTGATTTCATCTTCACCTTCACGCATTTCAACAAAACCAAAGAAGCTCACCTGCTTCAGGTCAGCTCTACCAAATAAGAGGCGCTGCCTCAAGACCTTTGTGTGTTACGGGTTTCTTTTGCAGATGGCGCTGCCTCAGTCCTTCAAGTGCTAATGGGTTCCTTTTACACGTGTTGCTGCCTCGATTCTTTCACATGCTAACGGGTTCCTTTTGCACGCGGAAGGGGAGTTAGCTACAAACTTCTGACCTGGCAATCGCTTTCTCCGCACTTAGACGTAACGTAGTGCCGCTATTTGGATGAAAAAGCTCAAATTCCGAAGCAAACGGAACGACAGGACCTTATTTCGCTGTTTTGCCTCTGGATTGGTGCTTATTTTAAGAAATAAGGCCCTCACGTTCCGCCATTTTCATTTTTAACACTTATTTCCTAAAATAGAGGCTCCTCGTTCCTCTAAATCAGTTTTAAGTAGGTAATTCTTCGCTTCTCTCACTCATCACCTCAAGTTAATGCATAAACAAAGGGGTTGTCCGCAAGTAGATAAATCTACTTGCGGACAACCCCTTTGCGCCTACTGACCTTCTGGGACATTCGAATCGGTATTCAAAACGAAATTCATACTTCCATTGGATTTTTCCAATGGAATCGACTTCCAGGCTTAGAAATTCGTTCTTCTACTGGAA
>NZ_WHOA01000248.1 GCF_013141715.1 Paenibacillus phytorum | reverse complement strand
AGTGAGAGGGTCTTGTTTATCTTGGGACTGTTGTTCAGCTAATTTCTGTTCTCTGGCACTCACAAGTAGTAAATCATTAATTAAATGGTTTGCAAATTCATGGTGGTCTTCTAAGGGTTCCTCGGCGTTTTTTCATTATGATATGTTGTTAAAAGATAGTCGCGCAGAAATATCTCCTGCCCGACTATTTTTTTTGTTTTACTTGTTTAGTCAATCTAGGTCCAATAAATGGATGATTAACAATATCTTAACAACGGCTTTATATACTATTTGATACAATAACTCTGTTGCAACGGGCACAAATTTATATACCAATAGGAGTTGTCGAAACATTGTTTATTAAAAAAGCTAGCAAGTTATTTACTATTGTTTCACTAGTTATTGTATTACTCAGTCAGAGCATTCCTCTCCCCACTGCTTTTGCAGCCGCGGATGACAAGGTTTTTGACATTGTTCAGATTCCAGATTTTCATGGAACGTTGGTTAACGGAGAGAATCAGCCTGTTGCAGCGGTATTGGCTCGTAATATTGAAGAAATAAGAAGTCAGAACCCGGATCGCACGCTAGTTCTTGGAGGCGGAGATAATTATCAGGATAAGAATCTCTACGATTTGATACATGGATTGACTGTCATGAAGGTTTTCAATGCCATGGGCATGGAAGCATCGACGGTGGGCAATCATGAGTTTGACTGGGGACTTGATTCGGTCACCAAAGATGTGTACAGCAGCAACAAGTTCCCTTTACTTGCGGCTAATCTCTTTTATAAAAATAACGATCAACGAGTGCTTGATGCCTATAAAATATTTGAAAAAGACGGTGTCAAAATTGCGGTTATTGGCGCTGTGACGCGAGATACACAATATGCCCTGCCTGGGACGGTTGATGCTTATGTTTTCAAGGATATTGCTGAGGAAGTAAACAAAGCGGCAGTTGCAGCGAGAGCTCAAGGGGCCCGAATTGTTGTGGCGAATATTCATGAAGAGCACGATGATAATACGACAGGCCCGATTTTTGAAATTACAAAGGCGCTGGTAGGTGTAGATGCTGTACTGGCTGCTCATGCTCACAGAGATCTTAAGACGGAAGTTAACGGTATGCCGTTGATTATCGGCAGAGCGCGTGGCGAAGACTTCGTACACATGAAGATTACTTTGTCGGCGGATAATAAGCTTTCATTTGATTATAATCAAAGAGCGATAGATACGGATAGTGTGGTTTTCCCATTTGGTTTTAGGGCGGATCATCCCGTTGTGAACCAGACTGTACAGGATATAGTTGAAGAATCAATCGCACAATATCCGGTATCGAAAGATAAAAGCTTGCTTAATCTTGGTAATATAGAGATGAACGAAGTAACAGGAAATCTGGTACTTCCAGTTACAGGAGCAAATGGGACTACGATCAGCTGGGAATCTAGCAACCCTGCAGTTATTGTAACGAACGGTACCGTACATCGCCCTGCGGCCGGCTTAGGGAATGCAGTAGTTACGTTGACAGCCACCATTACAAAGGATGGTAAAAAGGATACAAAACAATTTACGGTTACTGTATTAGACTATTCTACTCCAAGGAAAGTGAATGTGGCTAAGAAAGCAATCGTGACCGCATCTTCTGAATACAACTCGGATTATCCAGTTAAAAACGTGAAAGATGGCAAGCCCATTGTAATGGATCAATATGAATGGGCCTCCAAAGGCGAAACGAAACCATGGATAAAATTAGAATGGCCGGAAGCGGTTAAGATCACTAAAATTAATGTGTATGATAGACCCAACATAAATGATAATGCGAATGGCGGCTTAATTACGTTCAGCGACGGCAGTACTATGGAAGTGTCTAATATCGATTCAGGAGGCAAGCCAACGACGTTTACCTTTCCCGCGAAAACGATAACCTCCCTAAAGTTTGAAATTAATGGTGGTACAGGGAGTAACGTGGGGCTCGCAGAACTGGAGGTTTTCGGCAACAAGGTTGCTCAAAGCGGCAATCCAGCAGATGGTGCAAGATGGGTAAGCGGAGAATTTCATGCGCACACTTACTTATCGGATGATGCACAGGAAAGTCTCGCAAGTGTATTGGAAAATGCTTTTGATATCTACGATCTGGATTGGCTTGCAACCGCCGATCACATGAGATCATCTCATCGAGATGATGAGGGGAAAGAGTTAGGGAAAACGATCCCGCGTTCACAGTCCATCACTGATTATGCAATTCCAAAGATGAACCAATCGAAAGAGTTGTATAAGGATAAGATCATGTTCCCAGGATTTGAATGGGATATTCCCAACCACGAGCACGGATCTGTGGGAATTGTAACAGAAGACAAAGATGCTGCAGCCAAATTTGAACAAATGTTTGGTGATCAGGTCGTTGAGAAATATAAAGAGTTGGCCAAAACAAACCAAACGCACGAGGATGCAATAAACGGCATCAAATGGCTTAAAAATAACTATCCTGACACCAGTTATTTTCTCGTTAATCATCCTTCAAGAAAGCTGAAATATACCATAAAGGATTTCCGCGATTTTAACAATGCGGCTCCAGAAGTTAGTTTTGGGTTTGAAGGCATGTTGGGGAACCAGATGGAGGGCACCCGAGGTGGTTATGATCATAATGGAGATGTTCAAGGTAGATCCTATGGCGGCGTAGACTACAAGCTAGCGAAGGTTGGCGGATTTTGGGATGCTATGTTAGGAGAAGGCAGGAAATTCTGGGTTTTTGGGAATTCTGATTTCCATTTTCCTAATGGTAGTGGATACTGGCCTGGCGAATACGCTAAGAACCACACATGGGTAAAAGGTCGCGATATGAAGGACATCGTGAATGGCATGCGTTCAGGAAAATCATTTTCTGTGTTTGGAGACTTGATAAACGAGCTCGACTTTAATATTACAAACGGTGCTAGTAAGGAAGAAATAGGTGGAGAACTTCTTGTGAAAAATGGGGATAGCCCTAAGCTCACCATTCGTTTCAAAAGTCCTGACAAGAACAACAATGGAGATCCTGTAAAGGTTGATCATATTGACCTTATAGCGGGCGGTGTCACCGGCAAGCTTGTACCGGGGACAGCGGACTACGAAAATAAAGATACGAATGATACAACAAAAGTGATTCATACTTTCACGAGCAAAGACTGGAAGGTCGAAGACGGATGGAACGTAATGACCTATGATCTTGGTCAGGTAAATGCAAATCAATATTTCCGACTGCGGGCGACGAATCTTGCTCTGAACGTGGAGAATGAAACAGATAAAGATGGAAATCCGCTATTTGATATTGCTCTTACAGAAGATACACCTGCTGCAAAAAGTGCGCGGAACTATAAAGATTTATGGATGTATTCGAACCCGATCTTTGTAAGTGTTGCGAAGGATGTACCTAGATGGATGGTAGGTGAGTTCCACAACCATTCGTCATTATCGGATGATGCAAATAATTCGCTCACAGATTTAATACATAATGCGTTTGATAAGTATAACCTTGATTGGGTTGCAACTGCTGATCATATGAGACTATCTCATCGAGATGATGAGGCTAATGAAATAGGAAAACAAATTCCACGTTCCCAGTCAATCAACGATTACGCCATACCTAAATTAAATAAATTAAGTACACAGTATAAAGATAAAATCATGTTTCCGGGATTCGAGTGGGATGTCCCATCACACGAGCATGCATCGGTGGGAATTATTACAGATGATACAGAAGCCGTAAGCAAATTCGAACACATGTTTACCCTGCAAGACATTGAGAAATGGACTAATGCAGGTCTGCCTAAGGTAAATAAAACACATGAGGATGCATTAAAAGGGATCGAATGGCTTAAGGAAAATTATGCGGATACAAGTTATTTTCTGATCAATCACCCCTCAAGGAAGCTGAAGTATTCCATATCAGATTTCCGCGATTTTAACAATGCGGCGCCGAATATAAGCTTTGGATTTGAAGGCATGTTGGGTAACCAGATGGAGGGCGGCAGAGGTGGTTATAGTTCTACAGCGGATCCTCAAGCTAGATCATATGGCGGTGTAGATTATAAGCTTGCACAGGTTGGCGGATTTTGGGATGCTTTGTTAGGAGAGGGTAGGAAATTTTGGGTTTTCGGAAACTCTGATTTTCATGCTCCTGATTACTGGCCAGGAGAATACTTAAAGAACTATACATGGGTAAAGGGTACCGATATGAAAGCCGTCGTGGATGGCATGCGCTCAGGTAAATCGTTTTCCGTATTTGGAGATCTAATGAACGCGCTCGACTTTCATATAACAAATGGGGATAACACGAAAGAAATGGGTGAAGAGCTTCAGGTTAAACAAGGGGACAATGCTACAATCACAATCCGCTTCAAAAGCCCTGAAAAGAATAATAATGGAGATGTTGTAAACGTCCATCATATTGATCTTATCGCCGGAGAAGTGACCGGTAAGGTTGAATCTGGAACAGCAGATTATAATAAAGACACCAATGATACAACAAAAGTAATCCACACCTTCAATAGTAATGACTGGAAGGTCGAAGACGGATGGAACGTTATGACCTATGATCTTGGTAATGTAACTAAAAACCAATATTTCAGGCTGCGGGCGACTAATCTTGCTCCGAGCGTGGAGAATGAAACAGATGAATACGGAAATCCACTCTTTGACGTTGCTCTTGCAGATAATTCATATGAATCTAAGAGTGCGCGGAATTATAAAGATTTATGGATGTATTCGAATCCGATATTTGTAAATGTAGCGAAGGATGTTAATGTCACTGGCGTTACGCTCGATCAGAATAAAGTGACAATGAGTGTCACAGGTTCCGTGTACGCTCTAGTTGCAACCGTTAACCCGGACAATGCTACGAATAAGGCAGTAACATGGAATTCGAGTAATCCAGCGGTAGCGACAGTGGACAGCCATGGTGTAGTGACGCCTGTAGGAGCAGGAACGGCCATGATTACCGTAACGACAGCGGAAGGTGGCTTTAAGGCAACATGCGAAGTGACTGTGAATACATTGAATGTTGCAGTAACCGGCGTTAAGCTGAATGTCAATGAACTGACTTTGAGTGTCTCGGGTTCCGTGTATGGTCTAGTAGCAACTGTTAATCCTACTGATGCGACGAACAAAACGGTAACATGGCGTTCGAGCGATACAGCGGTAGCGATAGTGGACAGCCATGGCGTAGTGACGCCTGTGGGTTCAGGAAGAGCCATAATTACCGTGACGACAGCGGAAGGCGGCTTTACGGCAATAAGCGAAGTGAATGTGCTTGCAACGAATATTGCTGTAACAGGAGTTAAGCTAAATGTTGATCAACTGACGATGAGTGTCTCGGGTTCCGTGTATGGTCTAGTAGCAACCGTTAACCCTACGAATGCGACAAACCAAACGGTAATATGGAGTTCGAGCAATACAGCAGTTGCAAAAGTGGACAGCAATGGCGTTGTGACACCAATAGGTGCAGGAACGGCCACGATTACCGTGAAAACAGCAGATGGCGGCTTTACAGCAATTTGTACGGTAACAGTGAATAGTAGTAACCCTGATGATGGCCCAAGCAAGGTTCCAAATGACAACACACCTAAAAAAGAAGTCAACCCAATAAGCGAAAAACCTGGAGTGCAAGTCGTAAAAGCGAGCGATATCACGGGACATATCGGGAATGGGGTCGCCACAGTCACCGTTAGCGGTGATGCCAAGGAAATTGAGCTTCCTTCTAACACAGTGGAACTGCTTGCTCAAAATCAGCTTAAGCTTGAGATGGGCAAAGTTACATTAAATATACCGTCTGATTTAATTCAGCAGTTGGCAAATAAGGTATCTGCTGATGAATTGAAGGAAAGTAAAATTGTAGTGAAGAAAGAGGCGCTATCCAAATCAGAAGAGCGCGAAATTATGGCAAAAGGTTCGGCTTCCAGCCAAGTACAGATTAGAATATCGGGTGAAGTGTACGAACTTAGTTTGCATATTGTTACAAAGGAAGGGGAAATTTTTGAATTGTCGAAGTTTGACAAAGCCATTACGATTCATTTGAAATCCGATCCTTCTATGAACCAGTCATTATCCGCAATCTACTATATTGCCGATGACGGAAAGCTTGAATTTATCGGTGGAAAAAATAGTAATGGGGAAATGGTTGCAGAGGTATATCACTTCAGTAAATATGCAATCCTCGAACTCAAAAGAACGTTTACCGACGTTCTATCAACTCATTGGGCTGCGGACACGATTCAAATATTAACGTCCCAGCATATTGTTGAGGGGATTAGCGAAATGAATTTCGAGCCTGAACGGTCCGTTACTCGTGCTGAATTCGTAGCGATGCTTGTCAGATCCCTTAACCTCAAAACGAAGGGTGAGCAAAAGTTTTCAGATGTTGCTTCCAATGCATGGTATGCAGATTCGGTTGCTTTGGCTGTAAAATCGGGGATTGTCGCAGGAAAGAGCGACACGATTTTCGAACCGAACGCCCGCATCACACGTCAAGAGATGGTAGCAATGATGATGCGCGCTTATACAAGCATCAATGGAACGAAACCAGTAGGGAATACAAGCTCTTCATTTAATGACGAATCTACAGTAGCTCCTTGGGCACTGGAATTTGTCAGAGCGGCGGCGAAACTTGGTTTAATCCAAGGACGCGCATCGGGTCAATTTATTCCTGACGGAATGACAACACGAGCAGAAGCAGCCCAAGTCATTCGCAATTTGTTGCAAAAATAAAAGTATATCGCCGCTCATGTGAAATAGATCGTTCACACGAGCGGCTTTTGTATGTTTACTTTGCTGCCGAAGTACTATAGTACTAGGGTAATTTAATATCCTGAATTTGTAAATTGGTGATATAATAAAGCGACAGCAGAGAGTTATCTAAAAGAGTTAATCAAAGAATAATTTTATTTAAATTTAGAGTAAGCCAAGAAAACAAACCGATCGATTTCCCGATCTCAGCTAACCAGGGCATCTACCGATTTATCAAGGGTTGCTAGATGGGTCCTGGAATTGAAAAAGCAATTTGATGAGCAGCTGAATGGAGATCAAATGGCGACGTTTGCGGCTCGCTGTATCGAGAATGAGATCCTTATGCATCTGCGTTCATTGAAGAAAACGCGTAAGGATGTGTCCTTGCATGATCCCATCGGAACCGTGATTCTAACTGAACGGAATTATGTCTATCACAGAAACATGTCTATTGTTGAACTAATATCCTGTCGCTATAATTAACCTAGAATAAGGTTGTTTTAAAAAATGAGGTGAACCTATTAGGAATCATTGGTTTTCACGGATATTTATTTCTTATGTACCGGTTTTTTTGATTGTTGTTACTTTGCTCATTTTATTTCTTTTTCTGGGAGTGAGTGAGGTTTTAAAGAAGGAAGCCGAGGAAGCTAATCGAATTTATTCCACACAAGTAATGAAGCTTATTGATCAATCACTTTCGGCTATTGATCAAAGTATTATCAATGAAATTATAACAAACCACAGCAGTATTCGTGATTTTTTTACACCACAGCAAGAAAGTAACCCTTTATTCCAAACCTATGAAGCTTCACTTGAATTGAATAATCTAGTCTTAAAACATACCATTATCGATTCGATTTATCTTTACCGTTACTCGGATCAAGCCATTTTAAGCAAGAACCGTTTTATTCCGCTCAGCGCATTTGGGGATAAGGAATTTCTGCAAGCCCAACTGACCGGAGATGTGTCGCTTCAATCATGGAGCGGAAGTAGACAATATGTGGAGTTCTCCTCGCAGACGGAGCCGATATCTGTAATAACACTTGTTCGTAGCGTGATTTTATTTTCCGGGGAAGAAGGCAAGATTGTCACCAATGTCAAAATAACGGCTTTACAGAAGATACTCCAGGATTTATTTGATTCGGGGATCAGCTACGCGGAGCTTGTGGATGGTGAGGGCAATGTAATTCTGTCAAGAAATGGTTCCGAGTTAGAGCGAGCCAAGCAGAAGCCAACAGAAATGTATTTATCCGATATTCACTCACCGATTACCAATTGGCATCTCCGCAGCGGTGTCGAGGCGAGTAAGGTGTATTATTTTATTTCTAATTTTTCTTATATATGGCTTACTATTGGTTTGAGTATAGTTGCACTTGGAGTCATCTGGATTGTTTATATCACCCGTCGCAATTATCGTCCGGTCGAGCTTATGATTAATCAAATTCAGTCGCTCTCCTTCAAGATTAGCCAGAAATTGGCTACGCATTCAGGAGGAAATCAGCTCCGTTTTATTGAGAATGCGGTAGAGAATTTAATAGAGGAATCGAATAAATTTCAACAAAGGCATGAAGAGAATATCGTATTCCGCAAGAAAGTATTTTTTCAAGAGGCTTTGGAAGGTTTGCGAGAGATCACACCTGAGCAATGGACGGACGAAATGATCAAGTTTGACCGTCCTATGAAGTATAGTGGTTTTGAAGTCGTGTTATTTGAAATGGATAAGTTTACTGATTTTAAGATGAGCTACAACCAGAAGGATCAATACTTGTTAAAATTTATTCTGTGCAGTGTGATTGCGGAAGTGGCACAAAATAACGGTGTGACCGTTTGGCATGAGTGGATGGATCATCATATCGTAGGGGTGCTTTATCAGTATCAGGATGAGCAGGGGGAGAATTCCGAGCGGCTTGCAAGTATGCTGGAGGAAGTGCGTGAATGGGTGCAGAGCAACCTGACGTTTACCGTTACGATTGGTGTAGGCAGTTTAATTAAGGAACCCGCATTGATTTATCGTTCATACGACGACGCAAAGCAAGCGCTTGGCTATAAATCAGGTTTGGGCAGCAATCGAATCATTGCTTACAACGATATCGAAATGTCTCCGAAAGGGGATATGTTCCGTCATCTCCAGCCTGTACGGAAGCTGTCACAGCAATTCCGCTTGGGCAATCCATCATGGGGGGAGGAGCTTGAGGCATTCTTTGATGAATTGGAGAGAACACTGCTATCCGGAGAAGATGTAGAGAGTATACTAAATTATCTGATTTATCAAATGAATCGGGAGCTCATGGAGCTTTCGGAGGACTATGGCGAAATATGGCGAAATAAAGGGCTGCAGCCTATCAATGAATTATTGCAGCGGTTTGATACTTTACGGGAATTCCGTGGTAAGGCGAGTCTGATTCTGACTGAAACATCAGAACATCTGGAGCGTATACGTGAAGGCAGGAACAATAGGAGCCTGCTTGCCGAGGTAAGGAGCTATATTGAAGCCAACTACTTTGATCCGGATCTTTCCTTAAATCACTTAAGTGATAAATTCCAAATTAATTCGAAATATGTAAGTCAACTATTTAAAGAAGAATTCGGGGAAAACTTTGTTGATTACTTGGCCTTCGTGAGGATGGAGCATGCCAAACAACTGCTGAGTGATACTTCCATGTCTGTACAGGATATTGCCGGCAAGGTCGGTTATCAGCATAGTGTCTCTTTTAACAGGGTATTCAAGAGACTTACCGGGAAAACCCCTGTTGTATTCCGCAGTGAATCAGTAAAGTGAGATTCTTTCGCTGCTATGTTCATAAAGCCTTCGCGTATGAATCTTTCATATGTTAGAGGCTTTTTTTTGTGGTCAAAATTGTATACCCAACCAGATAAAAGAATTGTTTCGCCAACTGGACGGAATTATGACTGTTACTGAATCGTGTCTATTATTGAGCAAGTATCCTCACGCGGCAATTATAGTGAAGGCAAATCGCATATCACAGCTTATACAGAAAATTGTTTAACAACAGATTCTTGTCTATTGCAGGCGTAATATGAATATCCCTACACTTAGGTTTATAACAGACACCACAGAAGAATGGAGGGTAAGCATCAAATGGTAACCATCAATAAAAAGCGATTGAAGAAAGGAAGGGTAGGCATTAAATGGTAACCATCAATAAAAAGCGATTGAAGGAAAATTTCCCACTGTTTATCATGTTTACCCCTGTGTTATTGTTTTTTGTTATTTTCAAATATATACCTATGCTAGGACTGATTATTGCTTTCAAGGATTACAACCTGTATCAAGGTTTTCTCGACAGCCCATGGGTAGGACTTAAGCACTTTCATTATATTTTCTCGAATCCCGATACGGTTCGAATTGTGAAGAACACCTTTGTGTTAAGTTTAACGGGCATTTTATTTGGCTTTCCATTGCCAGTTATATTGGCTATTCTCTTAAACGAAGTACGCAGGATGTGGTTCAAACGCTCGATTCAAACGTTGATTTATTTACCTCATTTTTTTTCATGGGTCATTATCAGCGGGTTTGTTTTCACGATATTTAATCAGGAAACAGGCATTGTTAATCATGTAATTGAACGGATAACCGGAGAGACCTATGCGTTTCTTTATCACAATTTCTCCTGGTGGTCGATATTTATCGGATCGGCGTTATGGAAAGAAACCGGGTTTTCAGCGATCATCTATCTGGCAGCAATAACAAGCATCGATACCAGCTTATATGAAGCGGCCAACCTGGACGGTGCTAATAAATGGAAGCAAATTTGGCATATTACGATTCCAGGACTGGCTTCGACCATGATTCTTATTCTGATTATTTCCTTGGGGCGTGTAATGGAGGTTGGATTTGATCAAGTGTATGTATTGCGAACGCCTGTCGCGACTCTATCGGACGTCATTAGCACTTACATATATCGGATTGGTGTACAGAATTCACAATTCAGTCTGACAACTGCACTGGGCTTATTTGAATCATGTATCGGATTAATTCTGGTGCTGACTGCCAATCAAATCGCGAAACGTTATAACCAGAGCTTATGGTAGGAGGGACTTCAGAGTGAAAACCAGCAAGGGAGAACGCATTTTTTTCGCCGTTAATTACGTTTTTTTGGCTTTATTCGGGATTAGTGCATTGTTGCCCTTAATCAATATTTTGGCAGTCTCATTGAGTGATAGTTCTGCCATTATCTCGGGAAAGGTGTCGATTTGGCCGATCGGTTGGAACATCGAAGCCTATAGGCAGCTTATCGAAGGAACAAGAATTATTCACGCATTGAAAAATAGTATCATCATAACAGTGGTTGGTGTTGCCCTGAGTATGTTATTTACAATATTGGCTGCCTATCCATTGTCTAGAAATACATTCTATGGCAGACGTTTCTTTACATTGGCGATTGTGTTCACGATGTTGTTCGGCGGTGGATTGATCCCAAGCTTTCTGGTCATCAAAGAATTGGGGTTGATTAACTCTTACGCTGCGATCTGGCTGCCGACCTTGGTCAGCGCATTCAATATGATGATTATGCGAACATTCTTCCTCAATATTCCATCTGAACTAGAAGATGCCGCACGAATGGACGGATGCGGAGAATACAGACTGCTGCTGCAAATTTTTCTCCCGCTCTCCTTACCAGTCCTTGCCACGTTGACTTTGTTCTATTCTGTAGGGTATTGGAACCAGTTTCTAACAGTGCTCCTGTACATCAATGATGCTAAGAAATACAACCTTACTGTACTTGTGAATAATATGGTGGCAAGTCAGCAGCTGCTTCAGCAAATCAATACATTTCAAGCGGAAGACTCGGTTTCTATGACACCAGAAGCGATCAAAGCAGGAGCAGTTGTGATTCTGCTGCTACCCCTAATGATCGTGTATCCATTCTTGCAGAAATATTTTGTAAAAGGTGCCTTAGTTGGTGCAGTTAAGGGATAGAGGCTGTTATGGATTGCTAAGGAGGTGATGTCAATCTGTTAGCGTATAATGAAGTAGGAGTATGAATGGGCAAGGGTATCAATGCTCGGAGAAATGAGCGAAATATAATCAGGAGGGTTAAATATGAATGGGATAAAAGCAGGATATCGTACAAAAATAAGGATCGTTTTGGCATCGGCATTGGTTTTATTGATTATGAACGGTTGCTCCAATAGTAAGGATAACACAGTAAGTGATACAGCTTCTCCAGACGCGACTAAACCGGCGACAATGAAGCCGAAGTCGAAAATATCGGTTTCCGTCTATGACCGGGGGAATGTACCAGCTGCCGAAGGCACCATAGACAACAACCGCTGGAGCAAATGGATCAATGCCAACGGACCGGCCAATGTAGAGTTTGTCCCGATTCCGCGCTGGGAGTCGCTGCCGAAGCTGAATACTTTGTTTGCCTCGGGATCGGCTCCTGATTTAATCTTTGAATTTGATGCAAAAATTAGAAATCAGTTTCTTGCGCAAAAGCAGTTTATGCCAATAGATGATTTGGTCAGCAAAAGTGTGGAATACAAAAAATTTCTTGAGCAGAATCCAGGCGTCAAGAAATTGGCTATGAATGAAGATGGCAAGATGCATTATTTTGGCCGTGTGGTTGGTCCTACGCTGAATGTGGGACTGGTGATTCGGGAGGATTGGTTGGAAAATCTGGGTTTGAAGTCTCCGACAACCCCTGAAGAGCTATTGGCTGTTGCCAAGGCGTTTACTGAACGGGATCCGGACGGCAACGGGAAGAAAGATACATTCGGTTACCATCTAAGCTTCATCGGCGGGGGAGTAATCGATCGTATGTACAATAGTGGTGAAATCCCAGACGGCATGCTCCTAAATAATGGAGAGCTTGTTCGGCAGTGGGATAATTCCAAAGCTGCTCTGCAATTGAAGAAGCAGCTGTTCGATGCAGGAACGGTAGATAAAGACTTCTTGACAGATAAAGGGGAAAAGGCGCTTCAGGACTTTGTCAACGGCAAGCTTGGTATTTACGGTATTAATAATATCGCCGGAGTCAATGGTGCGGGATACAAAAATTTCGAAACGTTACGTAAAAATAATCCAAATGCCAAAATTAAATTTATTCCATTTCCAACGACATTATACGGTTCATACAGCTGGGGCTGGGAACCGATTCAGTTGGTAGCGGCGGTGAATGCGAAAGCCAAGAATCCTCAGGCTGTTATGGACTATATGGACTTTCTTACCAAGGATTCGACGCAATTGTCTTTGACATATGGTATCGAAAATGAACATTGGAAGATGGGAGAGGATGGTTGTCCGAAGCAGATTGATCCGGCCAAATCAAAAGCTGAGTTGGACTATAACGGAGATTTACGAATGCAGGCCAACATAGGGATAGGTTTACTTGCCAAATGCGCGCAACCGGAAAAAGTATTCGATGCGAAAGTTCCGCTGCAGAAGGAATTTATGGATCTACTGCTGCAGCAAGCGAAGCCTGCTTATTTAAATCCAGAGCGTCCTTTCAACGGATTCACGGCTTCGGGTTATAATCCGGCCCTTCCACAAGATTTATCGGCTTTTTCGGCTACATTAACGCAATCGATCAGCGATATTTTCAACAAAGCAATTGTAAGCGGTGCTTCTTATTCCGTGGATCAGGCGATAAACGATGCTAAAACAGCCTGGAGCAAAGGCAACGGCGACAAAATCGAGGCATGGTACAAAGACTGGTACGCCAAGAATAAAGATAAAATTTACACAACAGCAGAAATATACAAACAGTATGTAAAGTAGGCTTACACGGCAGTTGATTAACCAAAATATAGTAAAATTCAACAATTTATTCGCTTTCGCGCCGCGTATGGGTGGGTTGAATTCAATTCCACCTGTTATATTCGGCAGGTCTGGGAAGTTGGCGATGATAAAGCATAAAGCGGATTTCAATAATGAAAGGGGAGATTTGTCTGGGAAAGAAGATCAGCTTGTCAGGGATTCTTGTGGCTCTATGTATCTTGTCTATTTGGATGGTAAATCAATGGGGAGCTTCCACCGCCCATGCAGAAATGGTAGCTTCGCCCAAAGCGGAGTACCTATTGGATGAGGATTTTTCTGTCATGACTACTGCCTATAATCCCAATGATGCCGTGGCTAGTGGATGGGATACAAGAAAAGCGGGAGGGGCGATTTCCTACGGCTATAATAGCTGGTTTAAAATAATTGATACCAGTAATGTACTTCCCGTATCCATGACTAAAAAAATCCGTCCGCAGCATTCTGGCAAGCTCACTTTGGAATACAGATTTAGAATGCCTGCTATAATAAATGGAGTGAAGTGGCAGCTTCGCAGTGGAGAAGTGGAAGGGGTTAGCCTTGAGGTAAAGAATGGCAAGCTGAGTCTGGCAACAGGGGAGACCTGGTATGACCTCCAGACGCTTACCGCCGATGTGGAATATGGGGTTAAAGTGATTGCTGACCTCGAAGCCAACAACGTGCAGGTTTATGTCAACGGCCTGTTAAAGGCAACGGAAAAAGGCTTTACCCATCGTGTAGAGTCGATTGACAACTTTCTTGTGATTACAGGCGATGTGACTACGGGTGAAATGTATTTTTCACCGGTCAAGATTCATAAAGGCTATGTCATTAATGAAAGGTTTCTTTCTACCGTGGAAGGACCGCTGCCACAGGACTGGAGCACACAGCCTAATGGTGGTGCGATTGCCGTTGAAAAAATGAATAATTCAAAAGCTCCGGATGTGTTTAGCTTAAAAATGGATGCAGCCAACGCGAATGGAGCTATGCATATAGGGCGATCTGTTCCTTCCCAAGAAGGGCGCCTGGTTATGGAGTATAAGGTTTTGATGCCAACGCAATTGGATGGCTTCTCCATGGAACTAAAAGGTGGAGAATCAACAGCCTTCCAATGGCTGACACAAGACGGCAAATTCTCCTATAAAAACGGCGCTGGCCAATATATAGATTTTTATGAGTATATACCCAACCTCTGGTACCATGTAAAACTTAAAATGAATACGGTTACAAATAAAGCAGATCTTTATTTGAACGGCAAGCTGAAGGTAGAACAATTGGATGTACTGGCGAGCAGTGTTGATCTTGTCAGCTTTGCCATTGCCGCCTCCAATCACGGAAGTATGTCCTTGGATGATATTCTTTTGTACCAAGAGGCTGAGGAGCCTGCGGATTATGTACCTGCCCCTGTGCCGGTGGCCAAGGAAGGGGATGCCTTAGTTGGTGCCCAGGCATGCTCCTTGTGGAGAGAAGGGCAGCATTTGGGATGGGAACGGATCCAGCCTTTCCCAGAAAGAGTCCCGGTGCTTGGCTTTTATGACGAAGGAAACCCGGAAGTAGCGGACTGGGAAACGAAGTGGATGGTAGAGCATGGAGTCGACTTCCAGATGTATTGCTGGTACAGGCCAACGGGATCGGAAGGAAAGCCGATTAAGGACCCACGTCTGGGAGCGGCGCTTCATGATGGCTACTTTAATGGTAAATATAGTAACCAGACTGATTTTATGATCATGTGGGAGGCTGCTGCCTCCAAGGTAAGCGGAAGCGACGATTTCAGGAATAACCTGGTGCCCTACTGGATGGAATATTATTTCAAAGACCCGAGATATCTGGTCGTCGACAACAAGCCGGTTATTGGTATATATGGCTATACCCCTTTGAAAAATAGTCTGGGCGGCACGGCAGAGTCACTTAAGCTGGAAATGGACTATTTAAGGCAAGCCTGCATAGACGCTGGCTTTGATGATGTGATTATTCTGATATCCAGTTCAGGTGCGGATTCTGCCATGATGAGCGAGATGCAGAATGCGGGTATGGATGCTGTGTTTGCCTACTCCTGGGGCGCGCTTGCCGGGAGAGAAGCCCTCCAGAAGTCTAAGCTGGAGCAGCAAAGGGATGTAGGGATAATGGATGTGATCCCCGTTCTCAGCATGGGCAGGGATGATACCGCTTGGGGCGGAGCGCAGGGTTATTATGCAACACCCCAGGAATTTCAATCAACGGCACAATGGGTAAAAGACAGCTTTATACCCTCTTTAGCGGAAGAAAGCCCGGGCCGCAAAATCATATTGCTCGATAATTGGAATGAATACGGGGAGGGCCACTTTATTCTGCCAGCCGGGTTAAACGGATTTGGATATCTGGATGCAATCCGGGAAGTATTTACAGCGGGAGGTACGCACACGAATGTTGTGCCTACACCCGAGCAAAAGGATAGAGTCCGGGTCTTATACCCGGAAGGCAGAACCGTCCTCCCTTACAAAGCGGTCGAACCTCCGCCTCTAACTAATAATGGCAGTATCCAGTACAGCAAATTATGGGATTTCAATACGGCTGGAGACAGCGAGGGCTGGACGATAGCTAAACAGGTCAACCCTGTAAGCATTGCGGGAGGTTATTATTCGGGTACATCAACGGGTAATGATCCCGGCATACTTTCACCAGGTTCTCTGGGGATTTCTGCGGAAGAGAATCCCTATCTGCATATCCGTATGAAAAACAGTACTGCTGATATGGCAGGCAAGGTTTATTTTATCACCGAAAAGGATCAAGTCTGGAAAGAAGCCATGGCCGTCGACTTTTACGTCAATAATTATGACAGCAACTATTCGGACTACTATGTACCGATGTGGAGCCTTGGGAACTGGACGGGAACTATAAAGGCGATCCGTGTTGACCCGATTACAACCACAGGTGATTTCAGTATTGACCGGATTGGCCTAGTGGCGGTTCCCATAGAGGGCATAAAGATGATGCTTGAAGGAAAGCCGGCAACAACTTTAACACCTTTGGAAATCGTCGATGGCAGCGTTAGGGTGCCTCTGGTCGAGATTCTTAAGAAAATGAACATACCTTATGAATGGGATCATGAAGGCTCTCTCCTCGCTGTAAAGGATAACAGTGTCATTCGGGTCGTATACGGACAAAGCACAGCCTATAAAGGAAATACGCCCGTAAACCTGGAGCATGTGCCTGTATGGACGGGAAGTGATTTGCTGGTTTCAAACGATGCGTTAGACGCATTGTTCAGCTTTCATTCGGTGTGGAAAGCACAGGAAGAAACTTTGTATATTTTCAGCTCTCTGCCCAAAATTCTGGGTGATAATATGTTAGTTGATCCAGGGATGGAAATGAGCATACTGCCTTATACCGGATCAAGGATCAGTACGGAATTAAGCACATCAGAATATCATTCCGGTCATCAGTCGGTCAAAATCACCAAAGAATATCCGTATGCAAAAATCTATTTTCCCGGCGTGGAAAACGGGAAGGAATACTACTATTCCGCATGGGGGAAGCTGGCGCCAGGCTCAACTCTTGGAGAGAAGCTACGTATATGTTTACAGTACCAATTAGATGGTGTTGCCAAGCAGGTGGTTATGGTAATAGGACCTGCGATGGATGCTACCAATTGGAAGCAGGTACAGGGCTATTTTAAGTTGAATGAAGTTGGTGTTGTTTCCAATTTGACGATGTATTTGTATACGGATTCTCCTGCGTTAGCCGATGCCTATTATCTGGATGACGTAGAAATCCGGCCTGTGACCTATTCCAATGACCCCATCCCAGCTCGTGTATCTGGCGTCAGCCTGAACAATACAACTATGGAGATCGGTGTAGGCAAGGTAAGGCGGTTGATGGCCACCATAGAGCCTCAAAATGCGGTAGAAAGGGCAGTCACATGGAGCTCAGACAACCCGCTGGTAGCTATTGTGGATGTGAATGGAGCCGTCTATGGAAAAAAAGAGGGAACGGCTACTATCACGGTTACGACAGTGGATGGCGGCAAAACGGCTTCATCTGCGGTTACAGTCACAGAAGGGTATGTGGAAACCGTTACCTTGACAGTAAAGACTGATGGAACCGGCGATTTCATCTCTCCTAAGCTGGCTAACGATAGCATTCAGGATAGCAATCCCGAAAAGCAATATATCATACTGATCTATCCAGGTGTATATACGGAGAAAAACTGGGTGGTTAAGCCTTATACGACCCTTAGGGGAACTGACCGGGAAACGGTCATCCTAAAAGGAGAGAATAGTCCATCAGCCACTAACCTTGAGATCACCGACCAATCAACCCTGTGGCTGAAGGGCACGGCCAATCTGGAGAACCTCACGATTACCGCCAGAAATATGAGGTATCCGGTTCACAGTGAGGACAGCGGCAATAATAAGGATGCGGTTCATATCGTGAAAAATTCCCATATTGAGCATTATGGTAATCTCGAAGCTATTAATTATCGCAATAGCTGGGTGGCGGCTCATCCTGGTGTTACTCCACCGGCAGATTTGGACCCGACTAAGGTATGGGGCGGGAAGCGGGGAGGGATCGCAAGCACTTGGGGTTATGGTTCCGCGAGCGGTGTAAGGGAGACTTTTTATGGCAGTTCTTTTGTTTCGAAATCTGTCGGTTGGTATGTGCATAATCGCGAGGATTTCACCAAACCCCAAATCAATGTGATCAACAACAGTCAAATCGTTTCCACGGAGACCTTGCAGCCTATTCTTATCCAATCCTTGGGCAGTGGAACGAACGATGAGGTCATCTTCAATAACACTGAAATTATAGGGACTTATATGGTTCAGAATGATTCGCCTTGGATTACGCAAAAACCGGAGAACCAATATGCGAACCATGCGGATTATAACGTTACCTTTACGAACAGCACACCGATCGGTTACGAGGATGGCCATAGGGGAAGGGCGCTGGCCTTGTTCAGCAGCTCCACAGGCAGCCAATCCTCTGTAAGGGTTAGCGGAGATGCCGTGCCGGATATTCTGGGGACGTATGAAACCCGGGACGGAGGCGGTGGCCTGGATGGCTATCTATACGGATACTGGGATATATCGGGTATCAAGGTGGGCTTGAGTTCCAACATTGACGTCAATAATACGTTGGGAAGAAGGCTTGGGGACCGTACCATCCTTAATAAAACACTTCAAGTGATCTTTGAAGATGGAACAACCAAAACGATCATTTTTAATGAAAATTATACGAATCAGCCCAACTCCTATGTATTGGGCAAAATGAATGAAGCTTTGGGCGTTTCAGGCAGAGCCGTGGAATATAATGTTACAGGTAGTGAATATTATCCGCAGGTATCGGATAAGCAATTAACTTTACAAAATAATACCCAAGTTGGCATTCCTCGATTTGCCGCTGTACGTTTTGATACCGACCATACCACGTTGCGGCTCATGAGCGCTGCTGATGCTCCTGAAAGCTTTGTAGGCATCACGCTAGAGCGGATTATACCAGGGAAGTCGGGAAGAGTATTGACGGAAGGGATTATGAAAAAAAGTCAATTGTATGGATTTACAGGAAGCATAATGAAGGGAACCCAGATTTCCATTGGAGCCCAAGCTGGGAGTTTAATGGAAAGCTCCAGCCAACCTGCCCTGCTGGAGGGAATCCAGACGGATTGGGCTTATTTTAAGGGGGATAAGATAGCTCCTATAAGCAGCGCCTCAGTAAGTCCGGGTATTCCAAACGGCAGCAACGGATGGTATACATCGGATGTAACGGTAAGCATAGCCGTGTATGACCAATTATCCGGTGTGGCAAAAACAGAATATCAAGTAAATAACGGGGATTGGATAACCTATACCGGTTCCATTCCTGCCTTTGTTGAAGGGACTTATAAGGTCGGTTATCGCAGCATAGATCAAGCAGGCAATGTAGAACAGGTCAAAACAATTGAGTTTAAGATTGACCAAACTGCACCATTACTAACTGTTCAGTTAGATAAAACGTCCATATGGCCGCCGAATCATGAAATGGTGACGGTTCAAGCTGCGGTGTACGCGAGTGATGCCGTATCAGGCGTTGCTTCTGTTGTGTTAACCTCCATTACATGTAATGAACCGGATAGTGGTCAGGGTGACATTGAGGCTAATATAGGCACACCTGCTACTTCATTTCAATTACGGGCGGAAAGATTAGGTAATGAGACGGGGCGAATATACACGATTACGTATACGATAATCGACCAAGCAGGTAATCAATCAACATCGATAAGCACAGTTCGCGTACCACATAACGAATAAATGGGAAGGTTCCGGTAGCTTCAACGTAAAAATGGACTTGTGGTGGGGTACTAATGGTACCCAATATCGTTTGTTTGAGAACGGCGTGCTTATTGATACGCAAGCACTGACGGATCAATCGCCAAACGCCCAGTCTGCGATGAAAGCTATAGCTGACAGAAGCATAGGCACATATGAGTACCGCGCCGAGCTTGTAAATGCTTCAGGAGTAACCTTAAGCGATACGATACGTGTAACGGTCAGTAAGTGAAGACCGGCTTGTGCTAGGCTTACAAGTATTTCAAAAGAGCGCTTATTGCCATCAAAGGCAATAGGCGCTCTTTTGACGGTTTTGGTGCAACAATTAAAAACGGATAAAGATATCCGCAAATTTTCTGGTTTGATTATGCTGCCAAACCAAACAATTTATTGATGAATTCAACTTTAGAGAGGGCAGACGAATGATTGCATTCAACCTACCCTTTCCTTATCATATGCAGAGCTTCGATTCCCGCAATTGTGTGTTCTGCAGTATTAATAGACTTGAAACCCATCCCTAGAATCAACTGCCCGATATAAATACTTCCATTGACCTTTGACTTTGACGTAGGTTTCGTCTGTCCGCCATGAGTCGTTTGTAGGTCTCAAAAAGGGGTGGATTCGTTTTATTTGAAATGAGCTACTCAGACACGATGCCTGAGTTGGCGAATAGGATTGACTCGGTGGTCTCCCAGAGCTTCGGTAGGAACTGTATGACGCCCTCTGCACGGCGGATGAAGGAGTCGGTGGAGGTGATGCCTAGGTCGGCGATGATAGCCTCAAAGTCTGGAGCGAATAAACGTTGTAGGTCCGCTGGGGCGTCTGCGGCCAAAATCTTGTGGCAGCGCGCAAAGGTTGCGACGATCCAGAAGACCGCTTCACGGTGGTAGCCGGCCCGGATGAGTTCACGGCTTCCGTCGATTGCAATGGGTCGTGTTGTGGCGGTGATGTCGGTGCTGAAGAAGAAAGGTGTTTTGGCCGCGGTCGCAGCGGCGTCGTATACTAGTGCGAGTTTGGCGAGATGATGTTCGATGCGCTTGGGGGTCAGATGAGCGCAGCCTAGCAGTTTCAGCAGATCTGGGTAGAGGTCAGCGTGGCCGTATTCCGTAAGCACGTCGCGTGCGGCGAGGTAGCGGAGCCGCACAGTAGGGTTGCGAAGTGCGGCCACAAGGAGGACGTGCGTTGTTACGCCGGTCGGGAATAACCACGCGGTCACCAGGTCGTGCAACGGTGCAGAAGTATCTATGGCCTGCAGCGCGTTCTCGATCTTCTGTCGAGCGTTCTCACATCGGCGACGTACCCACACCCGCTCAGCAAAGTGGCGAGATACCTGTGTTTGCAGTCTGCGCAGATGTCCGGTGGGGTCAGCAATGATCGAATCCACGCGGAAACTGCCTGCAAGGTGATAGGACGTCAGAACCTCATCGACCGAGGCGAGTTCGTTCCAAGACAAATACGTGGCCTCTACAAGGATGCCGTCATAGATGAACTTCCCAAGCTTGAGTGGGGGCTCAGCATGTGTGGTAACGATCACGACATCGATATCGGAGGCTGCCGACAACTCAGCGTCATCGGGCAGCCCCACCGTCGAGCCGCTGAAATACGCCCCATGGAAACAAGCTTCTAGGCTGGCGTGGTGCATGACCCATTTAGCCGCTGCAGTTCGCGCAGACCCGACTTTCACGGAAGCTTGTTGAAGCTTATGACTTAACTTTATTTCATTATGTTTCGCCAAGTGAATTCCCCCAACAACTAATTTTTTGAACGTCTTCATACAAGTCTAACTTTAAAATGAAGAAAAACAATAGTTAAGAAGTCATTAGCTCATCTATTTAATAGTAAGAGTTTAGCACCAGAATATAAAATATGTGATAGAGCTCCTTTGTATGATGTTTAAGGGTCAAAGTTCCATTGTAAATTGAGTATGGATCAATTTCATATTCTTAAGGTTAACTTTTTTGATATTGTTTTCGCAGATTTTGTCGAATAATAACGAGTGGAAATTCCGCATTTATCGGCAAAATACGACGATTATAGGATAAGGGAAATAATATCTACTGGATCAAAAAAATCCATCTACTATTCGGGAAAGTTCATTGAAAACGCTATCATCGTAATTTAAAATATGTTTAACTCATAGCAGGCCAATTTATTCCAGTAGTGATATATCTAATTATGTGAGAGGAGTCGATTGGAAGAATGGTAATGAAAAAAACATGGGGGCAAACAACCAGCTCCGTCCTGATGCTAACGATGATTCTAACTGCTTGCAGCTCTTCTGCACCGGCAGGTGGCAAGACAGATGCAACGAAGGGACCAACGCCTAAGGCTGGAAATGGAGAGGTTATCAAATTAAAGTGGAGTACTTGGGGTAATCCGGGAGAGTTAAAACGCTTTTACGAACTGACAGATCAGTATAACAAAGATCATCCGAATGTGAAGTGGGAGCTGGTAGCCGTACCGAACGATGGCTACGAAGAGAAGATCATTACTCAACTTCAGGGTGGTACTGCGCCAGACGCATTTTATGCTGGAGATCAAACTGTCGTTAAACTCATTAGTAACGGTTCAATCGAAGAATTGACACCATTGATGAAAGTAGGCATGGGCCCAATCAAAGCCGAGGATTTTGCTGAAGGATTATGGGGCGGTTCGAAGAAAGGCGATAAAATATATGGAGTCACCGTTGACTGTAATCCGTTAGTCATGTACTACAACAAGACAGTATTGACCGAAGCCGGTATCACCGACGATCCACAGAAATTGTACGAAGCAGGGGAGTGGAATTGGAAGAAGCTACAAGAGTTAACGGAAAAACTAAAGTCTAAAAATAAATATGGTCTTGTACTTGAAGATTGGTCATCCCCAGTCTATTCATGGGTAACGTTAAACGGAGGTAAAGCTTACGATAAGCCTCAGGATGGCAAATTCATTGGAGATCAGGATCCGAAAACGGTAGAAGCATTCCAATATCTTGCGGAAAACACAAAGAACAAAAACTTCGTATTCTCAGGTTCACTTCCTAAAGGACAAGGCCCAGATGCTATGTTCATGTCGAACCAAGTCGGATTTGGAATTGCTGGTCGTTGGTGGGTTCCGCAGTTTAATGCAAACACTTCTTTAAAATACGACATAGTCCCATTGCCAACTAACACGGGCAAAAAAATGGAACCAGCTGGCATTCCAACAGCGTACATGGTTATGAATAAAAAGACAGCTCATGCTAAAGAGACTTATGAGTTTCTATCTTATTTTGTTTCCAAGGATGGTCAAAACTTCCGTCTTAAAGGGGGAAATGCAGTTCCTTCGATTAGCGGTGTAGATGATCTCGTATTGGATAAGAATGCACAACCGGCACATGCTCAATATTTCCTCGATGCTCGTGAGATTGGTTATGCTCTGTGGCCTTCCGAATCAGGTGTTCCTGGAGCTTCCGATATTGTGAAAGATAACTACGACCTCTTGTTGTTAGGCAAACAGGATGCTCAGACGACATTAAAGAAAATAAGCGAAGGTGTAAATAAGAAGATCGACGAAGTAAAAGCGAAAAAATAGGATGCATGTACGGTAATGTGTGACATGAAGGAGGGAAGGATGTTTGTATTCCGTCCCTCCTTTTTATTTTTTTGAAACCATTTAAATGGGAGGACTTGCATGAACCGTAAACGTTCTAATACATTCTGGGGGTATTTCTTTATTGCCCCACAATTAATCGGACTGCTTTCCTTTTCACTTATCCCTCTGATCACAACCTTTGTTTTAAGTACATTAGATTGGGATGGATTTCAGCCTGCGACTTTTATTGGATTTAATAATTTCAGTTACGCCTTTCATAATCCTGATTTCCAGAAGGCACTAGTGAATACCCTTTATTATTCCTTATTAACGGTCCCAATGGGTATTTTTCTTGCGATATTGGTCGCTGTTGCTTTGAACAAAGTGAGATATCGTGTTATGTATCGGTTGTTTTTCTTCATGCCAGTAGTTACAAGTTCTGTCGCTGTCGCGATTGTATGGATGTGGCTGCTCAATGGTGACTTCGGTATCATCAATTTTCTGCTGCATAGCTTGTTCGGCATTAAGGGTCCACAATGGTTGACCAACTTGAACCTCGTCCTGCCATCCTTGGCGATTGTGAGCATTTGGCAAAAATTAGGTTTTAACATGATCATTTTTCTAGCTGGTTTACAAGGAATATCCAGAGATTACTATGAGGCTTCCATGATCGATGGTGCATCAAGGTCACAGCAATTCTGGAAAATTACTGTGCCCCTTTTGTCACCAACTACCTTATTTGTTACCATTATTGGCATTATTGACTCGTTTAAAATCTTTGATACAGCTTTCGTAATGACGAGCGGTGGTCCAGCAAAAGCTAGTTATACGATTGTGTATCATTTGTACGAGCTAGCCTTCAAAAACTTTCAATTCGGACGCAGTGCGGCAGCGGCTACTATGCTTTTTGTTATCATTTTGACTTTCACCATTGCACAGACCTATATTTCACGCAAATGGGTCCATTACGCGGATTAAGGAGGATTTTGCATGAAAACGGTAAATCAGAAATTAATTCCAGCAGGAACAGTACCCAGTACACAAAAGAGCAAGCATATAGGTAGTAAAGTATCAACCATCATTCTGCATGTTCTGTTAATTCTAGCCTCTGTAGTCATGTTTGGCCCGTTTTTATGGATGGCATTCAGCGGTCTAAAAGACTTAGCCCAGATCTTTCAAGTGCCACCGACCTTATTTCCGAATCCATGGAGATGGGAGAATATTAGCCGATCTCTAACAGCTATGCCATTTGATAAGGCATACATAAACAGTGCTTATATTTCTGTGATTGTGGTACTGAGTCAATTGTTAACATGCTCTATGGCCGCTTTTTCATTTGCTAAAATTGATTTTCCCTTTCGTAATGCTCTCTTTATCCTGTTTCTTTCCATGTTGATGGTTCCCGAACAGGTTACGATTGTTCCACTATACATCATTTTAAAAAATCTCGGCTGGCTCGATACGCATTTATCGCTCATTGTTCCGGATGCATTGTTCAGTGCTTTTGGTGTATTTTTATTGAGGCAATTTTTTATGGGTATCCCACGTGACTTATCAGAAGCAGCCTATGTTGATGGTGCGAACATGTGGAAGATTTACTGGCGTATCATGGTTCCCCTCATTCGTCCAGCTCTAGCTTCGTTAGCGATAGTTTCATTCTTGGGAAATTGGAACAGTTTCTTTAAGCCCGTCATTTTCCTGAGCTCAACCGACAACTTCACCGTACCTTTGATGCTTAGTACGTTTAAGGGACTCTATGTGACTGACTGGACATTAATGATGTCCGGTTCTGCAATTGCCGTTATGCCCGTACTGCTCGTTTATCTTGTGCTCCAGCGAAATATTATCGAGGGCATTTCTATGACGGGCATTAAGGGTTAATGTGAAAATAAACATTAATCGGATAATTTTCTTCCAATCGTTCGTCAGGAACGATGTGTTGGACACGTGGGTCAGCGTATTCTTGGCGATATTCTGTCGCTGTTATACCGTAATAGGCGGTAAATGCTCGTGAAAAATAATGATTCTCAGCATATCCACACTGCGAAGCGATTTCTTTAATGCTTAGTGTACTATGACGAAGCATATGAGAAGCGCGTTCTAGCCGCAGTTGAATGATCATTTGACGCAAAGGAATTCCGATGACACGTACGAAGACTCTAGTCAGGTGTTCATGAGATAACTGGCAATGGACTGCAATTTCGGCTACGGTGATAGGCTCAAGGAGCCTATTACGAATATAGGTTAATGCTTTGCTCACCACGAGCGGATAGGAGGGGTCGGATACGGCCTCTTTTTTATTTTTTAAATATTTCATAGAGGGGTCTGAAGTGTTTTTGCTTTTATTGCTTAAGTATTCAAGTTCGCTAAGCAGAGCTGACAATAAGATATTGCACCGATTGGTACCTTTCTCTTCATGAGAGATGTGGAGGATCTGGCTGATTATTGCCGATAGTAGTCCACCTTCCCTAACCGGTATTACATCACAACACATCGTACTAAAAAGCGTAGGTGCAAACCATTCACCACCACTGAAATGCAGAAAAAGATGACGAGTAGCTGCAGTCTCTCCGAAATGATAGCTGTGAGTTTCCCCTGCCTTTGTAAGGACCCAACTGGGCTGATTCAATGTATAAACTTGATCTCCATTTCGGTAGATGGTTCCATTTCCCTGAGGGAAAAACACCAACTCGTTATCGTCTAAAATACGTGGTCCCAGCTTCCAGTTACGTCGAACAATAAAGTCACCGCAGTAGTGTAAAGTAGGCAATTTTTCATTCAATTGGAGGCACCCTTTCTGATCAAATAAATCCATTGAAATCCTTTCTTTATCTATTGTAAACGAATTCATATTAAGAGAAAATGAAATTATTCAGCACTCGTTATAGGAGGGAATAAAGTTGGAAATTTCATTTACAGGAATTGCTAATCCACATTCAATTGGTGCTTTTGGTGTTGATGCGAACGCTAAGATACTGCAGAGATATAGGTTCATTCATGAGCGTCTTATGTTTATAAGTGCAGCTCAGCTGCCTGCACGACATAACTGGGATGTCAAAACTGCGATGGGACGACACATCTATGAGGATGCAGAAGCAGCGGATCAGCTTCGTACACGTGTGAGCCATCTGCGTACGCCTCTTGCTAACGTTGGGCAGGAACCAGATCCAGCTTTAACGCTGCTTATGGACGAAATTCTTCATGCTCATACAGATTCCGAATGGTTAGCTGGCGTGTATACAGTGATTAAACCAGCGCTAATTGAAGCCTATAGGAGCCATATACAACGTACACAACAAATTGTAGATCAACCGACTATTCGTATATTACGCTCAATCCTTCTCGATCTGGAGGAACAAGTAAATTGGGGGGAAGCGGTAATTGCTCACCTGAAGAACGAGGGGGAGTGGGAAGAGGCTGGTTCTGAAGAACTGTGTACGTTATTAAAGCGATGCATCCTTGCAGCAGGTGGAATGAGCAACGAAATGAAAAGGTCTTCTGAAATACCAGAACGTATAAGATCATTCCAGGTCTATCAATTGCCCAAAAAATCGCAACGAGAAGCACGTATGGGTGAAACAACCCTTTACCGTACAAGCATGGGAATGAAATTCGAGAAGCCGAATGAGGACAGACTTGTCGGTATGATGAGAGTACGTCAGGAAGAGATGACGGCGGCGGAACTGATTGCGGCTGTGTTATGGTCACAAAAAGGAATGCCGTGGGCATTTTATCGGGACTTAGCAAGGCACTTGTGGGATGAGGTTCGACATGCGTTGTTTGGTCAAGCAGCACTGGAGGCTGAAGGGTTGAATTGGCGTTCACGCCCGCAATATACGTCTGATTATGATATCAATATAGAAAAAATCCCGAGTGCGCAATACGCGTGGCTTAGTATTGGAATCGAAGAAGGGGCGATGAAGCGACCGGGGAAAGTAGGGGAATTTGAATTCTGTAGAGATCAAGTGAAGCATCCATTAATGACGCAGTTCCAGGATTACGATTGGGCAGATGAGGTGGTCCATGCTTCCTTTGGCCGTACATGGACTCCGGAGCTATTTGGTGAAGAACTAGGATTTATACGTGAAGTTGCTAAGCATGAGTTAGATCATTTTTTCAGTGAAGTTCGAAAGGCAGAAGAGATAGCTGCTGCCGAAGATGAAATATAGAGATTGTCAAACAATAGCCAAATGGTGTCGTGAAGGGCAGACCCATTTGGCTTTCCACGCAGAATCCCATCAGCAAGTTGACTTCACCAAAAAGTTGCGAGCACGAGGTTTTATGATTTTATACGAAGACAAACATCCGCAATTGTTAACGAAAAACTGGCAAATAAAAAAAGTTTTATTCAACTAAAGAGGAACTCTAGCACGACAATAAGTAAAACATAATATAAACCCTCCAATTGGGAGGGTTTATATTATGTTTTACTGCCAATGTATATTCTCATCGATTCCGTCACACCTATGCCTGTCAATTGCTAGATAACGGTGCTCCAATGGAGGTGAAGGTTATGTCGTTAATCCATATCGAGAAAGCCAGTAATTAGTATACGATAGGCGAGGAAACTATTAAAGTTTTGTAATCGCTCTCATAAGCCATGTATAATAGGTGCAGGAATATATTGTCAGGAGGTCAATCGTATGCTGCTGCAGCTCCGAAAATATAATAGGAGTGTAATTGTAACATGGATATTCTCTTACTTATCTGTATTGTTGGTTCCTATTGTAATTAGTATAATTCTTTACTCTGCCACGCACAGTCTGGTGGAGAAAGAAATTAATCGGGCAAATGAGTTGCTTCTCACGCAAATCGAGCTATCCATTGACAGTAAGTTAAAAGGCTTGGAACAATTAAGTTTGGAAGCTGCTTTAAACAAAAATATAGTCTCTTTCACGAATGTAGAAAAGCCATTATCCGACGATCAATATTTTCAACTGTTCAACATCGCTGAAAATTTAAGAACATATCAGAATGCAAATGACTATATTGAGCAAATCTACGTGATGTACCCTAATAGCGATACCGTAATATCTACGTTTAACCACATCGATTCCCGTGGTCTGCATGCCATGATGAGGCAGGGCCAAGAGACTACCTTTGAGGAATGGACCCAGCTATTTGATGGTAAATATGTAAACAAGTATTCCCCCATGTTGCTTTGGAACGAAGGAAAGCCCACGTCTACGGTAATGTTTGCCCGATCGCTCATCTTTAATAATCCGATACAGCCCCATCCCATTTTAATTTTCCTGATTAATGTGAATAAGCTGCTTGAAAGCCTCCCGCAATACAATGATTCAAGAGTTTTGATTCTGGATAAAGATAACCACTTCATTGCATCGTCCAAAGATAAAGAGAAGCTTCAAGATCATTTGCCTTCTGAGCGTTTGTTTGGGAAAAAGGGTTTGGTTTATGCAGAAATGAATCAAGACAAAGCGGCATTGTCTTACCTTACATCTGAGCTTACGGGTTGGAAATATGTATCGGTTTTGCCGGCAAACATTTTTAATGAAAAGATGGAATATTTGAAAGATATGACAAGATTGAGTATTGCTTTAGGCTTGTTGATTGGCATCATTGTCACTATTATTTTCTTGCGAAAGAATTATATGCCAATCCAGATGCTGCTGCAGAACATGACGCAAAAATCAGGGTATCGTTTCGATGGGAAATCAAATGAATATTCATTTTTACAGAACGCACTTCAGCATACATTTGTTGAGAAAGATGCCATCAGTGACCGATTAAAGCTACATAATAATACGATTAGGGCTCATTTCTTGACACGTTTATTGAAAGGACAATTGGAGAAGAAAATTCCGCTTCAGGAATCCTTCATCGCTCACAACGTTCAATTCCATTCGGATCGGTTTGCGGTACTGCTTTTCAGCGTGGATGCTTATGGCAAGCTGCAAGCAGATGAAGGCCGAGATTCTTTCGGGCAAAAGACGCAGATGCTCCACTTCATTCTAAGCAATGTGATGGAGGAGTTGGCCGGAAAGAACGCGACGGTTTATACAACGGAAGTGAACGAACTGATAGCGTGTATCATAAATTTGAAGTCATCTTTAAGTGAAGAAGAAGAGGTCAAGGAATTAAATCGAATGGCCTCTCAAACGCAAGCCTTCATGAAGGAACATATTCATGCCGAAATGACGATTGCTGTGAGCGGAGTTCACAGTGACGTTTATGGAATTTCACAGTCGTATCATGAGGCATTGGAAGCGATAGAGTATAGAATCGTACTTGGGAGTGGGCAACTGATACCGTACAAGGAAAGAAGTGTGGAATCTGCTCAATCTCAGCGGAATTATTATTATCCTTTAAGCGTTGAACAACAGCTCATTTACTATGTGAAGACGGGCAACTTGCCCAAATCGCAGATGTTGTTAGCAGAGATCTATGAGGCGAATTTCAAGGTCCATCCTGTTTCGGTTGCACTTGCCAAATGTCTTTTGTTTAATCTGGCAAGTACAATGCTCAAAACGCTGGATGAGGTGAGTACGATCAGCAGGCGAAATTTTGAGGCTCATGTCAAAGACGTGGAGTGTTTGTTGAACTGTGACACGATTCAGGAAATGATGATGCATATGAATCGGGTGCTCATGCAGATATGTGAATGGATTCAAACAGAAAAGAAAAATCATCACGTGTATTTAATTAATGATATACGAGAATATATTGAGAATCATTTTCGAGATGTGAATTTAAATATTTCGATGATCGGAGAATCATTTTCGTTAACGCCATCCTACGTGTCCAAAATATTCAAAGAACATACAGGAGAAACACTGCTCGATCTCATCAACCAAACGCGATTGACAGCGGCAAAGGCACTTCTTTCCGAGCAAAAACTAACCGTTAACGAAATTGCCGGACGTGTTGGCTATGCAGATGTAAGCACGTTTTTGCGTATATTCAAAAGATTTGAAGGGATGACTCCTGGAAAGTATCAGAAGATCTAACTTTGTTGAAGAGTCCGGAAGGGGCTCTTTTTCTCGTTCTGTAGTTATGTTTTTTTTATTTCACATACTTGTTTACAAAATACGATCGATTGAGTTTGCTTTTTACGTATCATACTTGCTTTTGCCAATAAACAAATGTAGCCAAATGAGGTTCAATAACCTTGTAACACGCAATAAAATAGCGTTGGATAATGCGGAAAGGAAGTGATGATCAGGAACATTTCGTAGGACAACAATTTTTTGTAAGCACTTTCACGGCACGGTGATCGATCAGATTAGACGAAAAGGATGGTGTTAGTTATATGAAAATGTCACTTAAGAATGCTTTACAGCTGCTGTTATGCGCATTCGTGTTCATGAGCTTGATTCCTGGAGTAGTTGCTGCTGCAGACACCAAATTTACAATTTCAGGGTTCAATGTAACGGCAAGTTCCAATGATGGGAATGTTCCTGCCAATACGGTAGATGGAAATACAGGAACCCGCTGGTCAGCCAGCGGTGATGGCCAATGGATTAAATTTGATCTTGGTTCTAGCGCAACAGTAGCTTATCTCAAAATTGCTTTCTTAAATGGTTCGACACGCACCTCAACTTTTGATATTCAGACTTCTCCGGACAACACGACCTTTACGACCATTCAAGCAAATGTAACAAGCAGCTTGGTAGAAGGCCTGCAAACATTTAATTTTCCTGATGTTGCCTCTGTTAGGTATGTGCGAATCGTCGGGCATGGCAATTCGCTGAACGCTTGGAATAGCTATACGGAGGTAGAGATTTATGGAAATGGAAGTGGGACCCCCGTTGAAGATTCAGTAACGGTTTCCACCCCCAGACAGCTGCAGACTGCGATTAACCAAGCCATTCCAGGCAGGGTCATTTATTTGGAAAACGGCACCTATTCGCAAACAGGCCCTATCAATATTAATGGGATTCACGGTGCGGATGGCAATGAAATTACAATTAAAGCCGTTAATCGCGGGCAAGCCATTCTGGCCGGTGGCGCCTATTTCTATCTTTATCAGTCGTCCTATGTGACGATTTCGGGCTTGAAGTTTACAACTACGACCAGCACAAGCAACAATGCAGTGAAAATGGATGAATCCAACCATATTCGTTTGACACGCAACGAATTCAATCTGACCGAAACCGGGGCTACTAACAATTGGGTGAATATCAGAGGCATCAATAGCGATAATAACCGGATTGATCGGAATGAATTCAGATCCAAAGCTGATCCAGGGCCTATCATCGCAGTAGATGGAAATGGAAGCAACTATATGTCGCGATATACGATTATTGACCTCAACTATTTCTATGACAGCGGGCCGAGGATCACCAACGGGAAAGAGAGCATTCGTCTTGGCTTATCCGGTGTTTCCTTATTAAACGGGAATTCGACAGTTGAGAATAATTTATTTGAGAACAGCGATGGGGACCCGGAAGTTATTTCGGTGAAAAGCAGCAATAACACGATTCGTTACAATACAATTCGCAACTCGCAAGGACAAATAACGGCAAGACATGGGAATAATAATCAATTCTATGGGAATTTCTTCCTGGGTAATGGAACTAAAACCGGAGTGGGCGGGTTCCGAATCTATGGGACGGATCATCGCATTTATAATAACTACTTCGAAGGTCTAACCACAGACGCTATTAATCTCGATGGCGGAGATTGGGATGGTGGACCCAACTCCACAAACTACGGCAGTGGGGATTTAAGCAAGCATTGGAGAGTGTACCGAGCACAAGTTGCGAACAACACGATCGTTAACAGCACATTCGGCATCATCATCGGTAGAAGTTATACCTCAGCACCTGTAGATAGTCGAATAGCCAACAACATCGTTCGCAATAGTACAGGAACGCTTTATGAGGAAGTGAAAACATCGAACGCTGTGTTTGAAGGGAATATTGGCTTTGGCAGTACATTAAATAATCGTTCAAGATCATCGTCGGAAATCCTTAATATAACGCCTTCGTTCACAACGGTAAATGGATTGCAGAAGTTAACCTCCGGAAGCGCAGCCGTTAATGCCGCTGTCGGCAGCTATCCTTACGTTACAGAGGATATGGATGGTCAAACGCGTTCAACGAATGATATTGGGGCAGATGAATATTTTAGTTCTTCTACTGCCATTGTCCGTGAACCGCTTGATGCTTCGAATGTAGGGCCTGACAGCCCATAATGTAAAAACTAAACCCGTACTCAAAACCTCGTATTTCCGGTTTTAACGTACGGGTTTAGTTTTTGAATATATACTTTTTCTAATCTTTTAAGCAAAATGAAACATGCAAACCGTTGAACTGTATGGATCTGTTTAACTATTGAATGGGGGGAACCAACATGGAAAGCTTAAGATTACAAGGAAAGCATCGCAAGTATGGCGCTGCGGGATTAAGTGTCCTCATGTTCAATCTCATGATTGTCTCGGAGAAATTGCCGGATGTCATTGAATACGATTGGACGGGACGAAGCTCGGGGTCTTACCCCGGAGGACCTGAGAAGGCCATAAACGATAAAGTCATTCTGGAACTGAATGGTTTGATTGATAAATATGCGCCGAACTTGAAGAAGAAGCTGCAGGAAGATAAAGAGCTCGACAAGATGATCAAAACGGATAGCGGCAAATACTACGTATTTCCGATGATCCGTAACCCTTCCGGACTTGTATTCCGTGGACCCATTATTCGTAAAGACTGGTTAGATGAGCTTCAATTGCCCGTACCTGAGACGATTGATGATTGGGAAAAGACGTTAATAGCATTCCGTGACAAAAAGGGTGCAAAAGCACCGCTTAGTGTGACCTATGTCAATGGGAATTTTGAGATTCGCGATGCCTTTATCGGTGCTTATCATACTTCAAACAACTTCTATCTCGATGACTCAGGCAAAGTAAAGTATGGACCTGTCGACCCCCAATATAAGGATTTCTTAACCTTATTCCGTAAGTGGTATGCAGAAGGCTTGTTTGATAAAGATTTTGCATTGACGGACGGGAAAGTGCTGGATACGAAAATGCTTGGCGGTCAAACAGGCGCAACCGTTTCCTTGCTGAGCGGAGGAATGGGAAAATGGATGGATGCCATGAAATCGAAGGATCCGAAGTATAATTTAGTAGGCTCGCCTTACCCAACCCTTAAAAAAGGGGAGAAGCCTTTTACAGGACAGAGAGATTTTAAGTATAATCCTGGTCCTAGCAAAGCGGTTTCGGCAACTACGAAAAATCCGGAACTGGCTGTTCGCTGGCTGGATTATGCTTACAGCACAAAAGGCAGTCTATTGTTCAATTTTGGCGTCGAGGGCGAAAGCTATGTCATGAAAGACGGAAAGCCTGCGTATACAGATCAGATCGTGAAAAATGATAAGTACAGCTTGCAGCAAATGGTCGCTCAGTTTACAAAGCCAAACGGTCCTTATGAAGCAGATGAACGCCGAAACTGGAATACGTTTCCTCAGCAAGATGAGGCGGTCAAAATATGGTCAAATACCGATGCGGCTAAACATACAATACCAGCGTTTCTTACACCAACCGCGGAAGAAAGCAAGGAGCTCGGTAAAATCATTAACGATGTAAGCAATTATAAGGAAGAAATGTTTGCAAAATTTATTATGGGCAAGGAACCACTTGAGAATTATGGCAAATATGTGGAACAAATTAAAAAGCTAGGCATTGATCGCGCCGTAGTAATTTATCAGAATTCGCTGGATCGGTATAACAAGAGATAGAGAGGTGGTATCTCAGTGAAATCAAATTCATTCCCAGGTTGGGGGATGTTGTATGACATTCGCAAAAATAAGCTGCTATATCTCATGCTGGCACCTGTAATTTTATTCTTTTCACTTTTTCACTATATTCCCATGTATGGCGCAATCATTGCCTTTAAGGACTTCTCCCCAAGACTTGGCATTATAGGAAGCCCGTGGGCTGGATTCGAGCATTTTAAAGTTTTTTTTGAAGGTATTTATTTCTGGCGCACGCTTAAAAATACGGTTCTTATCAGCTTGTATGATCTCGTTTTTGGATTTCCTGCGCCGATTATCCTGGCTCTGCTGCTTAACGAAGTGAAGAAGACGATCTTCAAGCGATCTATCCAAACGATTACCTATATGCCGCATTTCGTCTCACTCGTTGTCGTATGCGGAATGATCAAGGAATTCACCGTAAGCGGGGGATTAATCAATGATTTTATAGCTTTTTTAGGCGGGGAGAGGCTCTCCCTGCTGCTTGAATCCCAGTTTTTCCGTACGATTTATGTCTCGTCGGGTGTGTGGCAGCATATTGGATGGGGCACGATTATTTATCTAGCGGCATTGGCTGGCATTGATACAGAGCAGTATGAGGCTGCGAAGATCGATGGCGCAGGACGATGGAAGCAAATGCGGCATGTCACGCTGCCAGGAATCATGCCTACGATTGTCATTTTATTGATTCTTGAGATGGGCCGTATGCTGAGTGTAGGGACAGAAAAAATTATTTTGCTTTATAATCCTACCATTTATGATACCGCTGATGTTATTAGCTCCTATGTATATCGAGTGGGGCTTCAGGAATTCAATTACAGCTTCAGCTCGGCCGTCGGTTTATTCAATTCGGCCATTAACTTCACCCTTGTTGTGGGGTCCAACTGGTTGAGCCGCAAGCTGAACGATACCAGCCTGTGGTAGAGGGGGGATGAATATGTATCGCAAATCAGTCGGTGAGTGGACTTTCGATATCGGAAACTATGTGTTATTGTCACTGCTCGCTGTAGCTACTATATATCCTATTGTGTATGTCTTGTTTGCATCTCTAAGCGATCCTACCCTCTATATGCAGCATAGCGGAATTCTCTGGAAACCGCTTCATTTTAATCTTCATGCATATAAGCTTGTGTTCGAAAATGGAACGATCATGAACGGCTATGTCAATACGATGATCATTGTTGTCGTAGGATTAACTCTTAACATTTTTCTCACGTCTCTGGGCGCGTATGCTTTGTCGAGGAAATGCTTGGGCTATCGTAAGCCCCTCATGCTGTATATCGTTTTTACGATGTTTTTCAGCGGTGGTATGATCCCCTTTTATTTTACTGTCAAGGGGCTGGGCTTGGCGAATACATTGTGGGCATTAATTATTCCGCAAGCGATTTCAGCGTTTAATCTTATTTTGATGAAAACAGCATTTGAAGCGATACCGGATAGTCTGGAAGAATCGGCGAAAATAGATGGGGCCAATGAGTTTATTATTTTGTTTCGGATTATGCTCCCGCTCTGTATGCCTGTTGTCGCTGTTATGCTGCTCTACTATGGGGTGAGTCACTGGAACGCTTGGTTTAACGCGCTAATATTTTTGCAGGACCGATCGCTATACCCGCTTCAGCTTGTACTCAGAGAGCTTCTGCTGATGAACGAAGCAGGCTCGATGGCGAGCGGATCAAGCGGTGCGGATGTGGCGATATTAGGGGAAACCCTGAAGCATGCTACCATTATCGTTGCCACAATGCCGATTCTTATGGTCTATCCCTTCCTGCAGAAATATTTCGTGAAAGGCGCTTTAATTGGGGCTATTAAAGGATAAAAAGGAGAAGATCACATTCATGGAAAAGCCAACAATAATTGATCCTGCATCTATCGATCTTTGGTGGAAAGGCGTACAGAACAAGGTTGATGTCATGCTGAGCCGCGGTATTGAACTAGCGCCGCATGTAGCCCAATCAGGGGCATATGATGGCCTAAAGCTTGATCAGTGGATCTCCGGATTCTGGCCGGGGATGCTGTGGATTCTTTACGATTTAACCGCCGAAGAACGCTATAAGCTTGCAGCCTGGGAGTGGGATGCACGGATGGAACGTCATCTGCTGGAAGACAACCATTTTCATCATGATGTGGGGTTTCAGTATTTGCCCACATCTGTACTTAAGTACAAACTGACTGGAGATATGGACGGACGACGCCGGGGACTTGCGGCAGCCAATTTCCTAGCTGGCCGATTTAATCTGGCTGGGCAGTTTCTTAGGGCTTGGAATCGTGATTTGACTGGATGGGCCATCATCGATTGCATGATGAACTTGTCAATTTTGTTCTGGGCTTCGGAAGAGCTGCAAGATCCGCGATTTTCACAAATCGCGTGTGCCCATGCAGATACGGTTATCAAGCATATGATTCGTGGTGATGGATCCACTTGTCATATTGCTGTATTCGATCCGATAACTGGGGAATTGCTGGAGTACATGGGTGGGCAAGGCTTTGCACAGGATTCCTGCTGGTCCAGGGGGAATGCTTGGGCGTTATACGGTATGACAAACACATATCGTTATACCAAGAAGGAGAAGTACCTGCATGCAGCTCAGCAGGTAGCTCATCATTTCATTAGTTCGCTGCCAGAAGAAATGGTGCCTCCTTGGGACTTCCGGGTACCGGATGCAAGTGGGGCGCCCCGGGATACTTCCGCTGCAAGTATTGCGGCGTCGGGTTTGCTTGAGCTTGCCGAAGTCGTTCAAGCTGAGGATGCCAATAAGTACCGCTCGGCTGCCGAGCGCATCTTGAAATCCTTATCGGAGAGATATACCGCCTTCGATGAACCACAGCATGAGGGCATTCTCCGTGGGGGAACGGGGCATAAACCTGCTGAGACGAATGTGAATGTATCGTTGATTTACGGTGACTACTATTATGTTGAAGCTCTTGCCAAGCTGCAAGGGTGGAAGCATCGTGTGTTCTAAGAATTCAAGCGAATGTCAGTGGATTATGGAGGGGTTAGGATATGGGGGATCATATGGATGTGCGGCCGAAGCTGACATATATAAAGGTTAGCACGGCTGCAGAATTGCAGATGGCATTGGATAAAGCAGTCGCAGGAAGCGTCATTGAGCTAAAAAACGGTATATATGAACAAAGCGGCCCATTCGTTGTAAAGGATAAGCATGGTTCGGACGGCATGCCGATTCGGATTGAGGCTGCTAACCTGGGAATGGCTATTATCTCAGGCGACAGCTATTTGCACATAGAGGATTCAAGCTATATCGAAGTATCGGGGCTTATGATCCATAGTGGGATCGGCTTTACCTCTAGCGAACAGTCGCTTAGAGATAGAGGTCTATCGCACCGTAGCTTGCAAGGTGTACATCCAGGCATCCAACTGCAGAGCTCTAGCCGAATTTCGATTCTTCGCAATACATTTGCCTTGAATGAGACCGGCCAGCCTTATCGCTTCCTCACGAATAAGGGTCCAGTATGGGGGTTGTATGGCGTCGAAGACAGCTGCCGTTATGGCAGCAGCTACGATCCGAATGGAGCTGTGTATGGCGGTCCGACCCCATATGAAGATTCTAAACTGATCACCGACAATGGAACGCACCGCCATTATATCCGAGTGGAGGGAGTGAGCAGCTACAATCGGATTGCTTACAATGAAATTGGGCCCAAGAGAGGCTTTGGCGCCGTTCTTATTTATGATGGAGAGGGGCATGGCGGACGAACGATCTCGCAGCATGATGTGATTGAATATAATCATTTCCATGGCATTGGCCCGCGTGTTACGAACGGATTAGAGGCGATCCGGCTCGGTTTATCAAGCCTTTCATTAGCACCTGGGTACGTAACGATCCAGTATAATTTGTTTGACGGTTTTGATGGCGAGGATGAAATTATTTCTGTGAAAAGCAGCGACAACATCATCCGCTACAATACGATTCGGAATTCGTACGGGGGATTCGTCGCTCGACACGGTAATCGCAATAGCTTTTATGGCAACTACTTCTTCGGGGACGGCGAAAAGCCGGGGATGAGCGGCTTTCGCATCTATGGTAACGATCACAAAATTTATGACAACTATATGGAAGGCCTGACGGATCAGGTGATAAGACTTGATGGCGGATCACATGATGGAGGAGCTGATGGAACCTTAAATCCTACTGTAAAGTGGATAAGTGGAGATGAGGAAAAGTCTGCTGTTCTGGAGGATCTTTCGCAAGAGGAGCGAACAGCGCTTCTGCGTGGGCATTGGAGGCAATATAATGTCCAGGTGTTCAATAATACGCTGGTGAACACGGGAAATTATACAAATTTCCTTGCTCTGGGCGGAAAAACCTACCAACCCGTGGGTACGAAGGTGTATAACAACTTGATTGTCAGCCATGCTGGAACGGTGATTTTTGAGACAAGTGCTGTACATCAGGCAGCGGCAAGCGAGCAAAGTATCACCATTGGCGCTGACGAATACGATTCCGGTCATGTTCCACCAGTAAAACCGCTCACAGTAGATGATGTAGGACCTCGAGCTAATCAAGTTTAGAAATTTGTATGAAATCAAAGTGCGCGTCTTTCAAAATTAAAGGTTGATTTAGATATTGATTAGTGGAATTTGAGATTTTGAAGATGAGTTTAAGGTTTTGAAGATGTATTATTTGTAAGGGCTTTCTTATGATGAATTTAGCTGCTTTTACGGTTTTCAGCAATGTTGCCTAAAAGCTTCATGATACAGAAGAGGTGATGAGAATTTGAGCAAGATGTCCAAAGAATTCAGAGTGCGTTCGAAACAGGGAGTCAGCTTGCTGCTCGCAGCAGCATTAACATTGACGTGGTTGCCGCTAGGGGTATCCAAAGTACATGCAGATAGCACAGTGGCAGGAACACCAGGCGGTGTGGATGCCAACATGCTGAAATTGTGGCTGAAAGCGGATCCCGACAGCGTGACCCGTAGTGGGAACGGCGAAATTACGGTATGGAAGGACAGCAGTCCGCAAGGCAATGATTTCATCAATGACGGGACGGTTGGGGACAAGAGTCCGAGGGCAAAGCCGAAGTATACTCCGTCCAATCCTGCACTGAATTTCCAGCCTTCGGTGCAATTTATTCGTTCAGCCAGTTCAGGCAATGGAAGTCTTTTATTGGACAAAAATGGGTTATTCAACCAGAATGAGTCTGTTGAACATGCCAGTGTATATATGGTTACTGGCGGGATAACGTTATCGAATCAGACGTCGCAAATTTTTTATGAAAATTTGCAAGGAAACGGAGTATTCGGCGCGTATATCCCCTTTTATTCCGGCACTTCGCAAGTCTTGTGGGATTCGGGAGCTACCCTATCTGGAAATCCACGACTCACGACAGGCTATTCAATCCCTCCTCTTCAATACAATAGTTGGGGGTTTCAATATGAATCGCATCCTCCCGTTTCCAGTGCTGTTTACCAAGCGATTACGCTAGATGGGCACACGATAGCCAAATCAACACAGGCCCGCCTCGCAATGGTTGGAAACGGAAGTAACCCGATGTCTCTCGGTTCTGCTGTCAAGGGAGGATCCGGCTATGATGGACAAATTGGCGAGATGATCGTGTTTGGCGATACGCTTACAGAAGTGCAGCAGAATCAAGTGCAAACATATATGGCGCTTAAGTTCGGAACGCCGCTGAAGGGGAAAGATTATGTATCGGCAGGCCCTTCGCCGATGGTCGTTTGGCCAACGGATTCCAATATGGCTTATAGCAATAACATTGCAGGTATCGCCCGCGATCAGCAAGGAGCATTGGCGCAAGCAACAAGCCGGAGCAGCGAAGGACAAGCCTCTTCGCAGGTCATCATTACCGCTAAACAAGCTTTGGCGGACAAGCAGTACCTGCTCTGGGGCGATAACGGAAGTTTGGCTCCTTCTGTGCCCTACGGTGCGGACTTCAAGCAGTCAGCGCGGACATGGAAAGTCCGAAATACGGGCAATGTCGGAACTGTACAAGTTGCCTTTCCAGCGGCGAAGCTTCCGCTAGGCGGCTTGCTGTTAACGAGCAGAAGCAGCGATTTCAGCCACGCGGTTCCACTGTCATTAACTCCTGTGGAGGTGCATGGCGAAGCTTACTACGCTGCGGATACAGAGCTGGCTGACGGATCCTTTTTCACCTTTGCGGAGAAAATGCCAGCCATCCAGTTATCTGCGCTCGATGTTTGGAACGGCAGCCAAAAGATCGGGATGAATATCCCCTTCGTGTCTTCCAAGATGGACGGGTATGAGGTTATCGTTCCACAAGCAGCCGATTCCATCCGTTTAGCCATGCAAGTCAGCGGCGGTATTTCAACGGCGGTGACCTTGACGAACCTTGAAGGGGTGAATCAGCCCATAAGCGATGTTGCCAGGGTTCATCTCGCGCCGGGCAATAACAAGCTCACGATCCGATTATCAAACGGCGATGCGATGAATACGTACACGCTGCAAGCCTATCGGCTATCGGCCAAAGGAACGAATGGCCAAGTGCCGATGAACGCAAGTACGGTTACCGCTAGTTCCTATCAGCCGAACACGACGAATATTCCAGCGAATGTCGTGGACGGTGTTTGGAATAATGATGTCCGTTGGTCGGCTTCTGGACAAGGGGAGTGGCTGCAGTTCGATATGGGTCAACCTGAGCAGGTTACTTACTTGAATATTGCTTTCCTGAGCGCGATCGACCGTCAAAGCAATTTCGAAATTATAGGCTCCAATCAAGCGGATTTCCAGAATCCGACCGTGCTGCTTCCTAAACGAAAAAGTAGATTACTCAAAGCCGAAGATGACATTATGCAGCCTTATGTGCTGACGACTCCAGCAGAAGTTCGTTATGTGCGGCTGGTCGGATATGGAAATACGGCTTCGGGCAGCTCAGGCAGTTGGAATAGTATTACCGAAGTTGAACTTTATACGGGCACCGCACCCAAAGTGGATGAACCTACTGAGCCAAGCGGCCCTCCGCAAGCAGGCGATAAACCCGTGGAACCCCTCCCTCCGGTACGGGTGGTGAAGGTCAATTCCGCGGAAGAACTGCAAAATGCGCTGGATCAAGCTGCTAAAGGGACGACGATTGAATTGCAAAATGGTACGTATCAACAAAACGGCCCATTCGTTATCAAAGATAAGTCAGGCACGGCTGCGCTTCCGATTCGTATTGTCGCTGCCGAACTGGGGAAGGCCGTTATCGCTGGCGACAGCTACATGCATTTGGAAAATGCAAACTATATTGAGGTTGAAGGACTTACGTTCCACTCCGGTGGCGGATCGGATCTTGGGGAGGATACGCTGCGGAGCCGAGGCGTGCCGGAAGACAGGATCGCAACGTTGAAGGGACTGCACCCGGGTGTGGAATTGTATGACTCCAGCAATGTCTCCCTTGTGCGCAATACCTTTGCCTTGGATGAAACGGGGCAGAAATATCGCTTTACGAAGGCTGAGAACAGCGTCAACAAACCAATTTGGTGTGTGATTGGCGTTGAAAATAGCTGCCGTTATGGCAGCACCTATGATCCGAACGGAGCTGTTTATACGGGCGAAACGTCGCATTCCCCGAACTCGGCGCTGCTTACGGACAGCGGAACCGACCGGCATTATATTCGAGTGGAAGGCACCAGCAGCCACAATCGGATCGCTTACAATGACATCGGTCCGAAAACCGGCTTCGGCGCAGTGATGACATATGACGGCAAGGATTCGGTTTCGCAGTACGATGTGATTGAATATAATCACTTCCATGATATCGGTCCACGGGTAAGCAACGGATTGGAAGCGATCCGCCTCGGGCTTTCTGGTCTATCTTTGGCCCCCGGACATGTTACGATTCAATACAATTTGTTCGACGGATTGAACGGCGAGGACGAGATCGTTTCGGTGAAGAGCAGCGATAATACTATCCGGTACAACACCGTCTTGAATTCCTATGGAGGAATGGTAGCCCGGCACGGTCATCGCAACAGCTTTTACGGCAATTTCATTATCGCGGATGGCAAGAAACCTGGAACGAGCGGTTTCCGTCTCTATGGGAATGATCACAAGATTTATAATAATTACATGGAAGGACTTACGGATGATGCCATTCAGCTTGATGGCGGAACGGAAGATGCGGGGCCGGAGGGAGGCACGAACCCAATTATACGTTGGGGCACTGGGCCGAACGACTTCGCGGAACTTAGGAGCCTTTCCCCAGATAGGCAGCAGGAGTTGCTGCGAGGGCATTGGCGGCAATATAATGTGCAAATTTTCAATAATACAATCGTAAACTTAAGCAATAAAGCATCGGCCGTCAAAATTGCTGAGCGCACGTTCCAACCGACGGGAACGCAAATTTATAATAATGTCATTTTCAGTAACGTAGGGACGATATTCAATGAATCGAAAGATATCACACCCGCAGGCCGACCGGCTTATGTCGGCAACATGGTCGATGGTCTCGCTGCTGTGGCGGCGAATGCTACTGTCGTTAGCGCCACTTACAAAGGTGATCTGAAGCTGGTCCATGGCAGCGACGGTCTGATTCGCTTGTCGCCGCTAAGTCCCGCGGTGGATAGCGCCCAAGGTCCATATGTTCCGTTGGACGATATGGACGGTCAAAGGCGTACACATACGCCCGACGCTGGTGCAGATGAGTACGACCAGGCAGCCGTTCCTACACTTAAGCCGCTTACGGCTGCCGATGTCGGGCCATCTGCAGGCAGGAACATGCCAGAGGAAGAGGGCAAGCCGGAGTTAAGCAGCCTTCAGATCAGCCAGAATCTGACACTTACACCAGTCTTCCGCTCGGATATTACGTATTATACGGTGATGGCTCCGACTGGAATCGGCAACATAACAATTACGCCGGTTTCCTTAAGTCAGAGGGCTGACATTCAGGTAAACGTAGACGGCGCTTCGACGCAATTGGTAAGAAGCGGCAACGAAAGCGGACCGCTAGCCATTGCAGCAAGCGGCAGTGTTGTTCTGATTGATGTGACGATGCCGTCCGGCGTTCATAAAACGTATACCATGATGATAAAACGTCCACAGATAAACAATTCGTCTTCATCGGATTCTTCATCTGTGTATAATCCAGTGCCTTTGCCTAAGCCGGTTCCTGAACCGACGATCCCACAGCCTTCGAAACCAACGGATCCCTCAACATCAGCACCACTGCCTGAGACTTTTGTAGATGTGCCGAAACATTGGGCATCGGAAGCCATCAGCCAGGCTGCTGCCAAAGGCATCGTGAACGGCTATTCAGATGGCAGCTTTAAGCCTGACGAACCGATGACGAGGCTTCAATTCGCTGCCATGCTAGTTCGAGCTCTGGGCTTGAAGCCGGAACCAACGAAGACTGAATTCACTGATGAGGCGAGTATTCCGGTATGGGCGGCGGGAGAACTAAGCGCTGCGCTGAAAGCAGGCATTATCCAGGGATATGAAGACCAGTCTCTGCGCCCTAATGATGCAATAAATCGAATCGAAATGGTTGCAATGTTAGTAAGGGCATTTCCACAAAGCGAGGGAACATCTGCTGCGGCTTCATTTAGCGACAGTTCTCAGATCCCCTCATGGGCATTGCCGTTAGTCTTGCGAGCTAACTCACTAGGGCTAGTTCAGGGTCGGGAGAATAATGCTTTTAAACCGTTTGACGTGGCGACGAGAGCGGAAGCAGTCACGGTTGTTATGCGTATGTTGGATCACTAAGGTTCTATGCAGCAGGTTAGCCTCTTACGGGGGCCGGCCTTGTTGCATTTCCTGCTTATACAACGAAGCACGGTTGCTTAAGTTATACTACCTATGATCCGGATAATTTATATGGGAATGGTTAAGTAGACCGCCGTTCCCCAACCGTATTTACTCCGGATTATAATGCCGAATGATTCACCGTAAAGCAATTTCAATCTTTTGTGTGTATTGTATAGACCAATATGATCCGTTTCGCCGATATCCTGTTTGAGTTCGTACTTAATTTGGTCAAGTCTTTCTTTGTCAATTCCGATTCCGTTATCAATCACAGCCAAATGAAGCATCTCTTCTGTCTGCCAGATTTTAATTTTGATTCGGTAGGTTCCTTCCTTCACTTTGATGCCATGGTAGATACAATTTTCAATAAGCGGTTGCAAAATGAGCTTTGGCACATTGTACTTGTTGACATGCTCCTCATATTCCCAGACAACATCAAATTTATCGTGATATCTAACCTTCTGTATGTCGATATAGCTTAAGGTATAAGCGATTTCTTTTTGAAGGATGACCGGTTTGTTATGCCCTTCCAAGGAATATCGCAAAATATCTGCTAAATTTTCTACCATTTTGTTCAAATTCCCAGGCTTGCCGGTAAGGCTAGCGATTTTCCAATTGATTGTCTCAAGCGTATTATATAGAAAATGAGGGTTCAGCTGTGACTGTAGGGCGATCAATTCCATCGCTTGGGCTTTATACTTTCGTTCTGACAGTTGGATGCTTAAATAGTTCTGCTCTATAAAATTTTTCAGGATGCTATGAATGATATAGCTGTAAACGTCTTTAACACGTGAAGGTAGAGCAGGCAGCGGCTTGCTGTTTTCGGCGGATTCCAAAATCGTAACAATCGTTTTCACATCTCGGTAATTTTTTCTGGTCAAATAATACGTTAATCCGCTTCCAAATAAAAAGGAGAACATCAGGAGCAGCTGGCTGGTCAGGTTCAAACCATCGGGAACTTCATATAGCGATGTTTTGGGGGCAATAGATAAGTAGGTCCAACCGTACTTATCAGAGTTCAGCTTGGAAACGATAAATGGCTGGCCGTTCAGGTTCGTCTCATAGAAGGGACGCCCATCGGAAACGAGATCTTTAAAAATCAAATGATCAAAATAGGGGAGTTTTTTGTTTTTAAACATAACATCCCCGTTCGGGCCTAATATGAGCAGGGTTTGATCCTGCAGTGTGGACAAATTGGACAAATGGTTCTCGATATATTTGGCGTCAATGTTGAGCACGATGAGACCGTCTCCCTGATCGCGGGACAGTTTGCGGTAAAGACTGATAAGCTCTACGGCAGAATTCTCAAAGTTATATTTCTTAATGGTGCGGTTTTCCGTCCATACCAAATCGTCGCTGTGTTGATGCCTTATATAGCTGTCGAACCAGGCTTTATCATAAAATTCATTTAAATCAATCAGTCCGCCGGAGGTCGTGGAAAGTATACGATTTTTGTCATTATTTAAATAAACGTAGACAGAATCGATATAAGGCATCGCCATGGCAGGCGCATCAATCAGATTTTTGATGGTTGCAAGTACTTTATAGTCATCGAGCTCCAGAGACGGCTTGAGCATTAGGCTCTTTAAATTCGCAAATTCGATAGAATTGCCCATAAAATGGATGTTCAGCGAATCAAGCTGTTTAAAGATCAATTCGATATTTTCCTTGGTTTGCTTTAGCATATTGGTCGTGTTGTGATTAATTTCTTCCGTTACATATCTCTTAATAATGACCGTGGACATTGTGCCTAGGATCAGAATAGGTACAAGCATGGGGATCAAAAAAGTGAATAAATTTTTAAGGAAAAATGCGTGGTAGGTTTTCATCCGATTTCGTATAGTCCTTTATTTTTATTCCGCATTTCTGAATTCACGCGGGCTTTTGCCAAAATATTTTTTGAAGGTGCGGGTGAAATTTTTAGGGTTGCTGTAACCGATCATTTCGCTGATTTCATAGGTTTTATAATCGATTTCTTTTAAAAATTGTGCGGCCTTCTCCATCTTGACGGAAATGACGTAATCCGAAAAATTCTCTCCCGTCTTTTGCTTAAAATACTTGCTAATATAGTAAGGGCTCATGTGAACTAAATCCGCAGCGCCCTCTAGGGCAGCATCTCGGTAGCACTCTTTCACGTAATTTTTGATAACCGAAATCACTTTATCGGAAACAGCCCCTTCTTGCGCTGCATCTTTTTTCTTTTCTTGATCTAATTCCTCTCGGATACTCAAAAAAATATTCATTAATTCATCATATTTGGTCGGCTTGACGATATAATTTTTCACGCCGTAAATCAGTGCCTGTTGGGCGAATTCAAAATCTTTGTAACCGCTTAAAAAGATGACTTTAATCGGTGATTTTTTTAGGTAGAGCTCTCTTGCCACATCGATTCCGGTCATAATCGGCATTCGGATATCGCAGAGAATAACATCCACCTCATGTCTCTCCGTATATGCCATTACTTGAATGCCATCATCAGCCTGACTCACGACCTTGAAGCCAACGTCTCCCCAGGGAAAGTAGTTGCTTAAGCCATTTCTGATTTCATATTCGTCATCAGCAATAAGGAGCTTATACACAGCGACCCGCCTCTCTATTCGGAAAAATCAACAACCTTCTTATAGGCACATTATAGCATTGATCGGTGGCTGTAGTACCTCAATTTGTCAAATGAGTATGTAATGATTCCTTTTTGTTAAAAGATGATACTTCTTAGTCCAGCTTGTCCTTATTGAGCCAATATATGATACCAAAAGAGGAACCAACCGCCTTTTTATTCTTCCTGTATCCTTTATAATCAATATATGAAAGCGTTTCCTAATGAAAGGATGAGGAGATTGATCAGAATATCCATAACAACAGCAAGAGTGGATCACCCTGATAGTTATTTGAAGCAGCTTGTACAGTTGGGGGCGGATTGTCTCGATTTCGGGAATGGCTCCAGCTTCGTTGGAGTGAAGGAGCAAGGGTATCCTGATTTAGATGAACTGCTAAAGCTTAGACGCAGACTCCGTTCCTTCGGGCTGGATATCAACCGTGTGACACTGCCGAATATGTCGGAAAGATTCATGAGGAACCTTCCTGGCTCGGAAAAGGAACTGGATAATACCGTTAACGCCATGAAGGTATTCGGCGAAGCAGGAGTACCCATCGTACGACAGCGGTTTGCTGGGGATACGTTCGATCAGTTGATGACTCGTTACGATGCGGTGCTGCGTGGAGGGTATATCTCCCGTGGAGAGAGCTTAGGACTTACCAAGCAGCAGCACGAGACTCCGACTTATGAAGAGCTTCAAGCCTGGTGGGAGCGTTTCTTAACCGTCTATGGTCAACTGGTTCCGATCGCCGAGGACTACAAGGTGAAGTTGTCGATGCATCCTTCGGATACGCCAAACACGGACACGCCTTTCGGCGGTCTGGGATATCATCGCATTACCGATGCTTTTCCGAGCAAGCAGGTAGGCTATCTGTATTGCATCGGCACCCGCGCCGAAGCGGGCGGATCATCGCTCGTGCTTGATGAAATCAACCATTATGGAAGACAAGGACGCATTCATCTTATTCATATGAGAAATGTTCGCGGGAGCCTGCCGACTTCGGGAGGGTTTGAAGAAACGCTGCTGGATGATGGGGACTTGAATATGTTCAAGGTTTTAATGGCATTGAAAAAGGTAGGCTATGACGGTTGTATCAATCCGGATCACATTCCTTTTCTTGAAGGGGACGATCGGGAGCGGCACAGGGGCGACAATCGTACAGAATGCGGAATCGGACTGGCTTATTCGATCGGGTATCTCAAAGCGCTACTTTGCGCGATGTACGCCATATAAATGACAATACTACATTATGAGGTGAGACTATGAAATGGAATAGAGTGAGCTCTGTATTAGCAGCAACTACTTTGTTGGGAACGATTGCTGCAGGATGTTCGACAAGTAATAATGCGGATACTTCTTCATCTATTGATAAAGCTGCATCGCCAAGCACTTCTAATGGTCCAAAAGAGAAACTTATCTTCTGGGATAAAGGGGAATATACCCAAGCTTATAACGACCTTATGAAGCAGCGGGTGGAGGAGTTCGGAAAGGCGAACAATGTCGATACTGAATACGTGGTCATTGCTCAGAACGATTTGAAAACGAAGCTGTTGGCCTCGATCGAAGCGAAGAATCCACCGGATCTTATTGTGGCTAACGACCCGGTTGCCAAGCAGTTTGTCACCTCCGAACAGCTCGTGGACACTTCGGACATCATTACGAAAATCAATTTTACGGATGGAGCCAAAAAATTTTCCGTAGTGGCAGATAAATATTTCATGGTACCTCAATCCTTCCAAATGGGCGGAGCCTACTTGCGCAAAGATCTTTGGGAGAAGCACAAATTACCAGTACCGAAAACGTGGCAGGAGCTTTACGAGCAGGCCAAAATTGTCAACGATCCGAAAAACGGCATATATGCCGTAGGTCTTCCGTTAGGCCAATCAGGAGGCGGAGATGCCGAGAGTTTTGTTCGGGATGTCATACTAGCGTATGGCGGAGCTATTGTCGATAAGGACAATAATATCACGGTCAATTCCAAAGAGACGCTGGAGGCGATTACATTTCTCGCGAAATTTTGGCAAGAAGGCCTAACGCCGCCATCTTCTGTGACATGGGACGATAACGGCAATAACAATGCCTATCTAGCAGGTACGGTCGGTTTCGTCATCAACAGCGGAAGCATCTACGATCAGGCCAAGAAGGATAAACCAGAGCTTGAGAAAAATACGCTTCTCATTCCAAAGCTTGCCGGCCCTAAGGGTGATTTTATTCTAGGCAGCGGCAACGTCTTCGCCATATTCAAAAATGCCAAAGGCACCAAGTGGGCGAAGAAGTTTGTTACCGAATTTTATGATAAAGATTTCTACAATAAATTTGTTGAAGTCATGGGCGGGAAATTCCAGCCTGTACTCAAGGGCTCCGAAGAGATGGCATTCTGGAAGGATCCGAACAATAAAGCCGCAGGCTGGATGAAAATGATTAATGATGTTGTTGGCTCAAGTAACTATCCGGGTCCTGAGGATGATCTCGGATCCAAGGCCAAATCCATGCAGCTTGCGACAAGAGCGGTGCAAAGAATTGTTGTGGAGAAGATGGATCCGCAGAAATCTCTTAATCAGCTTGAACAAGAGCTCAAGCAGTTATACGGCAAAAAGTAACGGGGTCATACTATACGCAGTCAGGCGGTGATTTCTTGCGTGGGACAGTTAAGCAGAAAATATGATAGAACGCTCGGATACCTATTAATTATACCGGTGGCTTTTGTCATCTTTGTGGTCATCGGTTTCCCATTCATCAATGCCATTTATTTAAGCTTTACGGACAAAGTGGTAGGTGTGAACCCCAAATTTATCGGATTTGACAATTATCTCCACATTTTCACGGATAGAGAGTATTGGAAGGTACTTAAAAACACCTTCATCTATATGATCTTCAGTGTAGGCATTAAATTAGTCGTTGGTTTGATGCTAGCGGTCGTGGTCAATGAGACTTTCTTCGGTCGTGGAATTTTTCGTATGATCCTGCTTATTCCATGGGCTCTCTCCGGTATGGTGGCCGCCATCACCTGGCGGTGGATGTATGATGATACCTACGGCATTATCAATTCCCTGCTGCTTCGTTTTCACATCATAGATACACCTATTTTATGGACCTCTGGACTCCATATGGCACTGGTTTCCGTCATCATCGTGAACATTTGGAAGGGACTTCCCTTTTTCATCTTCAGTTTGCTCGGCGGCTTACAGACCATCGATTCACAGATGTATGAGGCGGCTACCATTGACGGAGCGGGCTGGATACGACAGTTTTTCGCGATTACAGTTCCTTCGATCATGCCAGTCATTACCATTACTACGCTGCTTTCTTGCATCTGGACATTTAACAATTTTGAGAGTGTGTATTTGATTACGGGCGGAGGTCCCTTAAATGCATCGGCGGTTATTTCCACTTATACGTATGAAGTAGCCTTCCAACAAAATTTATTGGGTCGGGCGCTAGCTGTGGCCGGTTCCGTGGTTCCTATTCTAGTCGTCATGATTGTAGTCTCCATGAGAAAACTGAAAACGGATGATTAGGAGGAACTAGGATGAAACGATCTACTGTGATAAAGATAAGAAAGATGACCATCATTTACGCGATTGTCTTCATTTTTACCATCTGGACGTTATTTCCGGTGTATTGGATGGTTAAATCCTCCTTTACCCCTAACGATCTCATGTATACACCGAATCCCGGTTTGGTTCCAGATACGTGGACATTATCCCATTACAAGGATTTGTTCCATAAAACCAAGTTTATGAATTTTGTGAAAAACAGCCTTTATGTGGCTTCGCTTGTTACCGTCATCTCGGTCAGCATCAGTATTTTGGGTTCCTACAGTATGACCCGGCTACGTTATCGGGGGAGAATCTTTTTTTCGCAAAGTATCATTTACACGTATCTGCTGCCAACGGCTGTTTTGTTTATCCCGATGTACGTGGCGGTGAGCAAGCTAGGACTGAGTGACAATAAAAATGCCTTGTTACTTGTTTACCCGACCATCATCGTTCCTTATTGCTGCTACATGCTGATCAGCTACTTCAAGGCAATTCCCAAAGAGCTGGAAGAGGCAGCTTTGATCGACGGATGCAGCAGTCTTCAAGCCTTGTTCAGAATCATACTGCCCATTGCGGCTCCCGGAATAGCAGTCGTATCTACCTTTGCCTTTACGCTAGCATGGAACGAATATTTGTATGCGTTGGTTTTGACGACCAGCCCGGGTCAGCAGACCGTCAATATCGGAATTTCAAGCTTTAAGTTTTCAGATCAGGCAGTTTGGGGACTCCTGATGGGCTCGTCTGTCATTGCATCCTTGCCAGCTATTTTCCTGTATTTCCTGGCTCAACGGTTTTTAAAAAGCGGATTGGCCGCTGGCGGCGTTAAGTGAGTGTAATCCAGCGAGTAGGAGGCTAAACGATGATGAAGATATCGGTCACGGTTAACACGTGCGATTTAACGGACCGCGATTTGAAGCAAATGTGCCAGTTGGGCATCGATTATGTAGATTTCGGCAAGGGATCTTCCTTTCCCGGGGTACAAGAGCAGGGTTATCCGGATTTGGATATGTTACTTCAGCTGCGCAGGCGTGTTCGTTCCTTTGGGCTTGATATGAACCGGGTTACGCTCCCGGACTTCACAGATCGGTTTATGAACAATTTGCCAGGTTGTGAAAAGGAACTTGAGAACTCATCTCTTGCTGTAAAGGTATTCGGCGAAGCGGGCTTGCCGATTGTAAGGCAGCGTTTCGCAGGGGATACCGCACCTGTTTTGACGACCGGCTATAAAGCCGTGCAGCGGGGGGGAGCTGTAGCTCGGGGAGAAAGTCTTGGCTTGATGAAGAATAAGCCTGAAATGCCTGGTTTGAAGGAGCGGGAGCGCTTTTGGAGCCGCTTTATGGAAGCGTTCCGCACATTGGTTCCCTTAGCCGAGGATTATAACGTGAAGTTGACAGTTCATCCATCTGATACGCCAAACCATGGAACCCCTTTCGGCGGGCTAGGTTTCCATCGGATTATCGATGCTTTCCCGAGTAAAAACGTGGGATTCGTTTACTGCGTGGGAACGCGCGCCGAAGAAGGCGGAAGCGCTTTGATCATGGATGAAATTAATCATTATGGGCGCAAAGGAAAAATATGTTTGGTACATCTTCGCAATGTGAGGGGCAGCCTTCCAACAGCGGGAGCTTTTGAAGAAGCGCTTCTGGATGATGGTGATTTGAATGTATTCAAAATTTTACTCGAACTGCGGAAGGTTGGATACGAGGGCTGTATCAATCCTGATCATATTACACAGTTGGAAGGCGACAGTATCGATTTAGATCAAAATTGGGCGCATTCGGGCATCGGTTGGAAATCGTCCAGCATAGGTTGGGGCCATTCCATCGGTTATGTAAGGGCTTTGCTGACCGCATTGGCGGAGTTTGAGGGCAAACGTTATGGACACTAGTTTTCATTGCATAAATACCGCCAGGGGATCTCCTAAACAAGAGAAACGCTGGCTATTTCTTGCCTCAATAACTTAGTTTCATATGATCAAAGCGATCGAGTTGTTTTTGCCGAACAATGGGACCAAGCACGCAAAGTTCGCAGATCATAAAGTATAAATTGACGTATAATTTAATTTGTCTTACAATATGACTTATAAATAACTATTTCCTTATTTTATATTATTTTTTAATGAAGGGAAGAGAACAATCTGATGCAGGATATGAAGCATGAGCAACTGAATAACCGTTTTTCAGGCACGCCAATCATTACTGACATGCAGGTCATTCCTGTGGCTGGGTACGACAGTATGCTGCTTAATCTCAGCGGTGCACATGCTCCTTTCTTTACACGCAATATCATCATTCTTAAAGATAATGCAGGTCATACGGGTGTTGGTGAGGTCCCGGGCGGTGAAAAGATTCGTCAAACATTAGAGGATGCACGGGCGCTCGTCATTGGTCAATCCATAGGTCAATACAATAACATTCTGAACACAGCACGCAAGCTGTTTGGTGATCGAGATGCTGGAGGACGCGGTTTGCAGACCTTCGATCTACGCATCACAATTCACGCTGTTACTGCTTTGGAAGCTGCGCTGTTAGATCTTCTGGGGAAATTCCTCGGTGTTCCTGTTGCTGCGCTTCTTGGAGAAGGCCAGCAGCGTGACCGCGTAGAGATGTTAGGTTACTTGTTCTATATCGGCGACCGTAATAAAACGAAGCTACCTTACTTGAGTGGGCAGGATAGTGAGGATGACTGGACACAATTGCGTAATGAGGAAGCGATTACACCAGGAGCTGTCGTGAAACTGGCTGAAGCGGCCTACAAGCGATATGGCTTTAATGACTTCAAGCTGAAGGGCGGCGTGCTTCGCGGAGAAGAGGAGATCGAGGCCGTCACCGCGCTAGCCGAACGTTTTCCGCAAGCAAGAATAACGCTGGATCCTAACGGCGCATGGTCTTTGTCTGAAGCAATTCGTCTTTGCCGTGATCAACACCATGTACTGGCTTATGCCGAAGATCCTTGCGGAGCTGAAAATGGTTATTCTGGACGTGAGGTCATGGCAGAGTTTCGCCGTGCTACCGGGCTGCCGACAGCTACGAACATGATCGCCACGGATTGGCGCCAGATGGGACACACGATTCAAATGAACGCGGTGGATATTCCACTTGCCGATCCGCACTTCTGGACGATGCAGGGCTCTGTCCGAGTAGCTCAAATGTGTCATGAATGGGGTCTGACGTGGGGATCGCATTCTAACAATCATTTTGATATTTCGCTGGCCATGTTTACCCATGTCGCTGCTGCTGCACCGGGAAAAATCACAGCTATCGATACCCATTGGATTTGGCAGGACGGGCAGCGTCTGACCAAAGAGCCTTTCCAAATTGTCGGAGGCATGGTGGAAGTTCCGAACAAGCCAGGTTTGGGCATTGAGATTGATATGGTTGAAATTGAGAAAGCGCACCAGCTTTATAATGAGAAAGGGCTTGGAGCACGTGATGATGCGATGGCTATGCAGTATTTGATTCCTGGCTGGAAATTCGATCATAAACAACCTTGCCTTGTACGGTAAGCGAGATAACCAAATGAAATGAAGGAGAGATCACTTTGGACTTTAGTCTTATTCGCGGAGTCATACCGCCTATCGTTACACCCGTTGATGCTGATGAATGCGTGGAAGAGCAGGGACTACGAAGGGTAGTCGAGCACGTTATCGCAGGAGGAGTGCACGGTATCCTTTCATTAGGAAGTAACGGAGAGTTTTACGGACTGGATCATGAGCAGCAGGAGCGTGCGGTTCAGATTACAATCGAGCAGGTAGCAGGGCGTGTACCCGTTTATATGGGAATCGGGGCCATATCGACCAAAGAGTGTGTGAAGTTAGCCAGACTTGGCGATACTCTAAATGCTCAAGCGCTTACGATCTTGCCTCCTATGTTTCTTACGCCTTCGGAAGAAGAGTTATATCAACATTTCCGTAAAGTAGCTGAAGCGACTGCCTTGCCAGTACTGCTTTATAACAATCCGGATCGCGTGGGGAATAATATTTCCGTTAATTTGATCGAACGGCTTGCCGATATTCCCAATATCGTTGGAGTGAAAGATAGCAGCGGCGATCTAACTTTGACTTCCGAGTATATCCGCAGAACACGAGAAAAAGGATTTAAGGTCATGGCGGGAAGGGATGTCATGATCTTAGGCTCATTGGTTTACGGCGCTGTAGGTTGTGTCGCTTCAACGGCGAATATTGTACCGGCATTGGTCGTTGAGATTTATGAGAAGTTTATAGCCGGTGATCTACAGGGAGCATTGGAAGCCCAGTTTAAGCTGGCTCCTCTTCGCATGGCTTCTAATCTCGCAAGTTTTCCGGTGGTGACCAAGGAGGCCATGAACCTCATCGGTCTTGAAGTGGGAGGCTCGATCTTGCCGAACACGAGCTGCTCCGAAATCAATAGAAATAAGCTCGCTGACATATTGAAGCAGATGGGAGCTCTAAAATGAAAATGAAAGTAGGATTCATTGGGTTGGGTATTATGGGTAAGCCCATGAGTAAAAACTTGTTGAAAGCGGGTTATGAGCTAGTTGTTCTCGATACAAGTAAGAATGGTTCGGAGCTTGCAGCGGCGGGAGCCAAGACGACCTCAACAGCTAAAGCTTTGGCTGAGCAGGTGGATGTCATTATCACTATGCTCCCGAATTCACCACAGGTGAATGAAGTGGTTTTGGGCCCGAATGGCGTCATAGAAGGGGCTAAATCAGGAACCGTTGTTATCGATATGAGTTCGATCGCGCCTCTGACAAGCCAGGAAATCGGCCGGAAGCTGGCGGAAAAAGGGATAGAAATGCTTGACGCACCAGTGAGTGGGGGAGAGCCTAAGGCGATCGCGGGGACTCTTTCCGTGATGGTTGGCGGAAAGAAAGAAGTATTCGATCAATGCTATGATGTGTTAAAAGCAATGGCTGCCTCTGTCATACGTACAGGAGACATCGGAGCAGGGAATGTGACGAAGCTAGCCAATCAGATCGTGGTAGCCATTAATATTGCCGCAATGTCCGAAGCGTTCGTGCTTGCCAGCAAGGCTGGCGTTCAGCCAGAGCTCGTTTATCAGGCGATTCGTGGCGGTCTGGCCGGCAGCACCGTCTTAGATGCGAAAGCACCTCTGGTGATGGACCGCAATTTTGACCCGGGATTCCGTATCAACCTGCACATAAAGGACTTGAGTAACGTCTTGGAAACCTCCCATGAAGTAGGCGTGCCTCTACCGCTGACGGCTGCCGTTATGGAGATGATGCAGGCTTTGAAGGTGGATGGAATGGGTGATTGCGACCATGGCAGCTTGATTCGTTACTATGAGAAAATGGCAAAGGTTGAAGTTAATAGGTAAGAATCCAAGAATCCGAAGAAAACCTCTTATCACCTATAAGGGGTTTTCTTTGTTAAGTATAGAGGTATCAGATTTATGTGTGAAAGAAAGAGAGGAGAGAAGCACCATGCGTATATTATTGGCACCCGATTCATATAAAGGGAGCTTATCTGCCCTTGCTGTTGCTGATGCGATGGAACGAGGGATTCGGGACGTATTCCCTCATGCTGCAGTGAGCAAGGTACCTATTGCTGATGGTGGTGAAGGTACGGTAGAATCGCTTATTATGTCTACCGGCGGTCAAATGATCCATCAAAAAATAGTAGGACCTTTGGGTGAAGAAATCGACTCCTATTGGGGGATTCTCGGCGATGGAGAAACCGGGGTGATCGAGCTTGCGGCTGCTTCCGGATTACCATTGGTACCGAGGGAACAAAGGAACCCACTGTTGACGACGACTTATGGGACCGGACAATTAATCAAAGCAGCTCTTGATTACGGACTGCGAAAGCTAATTATAGGTATCGGAGGCAGCGCAACTAATGACGGCGGAGCGGGAATGGCACAGGCCTTAGGAGTCAAATTCCTGGATTCGGACAACAACGAGCTACCCCAAGGTGGAGTGGCTCTTGCCAATCTCGCACGAATCGATTTATCCGAATTAGATAAGCATATTGCCGAAACGGATATTAAGGTCGCATGCGACGTTGATAACCCGCTGTGCGGGCCGTTAGGTGCATCCGCGGTTTATGGTCCGCAAAAAGGTGCCACATCAGATATGGTGGCTCAATTAGATCATGCGCTTAAGAATTATTCGGTTGTTGCCCAATTGGCAACACGCAGAGACGTTGCACTTATTCCGGGTGCCGGTGCAGCCGGCGGTGTAGGGGCAGGACTGTTGTTTTTCACGAATGCGAAGCTGATCCCAGGCATTCAAATTGTGTTGGAAGCTGCAGATTTCGCTGAAAAGCTTAAGCAAGCGGACCTGGTCATAACCGGTGAAGGCTCCACCGACTTTCAAACCGCGCACGGTAAAGCCCCTGTTGGTGTGGCTAAGATCGCCAAACAGGCGGGCATCCCGACGATCTGCTTATCCGGCGGGTTAGGTACAGGTGCTGATGATGTACTTCAACATGGGATCGACGGACTGATGAGTATTGTGCCCCGGCCCATGGAATTAGAGCAATGTATAGAATCGGCTGAAGAGCTTATTCAAACAGCCACAGCTAGAATATGCAGATTGATTAGCATTGGAATCAAGATGAAATAAAATCATGACTATGGGGCTGCATTGTTATTTCATCTAATTCGTCTTACAATATGATTATGCGTATTAGTCAGCTAAGAGAGAAGGGTAAATATGGTAGAACTTAAAGGAAGCGTTGAATTGGAGACTGTTAAACGAAACACGCTGCCCAAGCAAGTCGTTGACAGCATTGTTCAGCTGCTTATCAGCGGTCAGCTTAAACCTGGAGATAAACTGCCGTCCGAGATGGAACTGATCGACATGTTAGGCGTGAGTCGGCCAGTTCTGCGAGAAGCATTAAGTTCACTCGAAGCACTTGAAGTGATTACGAGAAAAACCCGTGGAGGTACCCATTTTAATAATAAAATCGGCAGCAATCCGTTCTCGGTAATGCTGGCTCTGTCCATTGGCAACCTTCCAGCGATCATCGAAGCACGGATGGCATTAGAATTGGGACTTGTGGCCATGGCGGCAGAGAAGATTACGAACGAGGAGTTGAAACGATTAAGGGAAACTATAGATGAAATCGCTGGCAGTGTTGATAACAACTATGGGGAATCGGACAAGGAATTTCATCGGATTATTGCATTGAGTGCGAACAATCCGATCATTGAAGGGATGATAGATCCGCTGCTTATCACCCATGACAAAATGGACAGACAAATTAGGGAACGTGAACGTGATGTAACGGTCCAATTCCATACAGATATCTATAATGCGCTCGTTAATCGGGATCCACAAGAAGCGTTTACTCATATGTACCGACATCTTAGTTATGTCCGAAATAAGCTTTTGCAGGTATACAAAAACGAATAAGCGGCCCATGACGGTCCATTTAAAAAGTCTGCCCAATCTCTCGCGACTGCGATACAGAGATCAAGCAGACTTTTTTCGTGCAACTCTATCCACCATTTATATGTATATACGCTTCAATTCTATTAAGGGCAGAGGCTAAGACAGTACGATGCAACTGAAAAGAATGGTAACTAGGGTCCAATTTAACCTATAAGCTGCAATTTCACTGAGAATTTAGATGGTTCGATCAGTACTATTGGGTGAATGTCTATCCCGAATGATATTTGAATTCCGCGACAGGGATACATTCATTTCGCAGCTTCTTAATGGATTGTATGCAGCGTTTATTGGAATTTCTGCTTGGTATTAGTCAACTCCATTTGCTTCTTCGAGAGAATGAATGAGAAGACTATGATCGATCGGTGAAGACATGACAACCAGCATTGTATAGGTTCCATATTTATCGCACTGATTGCCAAACTCTTCGAGCGTGCGTGTGGATTCCGTCACTACTTTTAATAAATAACTGTGTTCTCCGCTAATTCGGTGGCACTCGGCAACATGGGGAGATGTATGGACAAAATCAAGAAAAGCTAAACAGTCTCTAGTCCGAAACAACATATAGGCGGCCGCATGCTTCCCAATTTTTTCAGGAGAAATGACGGTACGATACTCTTCGATTATTCCCTTTTCTTCCATTCTCTTAACTCGTTCCGTTACAGCAGGTTGGGACAACCCCACGCTTTTACCCAGTTCAGTCATTGAAATCCTTGCCTGGTTTTGAAGATAGAAGAGGATTTGTTTATCTACATGATCCACTTTGAGTGCGCTCCTTTAAATTTAAGGTATTTTAATAAAATAACTTTTATTTCTTTGTATAATCATCATATTTGATTTGATGTGTTATGTAAAATGAACGATTTAAATTATATAATAAGACTTACATGAATAAGGGTGATTCACACATGAGAAGTCAGAGAGGATTGGCAAGCAATGAGCAAATACGGTTTAAATAAGGCAGGTACAAAAGATTTACAGGCACGTATTGATGAGGTTATTGATTGTACGATTGACGAAAAAAAGCTGGCTGGTGCTGTTACCAAATCTAAGTCTGGAGGGAACTATCAATGAGCCTCTCTCACTCCAGCAAAAATATAATCGCATTGGCCGCTATATGTTTGTCCGCGCTAATGTTCGGCCTAGAAATTTCCAGTGTGCCAGTGATACTGCCAACCTTGGAAAAGGTATTGCATGGCAATCTCAAGGATATGCAATGGATTATGAACGCCTACACCATTGCTAGTACGACAGTTCTGATGGCTGTTGGAACGCTGGCCGACCGGTATGGAAGGAGGCGTATTTTTATTATCAGCCTCGTCTTGTTCGGCATTACATCCTTGATTTGTGGCTTGGCACAAAGCACGTCAGTTCTGATCGTCAGCCGGTTTCTTCAAGGCGTGAGTGCTGGCGCGATGCTGATTTGCCAGATAGCAATTCTTTCGCATCAGTTTCAGGAAGGAAAAGAACGCAGCAAAGCCTTTGGCGCATGGGGGATCGTGTTCGGTATCGGTCTCGGTTTTGGACCCATCATCGGCGGCATGATCGTGGCCGTGTCGAACTGGCATTGGGTTTTCCTAGTCCACGTCCCGCTGACCATCCTCACTTTGATCTTTGTCTTAGGCAGCGTGGAGGAGTCCAGCGATCCGCAGGCGAAAAAGCTTGACATTATCGGCATCGTCACGCTTTCGTTGACGGTTTTTGGGCTGGCATACTTTATCACGCAAGGGCCGGAACTCGGCTTTACCAGCATAGCCGCCATCAGCACCCTTGTTGCAACGGCAACATGTTTCATTATTTTTCTGATTGTGGAAAAGCTCAGCACCCATCCGATGTTCGACTTTTCCGTATTTAGGATACGTAATTTTTCCGTCGCTCTCTTTGGCTCCGTCGGCATGAATTTCAGTTTCTGGCCGTTCATGATCTATCTGCCGATCTATTTCCAGAGCGGCCTTGGTTACGGCATCGTGGCAGCTGGGCTGTCTCTCTTGGCTTATACGCTGCCCACCTTGGTGATTCCGCCTCTGGCAGAGCGCCTTTCGCTCCGCTATCAGCCGCGCATAGTCATCCCATCGGGTCTGTTCATCATCGGCATGGGCTTCATTTTGATGAAATTTGGCAGCGACGGCGATCACGCCAGCTGGTTGACCATGCTCCCCGGTTCCCTGTTGGCTGGTATTGGGCTTGGCTTAACCACACGCCTGTGACCAACACGACCACCGGCTCGGTTCCGAGTACCCGTGCAGGCATGGCTTCCGGCATAGACACGAGTGCCAGATTAATCAGTCTAGCCATAAACATCGCTGTGATGGGATTCATTTTGCAGGAAGGCATCCTGTCTTATTTGAAGCGGGTCCTTCCTGGGACTCTCGATACAACGCAATTGCGGACTTTGGCCGAGAAAATAGCCGCTGGAAACACTACATCTCTCAAGCAGGGTTTGCTAGAACTGACCTCTCTGGATGCGTCCGGAACCGTGGTCCATGCAGCTCTTGTGCACGGCTTTGGCTTAGTGATGCTCTATGGTGGCATTGGCGTGTGGGTTTTGGCCGCGATCAGTTTTATGATTTTTGGATCAAAGAGAGTAGCTAGAGTGTGAAGGGCATCGCGCCTGCAGGTGGTTACTTGTAGTAATACATCAGCTTTTCGTTGGGCGAGCGTGAGATGTTGTTACCCGCGAAAGACGAGTCAGGGATCACGGGTTGTTCGGGCTGCGTGGACGATGCCCACTGGTTTAATCATCATCCATCCACGGTGACCTCGGCTACCTCACGCTTGTACAAGCTAGAAAAGTGCCCTCGTAAATTTTTGTCCCGTTTTTGGTGACAATCCAAATCCGTTGTTAGCAGGGGGCATAAATTGCCCCTTACATTTTATCAATAATAAGTCTCAATAATAAGCATTCGACACATGTGGGTGCTCAGTTTTACTAAAATGGAAGGGCTCAGCATCGGTTTTGTAATTTTCTTTATGAATCGATGATCTTGCTTCACAATGTTATTTAGATACTTTGTCTGTCTAATCAAGGTTTCTTTTGGTAGGAATTTTTCATTTATTAATTCTTGTATGGCTGGTGGATAATGGTTTTACCCCTAGAATCAACTCCCCGATATAAATACTTCCATTGACCTTTGACTTTGGGCGGATTCGTTTGTGGATTTCAGGTCCAAATTCATGGACCTATCTCATGATCGTCGTATGGGAACTCTTTAATTCTCGCTCGCTCATCATTTCAACTACATCTCGATAAAACACGAAGACGCGTAAAATCGGATGAAAAGGCTGACATACAGAAATATATGACACCAAGATCATAACGCAGTCTGTTTATTTTAATGCTAATCTTCCTGATAATGAAGGTACGCCAAATAGAATCAGGAGGTTTAGTATGACTGACAAATCAAGTAAGGCAAGAATCCTGCGGACGGCAGCGGCTTTTGTTGCAGGCACAGCCATTGTTATGACCACGGCTTGTGACAGCAGCCCGGACATCAAGATGATGGACCAGATTCAGATGGGCTCTCAGCTCAAAGTGCTGTCCACGGATAAAGCATCCTATAAGCCGGGTGAAGACGTTCATTTCAATTTAACCTTACAGGATGGGACGGCTGCAGGCGGCACGTTTCATATCCGTTATAAACATATGGATCAAATTATCGGACAAGAAACGAAGACGGCAAAAAGCGACAAGCTGTCTTGGAGCTGGAACCCGCCGGAGGTCGACAATGAAGGCTATTTGGCCGAAGTGGTTCTTGAAAAAGAAGGCATGTTTATCGGCCACATGAACATCGCCGTGGACGTTTCCTCCGACTGGGGGAAGTTTCCCCGTTACGGCTATTTGGCGGACTTCCCCGCTATGAGTCAAGAAGAAATGTCTGCTGTAATCGACCGTTTGAACCGATTTCATATCAACGGGATTCAGTTTTACGATTGGCAGTTTAAGCACCATGATCCTGTTCCTTACGATGGGACCAAGCCTGCTGGGCAGTGGAAGGATATTGCTAATCGTCCCGTGAATTTCAGTACATTGAAAAACTATATTGATCTTGTTCACAATCACGGCATGAAAGCCATGAGCTACAATTTGCTGTTTGGAGCATATGACGATGCGGAACAGGACGGAGTGAAGAAGGAATGGGGACTATATAAGGATTCGCAGCACAATGACCAGGACAAACACATGCTGCCCAAAGATTGGGCCAGCGACATTTTCTTGTACGACCCATCCAATCCGGATTGGCAGTTGTATTTAGTGGACAAGGAAAAAAAGGCATTTGAATCGCTCCCTTTTGACGGCTGGCAGGTTGACCAGTTAGGTGAACGTGGACCGCTCTGGACATACGACGGCAAAAGCGTCAATCTGGCTGCGACTTTCCCGGAATTTCTCAAGAAAGCCAAAGAGAAGCTGAATATCGATTATGTCATGAATGCGGTCGGTCAATACGGCCAGGGTTACATCGCCCGTCAAGCGCCCGTCAAGTTCCTTTATACCGAAGTATGGAAGGATCATCCGGGCTACCAACAGTTGAAAGAAGTGATCGATCAGAACGGGAAGCTCAGTGAGAACCGGCTGAACACGGTTCTGGCCGCTTATATGAACTATCAATTCTCCAACAATCCAGGACAATTCAACACGCCTGGCATCCTGTTCACGGATGCAGTGATTTTTGCCTCAGGCGGCTCCCATCTGGAACTCGGAGAGAATATGCTGTCCAAAGAATATTTTCCGCACAAAAACCTTGAAATTTCGCCAGTCTTGGATAACAAGCTCTTAGTCTATTACGATTTTCTGGTAGCCTATCAAAATCTGCTTCGGGACAAGCCCGATGAATCAGCTTTGCGTGCAGAAGGAACCGATAGCTTGGCTATATCCGATCATGCGGAGAAGGGTAAGGTATGGAGCTTTGCTAAACAGAAGGACGGGAAAGACATTCTTCACTTCATTAACTTCACGGACGCTTCCACGATGGACTGGAACGACACCAACGGCACGCAGACCGAACCGGCCGAAAAGCAAAACGTCATGGTGTCGGTGAAGACAGATAAACCGGTTGCAAAAATATGGTTCGCTTCACCAGACTATTACGGCGGGTCAGCGATCCCTGTGGATTTCCAGCAGCAGAACGGGAAGCTTGAATTAAAGCTGCCCAAGCTGAAATATTGGGATATGGTGGTTATCGAATATAAGGAAGGATAGATCAGGCAATGAAAATGAACAAGACTGGGATCATTGGTCAATCGTCAGCCAGACGGTTACTTTAACCAAGGGTCTTAACCTGATTACGATTGTGAGAAATTCGAATGTTACAGGCGCATTTAACATGGACTATCTGGAACTGAAACCGATCAGTATGTAGATAAATCTTAAGAACTAAAAACAAGCTTGCTATTCCTCTTTCGAGGGAACGGCAAGCTTGTTTTTTGTTGTGAAAAATGGTTTGAAGTGAAAGATAATTAAGGTTTACATAGTCTTTTTATTATTGAATGTTTACTTTATGCTTCTCGTTTACAGGGATTTTGACATAAAGAACTTTTTCAGCAGCATCGAAATAGTAACCTGTCTGTTGTTTGTTCAGTTCTTCCGCGCTGCCGACTTTATCGTACTTGTTGTTTCCGGCTTGTACTTTCTTCGGATCTTCCGCATCATGCAGCTTTAGCGTGTAGGACTTAATATCAGATGCGAACTTTTGAGTCTTTTTGTCCTGCTCGAATTCGATATGATTGCCTTTCTTTTCTACCTTGAAGTTGGTTACATTGTATTCGCCTTTTTCGTAATCCAATGTACTAGCATCGTCCTCGTAGAAGCTGTAGCTTGCTTCTTTGTCCAAGTAAGTGTCAAGAATCAAGTTCTCCAGTTTCTTCTCACCCGTATACTGCTCAACTTCCTGACGAGGGATAATGGTATCTTTCTTCACAAAGATGGGCAGCGTACCAAGATCGGCATTTACTGTAATTGTTTGATTGCCATCAAACTCTTTACCAGTCCAGTAGTCAACCCACTTCTCGCCAGCAGGCAGGTATACTTGACGTCTTGTTTGTCCTTGCGTTACAACAGGCGCCAGCATCAAGGAATCGCCAAACATGAATTGATCCTCGATATTGTACGTGTTCATATCGTTCTGGAATTGGTATACAAGCGGCTGTTGAACCGGCTGTCCGTTGTCTGCAGATTTCTTGAATTGGTTGTACAGGTAAGGCATCAGTTCATAACGCATGGAAATGTATTTACGGCTGATGTCTTCGACATCTTTACCGAATTGCCAAGGCTCTTGACCTTTCGCAGTACCGTTTTTCGAGCTGCTGTCATAGTGATCGCGGGCAAATGGAAGGAATGCGCCTACTTCAATCCAACGGGCAAATAATTCAGGTGTCGTGAATTCATCTTGTTTGGCAAACCCGCCGATATCGTTGCCCACGAACGGAACGCCGGACAAGCCGATATTGGAGTTCATCGGGATCGACATTTGCAAATGTTCCCAATTACTTACGTTATCTCCAGTCCAAAGAGCCGCATAACGCTGCGTTCCTGCATACATGTCACGCGTCAAGACGAACGGACGAGTATTCGGCTTATTCTTCAAGAAGCCGTTATAGGTCGCATCCGCTTCATCGTGCCCGTACAGATTGTGATATTCCGTATGCAGCAAGTCGTCACCCTTGTCACCTTCAAACTTAATATCCAGCGGCATTGTATGGTACGGGCCGTCAAATACGGCCGGTTCGTTCATATCGTTCCAAATGCCGTCGATGCCTGCGTTAAACAAGGTAGAAAGGCTGTTGCCCCACCAATCGCGAACGTCCTTTTTATGGAAATTCGGGAATGCGGAAGGTCCCGGCCATACAGCTCCGATGAAGGTAGAGCCATCAGGATTTTTCGCCCAGAAATTTCCTTTCGTTCCTTCTTGATAGACGCTGTAGTTTTCGTCTTGCTTGACTGCAGGGTCATTGATCGCAATGGCGTGGAAACCGTTGTTTTTCAAAGTGCTAAGCGCTTTTTTGAATTTTTCATCCCAAGTGAATACACGGTAGCCGTCCATATAGTCAATGTCAAAGTGCATCGTATCCAATGGAATCTTTTTATCGCGGTACGTTTGAGCTACATTGACAAGATCATCTGGCGAGTATCCCCATTTACTTTGATGGAAGCCTAATGACCATTGCGGAGGCATGTTGATTTTACCGGTAAGCTCGGTGTATTTATCGATAACGTCGCCGATTTTCGGCCCGTTGATAAAGTAATACGTCAGTTTTCCGCCGTTGGCATAGAAGTAGTAGTAGTCGTCTTTCTCGCTTGCCATTTCGTAGTAAGAGCGGTTTGTATTATCGAAGAAAATACCATAAGCTTTTTGATCTTTCAGCCCGATGAAGAAAGGGATCGTTGTATATAAATATTTGGTGTTTTTGTTATAAGAGTAAGCGTCCGTGTTCCACATGCCGATGCTTTTGCCGCGTTTGTTCAGTCCGCCGGACTGCTCGCCGAAGCCATAGAAGTTTTCGTTCTTGTCTGTTTTCTTGAACACGTAAGGCTTGCCGTTTTCATAGCCTACACCTTGCTCGGCGTCTTCGTTGATGACATTGCCTTGCTTGTCCAGAAATTTGATGCCGAACTTATCTTTGCGAATTTGTACGGTAATCTCGTCGGTCGAGAGGATGTACTCGTCCTTCGTTTCTTCTGTTTTAAAGCGCGGTGTATCCCAATCCTGCTTGGCGATTCCCGGGGAATTATATTCGTCTTCGCCTTTTTTCAAGACGGACACTTTCGCGATATCCTTATCGAGCAGGTGAACATAGCCTACATACTCACCTAAGTTGATTTTGACACCATTTTCTAATTTTTCTACAGATTGAACAGATAATGGCTTCAAGTTCTCTTTATTCAAAGGCGTGTCCGCTTCAGGCTGCGTTTCCGCAAACGCAGTGATTGGAGGGATTACATTGCTAACGACAGTTCCTGTCAGCAAGCTAAAGCATATCGCAACTTGTGCTAACTTCTTAGAATTATTTAACATCTTGAATTTTTTAATCATTTAATTCACTCCCAGACATTTTTTTTGTGAGCAGCATTACTTTGTGAGCATTACATGAATGACATTGTCTGTTGTGCAAAACATTCGAAGCATAATGAGATTTTGGGTCCCAACAGTCAAGTCGTTTGCACCGTTGATCTCATCCAACGCACAAACTTAAGTCAGACTTCACATCAACCAATCCTTATTCATTGAATGGTTCCTCAGCTTCTCTCCCCTCGTCGATAAGTGGTGAGGCCCCGAATTTTTCGGAGCACACTAAAAAACTAACAGCAAAACGATGGTTGGATCAATGGAGAATAATGACTAGTGTTTATCGAATTATGTCGAAATTTACCTAATGATGTTTAGTGGGAAGCGAGGGAAATGTTTGTGGAAATAGGTTTGAAAGTGAGAAAAGGAGCGGTACGCTTGAGCTTTGACAGGATTTTAAGTTTCTAAATCACTGCATTTGAAAATCGCTTATTTATCCATTTATTAGCCAAATAGTTGGACTCATTTGGCAAAACGCAGTTCAGGGGAACTATAGGACTGTCGTCTTATGAGTGATTATGATAGTAACGGTCAACCCCTTATATTTCTATGAAGTAGTTAAATAAAATGCTATCAGAGCAATAATTTACAAATTAATGTAACTAATGAAAATAAAGGACTTTAAATTTCGACATAAACGATTAAACATGTGGGTGGTTAATATTTGGCAATTTGCATTAAAAAAGACACCTTCCGTCTTGTGTGCGCTTTCAATGTGTTATTCCAACATCCGACATTGGTTTTGTGCGCTTAATCATTATACAATTGGTAAATAAGATTCCTGAGGTGGGGGGGCGCTATGTCTCGAATATTACTTTTATTTAACCGTTTTTCTACCAAAATCATTCTGGCTTTTCTGCTCATGATTCTGATCCCGACTCTATTTACAAGCGTATTCTTCTACTTTGCTTCAGATTCCATACTAAAAAAGAACGTACGGGAGTCTACCGTCCAAATCGCCAAAAAGACAGCAGATTCACTCTCGTCCATATTAAACGTTGGGAGCGATACCTCAGACTTCATTTATAGCGATCTAAATATTCAGCACGCGGTACTGAATGTAAATAGCAGTAATTCGGAAGAGCAGAGCCGAATGTTTCAATATATGAATACGATGCTGAATAATATTGTCTATTCGAATTCTTTCGTCAAAATTGTTTATGTGCTCAAAGAGGATGGGAGCGGGTGGGGAAGCGGCACCTTTTCCGATAGGAAAGTGAAGCGGATGCAGCTATCCAGCCAGAGTTGGGTGAAGGAAGCCAACAGCAAAGACGGCGAATTCGTGTGGCAGGGGATTCAATACGACCTTTTCAGCGGCGGTGGTGTCAATACGGACCTGGTTCTTCCTGTTGGCAGAGTGTTAAAGGATTTTAATTCTTTAAACAATATCGGGTTGATTCAAGTGAATTTGAACGGACGCGCGATACTAAATACGATTGAGGAGTTGAAGCTTGGGGAGACAGGTAAATTCTTCGTCGTGGATGCCGAGGGTAGGGTCATGATTGATCCCGATCTAAGATTGATCAACAAGAAAGTGGAGAATCCCGATTTGTACGGAAACATCGTCAACCATGATCGTGCGGAATTTGAGTTTCGTATAAAAGGAGTGCCGTATTACGGGGTCAAGCAGCTTCTTATCAATGGTTGGATGATCGTGGGCACTGTTCCGGTACATGAGATTACAGGTCCTTTGGACAAGCTTCAAACCTGGATTTTGCTTTCTTCCACTGTCTTCGCTCTGCTCGCAGTTGGCATCGGTCTTTTCATCGCCAGCAGAGTGACGAGGCCAATCAACCAGCTGATCCGCGTTATGCAGCTCGTACAAGATGGAGATTTGAAAGTAAGGACTGAGGTTCACTCCTCCGATGAAATTGGCCTTTTAAGCAAACAGTTCAATAAGATGCTTCATGAAATTGAAAACTTGATGCAGCGGGTAGAAGATGAGCAGAGTCAGAAACATGATGCTGAGCTTCGCGCAGTCATACACCGTGTTCATCCGCACTTCCTGTATAATACGCTAAGCACCCTGAGGCTGTTGATCCGCTCGAATCAAAATAATCGTGCTTATCAAGGCCTGTCGGCGCTAACCCGGCTGTTGGAAGCGAATATGGCGAAAAGCGGAAATATGGTTACTGTGGAGGAGGAGCTGGACATCATCCACAAATATCTGGTTATCCTTGAGCTCCGCTACCAGAAGAAATTTAACCTGAAGCTGGATGTTGAGCCGGGAGCTGAGAAAATAATCATCCCCCGCATGCTCCTGCAGCCCTTGGTGGAGAACGCTATTTTCCATGGGATTGTCCCGAAAAATACGGACGGAGAAGTCTTCATTAAGGTTTATCAATCGGAGGAAATGGTTGAATTTATCGTGAAGGATGATGGTCTCGGTATTGATAAAGAGAAGCTGAAGGGGCTAAACGATCCTGAATCCTCTATTGCCAGCGGAGAAATCGGCATTGGCCTGCGACACATACATGACTCATTAAGGCTTCATTATGTCAATCAGTCGGAATGGTCCGTAACAACCGAACCGGATCAGGGAGCTACCATCCGGATCGTGCTCCACAAACCTCATAGAATCTTGGGAGAAGGAGGGGTATGATGTACCGAGTACTTATTGTCGATGACGAACCGGTGATCCGCAACGGCATTCATTCTTTTATTGATTGGCAGCAAGAAGGGATGTCGGCGGAAGACGATTGCGCCAATGGAGTAGAAGCGCTGGCTGCCTTGGAGAGCCGTTCCATAGATATACTTATAACGGATATCAAGATGCCTCTGATGAACGGCATTCAACTTATGGAGCAGGCCATACAGCTCTACCCGTCGCTTAAGGTGATTTTGATCAGCAGTTATAACGATTTCGAATATGTGAGAGAGGGTCTTAAACTCGGCGCAGTCGATTATTTGTTAAAGCCAACCATGGAACCGGAAGACCTGCTCGCTGTGCTCAAACGGTGTATAGCCATGCTTGAGGAGGAGAGAAGGAAGGAGTCCGAGCTGAATCAATATCAGCAGGGGGCGATCTACCGTGAGCGAAAAAGCCTCGAACATGAGCTGAAAAAGCTGATCGTCCAAGAACATGCCACTTTAACGGAAGCCGATTGGGTTCCCGCATGGCTGCAGGAACGATACGCCTGCATGTATGTCCTGCTGGATAGTGCAGATGAATGGAGAGAAAATCGCGGCTATCTGTATGTGCAGCTGCTTCTTGAGGAACTGCAGGAGATGTTTTATATGCACGTGCAGGAAGGAGTCGCATTGCTAATGTCCGAAAGCAGTATGTTTCTCATACTGCCGGATCATGATGGAGGAGCTGAGCAGCTGCTTCATCAGTGGAGGGCGGTACTGGAAACCAAATGCGGAATCTCCGCTTCGACCGGGTTCACAATCGAACATGGCATCCGCAGACTGCTCCATGGCTTTGCCAACAGCCGAGCTGCTTGCCAGAGGCGGTTTTTCGAAGGTTTGGGCGGCCTGTATATGACAAGCGGACCGGACAGTGAGCGAACAACACAACCTGCAATAGATGTTATCCAGGATTGGACCCCTTTTATTGAAAGCATTCGTAATGGCGATCCGAGCACCTCGTTGATTGAATGTGCGCTTGAGCGCTGGAGAAGCGGTTTTCTGGATCCGGAGCAAGTGAAACATGAGGCATGCCAACTTCTCTCGTGCGTTTATCATCTTCAGGCCGACGCGGGAACACTGCTTCCAGAACGGCTTGATCTGCTGCAGCGGGCTGAGACATTGGAACAATTATCAGCCCATTTGATCGGCCAGCTGGAGGAAACTCACAAGCCTGTCCTTCCGAACTTGACGGACAAAGGCTACGGAGGGCAGTTAATTATGAAGGCGCTCGAATATTTGGCTGAACATTATACCGAGAATTTAACACTGCAGGGTGTGGCGGATATCGTTCACCTGAGCAAGAGTTATTTCAGTATTCTGTTCAAAAAGCAAACCGGCCGCAACTTTATCGATTATTTAATTGAGCTGAGAATACGGGAAGCAAAGCGGATATTAGCGCAAAAAGACAGTAAAGTATACGACGTAGCCGATTCATCAGGTTTTAACGATGTGAAATATTTCAGTAAGGTGTTCAAGAAATTGACCGGATTAACGCCTTTGCAATATAGAGAAAAGCATCAGGTGTCAGAATCGTATTTCGAATCATAGGAGGGGGAGCTCTATCTTGAAGTGGCGATGGTTATCCCATTTAGTGGTTATTGGTTTAGCATCAGGCTGCGGCAATCAATCCGTCATCTCCGATCCGAAGGAAGTCCAAACACTGCATAGGCACGAAGTGCCCGAGATTGCATTTTGGCATACGTATAGCGACGAAGAAACCAGACTGCTTGAGCAAGAGCTGATCCCGTCTTTTGAGCGGGACAACCCGAACATTCGGGTCAAGCCGGTACGCGTAGCGAACAATAACGAATTGAAAAATGCCCTGATCGCGCGGGCATCCTCCAACCGGGGTCCGGATGTGGTGCGTATGGATATCGCCTGGGTACCTGAGTTCTCCCAAGATGGCCTGCTTGAACCGTTAAACCAACTGAGCGGTTTCGAGGAAATTAGTGCAAAGTCCCGCCGGCAATCTATGATCGTGGGCCTTTATCATAATCAATATTACTCGCTACCGTTGAATGTGAATACGAAAGCAGCCATCTTTAACCGCGATCTTCTAAAGCGGGCGGGCTATTCCGAGCCACCGCAAACCATGGAGGAAATTGTGAAACTGGCTAGGAGCAATCACTACACCATCGGTCTCGGCGGTTGGGACGGCTGGAGCACGCTTCCATATATTTATAGCCTCGGAGGAGCTATTACGGACGGAGATTATAAGAAGGCCTCGGGGTTCTTGAATGGAGAGGGAACCATCCGGGCGGTGGAGCAATTGACCGCTCTGTACAAGGAGAAGATTATTGATCTCTCTGTGGTGACAGGCGGAGGCGACAATTGGGGCGGCGTGCAGAACGGAAACATTCTGATGACGGATGAAGGCCCCTGGTTCTACAGTATATTGAATGATGTGGAGATGGATCGGGCTCTTAAACTGACGATGCCTGTTCCTTTTCCAAACGGCAGCGGCCCTTCTTCCATTATAAGCGGCGAGAACATGGTTATTATGAGAGGAAGTAAGCAGCGGAATGAAGCTTGGGCTTTTATAAAATGGATGACGGGCAAGGAAGCGCAGCTGATCATGTCTCGAACCGGATTGATCCCGACCAATATGGATGCGGCGAAAGAATTGACGGTTAATAAGGATTCCTTCATTTATCCGTATATCGTGGCTCTGGATCATGCCTTTTTGCGGCCTCCGGTCAAGAATTGGAGTAAAATTAACGAAGTCTATACCCTATATTTGCGTAAAATATTTTTGGGTGAACTGCCTGCCAAGGATGGCTTGGACCGCGCTGCGGTCGAAATCGACATTCTGTTAGCCGAATCTGATTCGGGAAATAAGGGATGATGGGCATCGCGAATTTCGGATACACTAGCACAATGAAAAAGGGAAACAGCAGGAGATGGATTCCTGTTATTTCCCTTTTTTAATTCCATTTTACAGAGGGGGAGATAAGATCCCTGAAGCAGAATCAAGCGTTTCTATCCCGACTTATATTTCGATTTAAATCACAAATTAGTATGGGGAATTTGTCCTCATAAGTTTGTTATATTGACTTGGTGACATGCCGAATCTGGACTTGAACAATCGGTTGAAATGCGTATAGTTGGAAAACCCGCATAAATAAGCGACCTCGTGCAAGGTCACTCCCTCGTTCAGCATCCGTTCTTTCGCCATCGACAGCCGAACTTCTATTGCGTAGTCCATAATCGATTGATTCAAGGTCTCCTTGAAAAGCTGGGACGCTCTTGAGACGCTTAGACCTACGGAAGCTGATATGTCCTTCAAGGTCAGCCTTTCTGTCGCGTTGCGCTCGATATACAACTTGATCTGATTTGATACGGACCGCTTATATGTATTGGCATGTTCTCCCGATTGGCTTATTCGCTGAATATGCAGCATAAGCACACGCGACAAATACTCCAGGATTAATGGACTGGAATCCTTCACTCTTCTATTCTCGTAGACCAACTGCTTCCAAATCGAGGAAAGCGCTTCATCCATACCAATATTGATCAACGTTCGCTGCCCGTTAAGCTCCCACCATTGTCTGATCCAAAGCTCTTCTGAATGGATCGTAACGTAAAAATCCGCGCTTCGAGGGGGTTCGTGCTTATTGAGCGGAATCATTAAATTATAATAATCCCCAGGCTTACAAAGCAAAAGGCAACCGGGTTGAATGGAATATACAACTCCATTGACAACGGATTGACAAACTCCCTCCATTTGCAATCGAATTAAATAGAACTCTATGGCCTGATTGCGATTCGTATAATACGGACGCGTATGGATGGAGTATCCTGCAGATATCATATTCATTTCCTTCCTCCATTTCACAAGAAGATAAGTATAACCGCTATCACCAGTTTAATTCGTTTATTTCATTTGGTAAAGCAATGCTTCTCCCGTTAAAGATCATAAGATCAGGTAATAGAATCGTAAGATACGTAAAGGCGCAATTGAACCTTTTGCTTTATACTTGGTTTGACGAAATGAATTTTCAGCCAAGGAGTGATGCTGTGTTGATGAACAAGTTAGCTATTCAGTTGTACACGCTTCGCGAAGAATGCGCGCATAACTTTCCTCAAGTGCTTCGCGATCTGAAGCAATTGGGTTGGGCTGGTGTGCAAATGGCCGGTTACCACAATTACGATCCTGAGGAGCTGGCTTCGGTTATTCATGAACAGAAACTGAAAACTGCAGGACTGCACGTAGGTTTGGGCAGAATAACCGACGAACTAGACGAGTTGATTAAGGAGGCCCGCCTGTTCCGAACACGGGATATTATATGCCCGTCGATTCCTTTAGAAAGCCGTACAGAAGCTGGCTACCGTAATGTCAAACAGCTTTTGGGAGAAGCAGCAGTAAAGCTGAAGCAGCACGGACTGCGACTAAGCTATCACAACCATGCCTTTGAGTTCGAAACGGCCGTCGAAGGTGAAAGTGCTTTAGAATATTTGCTCAATCCGTCTGATGACAACCTGATTCTCGCTGAAATTGACGTCTATTGGGTTAAGAAAGCGGGCTTGGAACCTGCTGCATTTATTCAGAGATATGCGGGCCGAATGCCTATTATCCATCTGAAGGACATGTCCGATGATGATGAGCAAATATACGCGGAAATCGGAACGGGCAGTATCGATTTCCGGCCGATATTACAGTGGGGCGAAGCCAGCGGAATCGAATGGTACGTGGTCGAGCAGGACACATGCCGCCGCGATCCGATGGACTGCGTAATGACGAGCTTGACCAATCTGAAGCAGCTGCTTGCCGAACGGCAAGCTGCAAATTGAAGAAGGTTTCGTGGTGTTCACAACCTCAAAAAAATCGACAACACAGGAGAAGATCTCGAGGATTTAATTTCGATTGGGATGATCGGATTGATATGTGTCGCGGATTGAGAAGCGGGCGCTGATGAACATCATCGGGTGTTTGGATGTTGTAGATAGTGTGGAGATTTCAAACATTTTAAAGAGATTACATGCACAAGGTCGGACGATTATTTTGATTACGCATGACTTATTAATTGCTCAGCAGGCGAAGCAGATTGTGCGGTTTCGGAATGGGCGGTTGAATGAAGTTGTTTAGTGTTTATAAGACCGGAACTCCAAATAAGGGGTTCCGGTTTGTTTGTTTGTTTGTTTGTTTTGATTTATTCAAAGAAAATTTCGAAAATGAGCTGACATGAGAAAATGAACGTTCGGACGCACCATGTTGGCAAAGGAACGGACGATTTCATTGCGGACTGCCAATCGTTCTACGCAAGGTTACAAAAAAGAAAGCCAGATACGTGAGTCTAAAGCTATCGCCGCAAATAATAGAATTGTTCAAAAAATCGTTGCTGTGTTCATTGTTAAATAAACAGGGGAAATCTAAACTAATAAGCGATGAGCTATTATGCAGAGTGGACAATTCCCTCAAGTCATTTGGACTCAAGACTAAATCGTAGAGGAGAGAACTTCCTTTGAAACAACGTACACCTAAACCGCTTCGCCGGGCAACACTGGAAACAAGCTTGAAGCCGTTCTTCAGCATGGAGCAGGATCACGTCGAACAAGTATCCGGTGAAATGATACGGCAGTGGCGGCCGTTGATCGATCAGTCGGAGCATTGCTCGATGCTTCTCTGGATTGCTGACGGCAGCGAAATATTAATGTGGAACGGCGACCTGGATACCGAGATCGAGTGGGCGAAATATATCGGATTAGCTAATGAAGAATGCTTCGGCATTTCAGATCCTGACGATCCGATGCGGGCGAGACCGTATACGGATAACCCGTCGCGGATCACCTACCGAGATTTGATGAGGATTGTAGCAACGTTTAAACGATTGGCCGCTGAGCAAGGCCTGACGATGGAAGTAGGAGCAACGTTCGATCCGGGGCCTGAATTTGTCTACTCCGATTTTAAGTACAGTCTGCATCGTGAAATCAATGACGCCGCATTGGGCGGAAATTTCGTCTCCCTCCGTCCTGACTACAAGGTGATTTGCTGCTGGAGCCAGTTAAAGGGGGATAACCTCCCTTATGCAGAATTTCCGCATGGCATTCCGGAGGGCACTTCGTTTGGCCAGTTTTTGGGACGGCAAACCAGACGGTTTTTAAGCGATTTTGGATTTGATTACATTTGGTTGTCTAATGGGTTCGGTTTCTCGTATTTTCCATGGACTTATCTCGGGAGTAATTTCGACGGATCAAGCTTTAATCAAGCTGACGTTCATGAAATGAAAGCCAACATCATGTCCTTCTGGGATGATTTCAAAGCGGAATGCCCGGATTTTCGCACGGAGGTAAGGGGGACGAACTTTAGCACGGGGATCGAATTGGCCAAAGATTTTGTCCCGCTAGACGAGATGTACGCCAAAAAGGTTGTGGAGCTGCCGCCGCCTAATTCGCCGTGGGGAGCGCTGAACCGTGATTTTGGCTTGGAGATGTCCGGATATATGTCTCGAATTGCGGTGCTGCCAGGTGAGACGTTCCCATTCCGTTTCTATGCCAATGATCCTTGGTTTTGGCAAAATCCTTGGTGGGATGCCTACGATAGGGAAGCCTACGATATTTATTGCCCCATGGCCGTTGGACGGGTTAATGCTGCGGGAAGGATCGAAAATCCCGGCATCATCGAAATCCTTTCCATCGACACGGAAAAAGGGGAGTTAATTGAAGCGTGTCCGGCCGAAATCATTCCTCATTTGACCAAAGCAGTTAAGGATTTCCCGGACCAGCCGGGCATCCTGACATGGCTCTATCCGTTTCATGAATATTTCAGGCTTGTCGCCGAGCGGCAGGAGCTTGCAAGCCTCGTTTTCTTCGACGATTGGTTCGTTCGTAACGCGATCAATCAGGGACTTCCGCTTAACACAGTCATTAGCACGGAAAGCTTCAGGGCCGTTATGGATGCCGAGATCGGGTCTTTGAAAGAAACGATCTTGTTGGTATCCGCGTCCATGCTGACGCAAGAGATGATTCCGTATCTGATGAATCACTTGGAGCAGGGCGGGAAAATGCTTCTCTATGGGCCATTATCCCAGCCGGATTTGTTGGCGGCTCTGAATTTGCGTCAGGCTGAGGGGCTTGTCGGAACGTTCCGGTTGGAATCCGAACTGGCTGAAGACCAGCTGGCAGTGCCCCGCAGCCAGCTTATCAAGCATGATCCGCTTATTTCTGGGGGAGCGATTCAAGAAATCGTAGCAGATACCGCCGATCCTCACACCGTCGTGAAAGCTCGCGTTAAACAGGATGATAAGGAAAGAGCATATGCCATAGTCACCAAACGTCCCGATTGGAACGGAGGCGCAGTGGCTTGGACACGCGGCACCTTGGCGTTCGAAACGGGGGCGAATAGCCATCTGCCCGTCAGACAAAGTACGGACTACGTCGATTCTTCTATTTTCATTCGCTATCTACTGGCTGATTTGGGCTACGTCTTTTTGCAGAATCGCTATGATGAAACGACTCTCCTATACCCTGGGACGAGGTACCAGGAGTTTGCCAAACCGATCTACTGTTTTGTTTCTCGCCAAGATAACGCCTATTGGTTCAGTGGCTATAAGCAGGATGCGACGGCTACGATGCAGCTCGCCTTCCCGGATGGTGCGCCTTTGTTGATTGGACAGTCGGCGATCATTAGTGAAGGCTGCGCTACCTATACGATGGATACCTCCTTTCACCGGGAATGCCGGTTCCTTGTTAAGCAGAAAGACGCGGGCATCGTTGCATGCAAGGAAGGGCACCCGATCCGCACCCCTAAGAAAGACACGGCGCGAAGCATTGTCTTAACAGGTTTGAAGGAAGCCGATGTGACGATCCTGCCTCCAGTTGAGATGCTGCATGCGGGTAGGGTGGAGGTTTGTGCAGATCGTGTTTATCTTCCACTCGAAGACCAAGCGACGGCTAGCTGTATTCGCTTGAAAGGTATCAGCGGAACCATCGAAGTTACATGGTAGAGGGAGAGGGTGATCTGGCAGGTGGAATAAATTGGGCCTGAAGAGGACCCGCAGTGGTACAAGCGTCCGTTACCGACTTGAAAGAATCGCCCTGCCTTGCAAAAACCGCCTCCTTATTCCGCATCGCTCCGTATCGGTATACTTTACTTGCAAGTTCATTTCAACTCACAGCTATAAGAAGGAGGAATGAGAAGCAGTGAAGCCCACATGCGGATCGAAAAAGAAGACGGAGGTGAATGTAAAAATGAAAGTGCTTACAAGAGTGTTGCTGGTAACCTTGCTGTTCGGGTTGCTGTTTCCGACAAGCGCCTACCCGCAAAGTCTCCGGTACGAGGATATGCCACTTGCGAATCCCAGCTTCGAAGCAACCACTGTACTGGGGGGGCAACGTGTTCCGGTGAGTTGGACGTCATCGTTATGGGGCAGGACCACCCCAGCCGTAACGGGGGTGAGCGATGCCGATGTTTCGAGCGGAATGTATTCGTTGTACGTGATGAGCGTCGATCAAGGCTCTGCAGGTTGGACTTCCGGATTTCTAAGCGTGACCGAGGACGTCTATGAAATTAAGGGTTCTTTCAAGGCTAGGAAGACGACGGATTACTCGGGCAACGTGCCTTGGGTTTTCCTGAGCTTTTGGCAGGATGGCACGTATCTAGGGACCTCAACTGCGGCAGTGACCGCCGGTACAGCCGGCTGGTCGCCAAACTCCTTTCAAGTGAACGCGGGGCAGTTTCCATCTGGCACGAACAAAGTACGCATCAATCTAGCGACTTCCCGGGTAGGCCAATCCGGCGCTATTGCAGGCTCTGTACGGTATGACGACGTTGTGATCCAGACCGGGACCCTGTCTGATGTCATTGATATTGCGAATCCCGGTTTTGAGCAGACGTACGTCTCCCAAGGCAAGTTGCTCCCGTTAAACTGGACATCCGCACTATGGAACCGGACGATCCCGGTCGATACAGCCGTAACCGATACGGTGTATGCACAAGGAAATCATTCCTTATATATGGCAGCGGCCGACGCAGGATCGGCAGGCTGGGCTTCGCAGCCGATTGCTGTTTACGGCAGTCCTCAGTCTGTCAAACTGACATTTGACATTAAGAAATCATCCAATTATGTAGGCAATGTGGCATGGGCATTTATCAGCTTTTGGAACAATTCTACATTTATCGGTACGGCAACCGTGCCTGTCAGCGGGTTGTCGGAGGCATGGTCGGAACAATCCTTGACCTTAAAAGGAGCCCAGTTTCCGCAAGGGACGAATTACATGCGGATCAACTTAGCAACGACGAGGGGCGGGGCTTCTGGCACGTTGGGCGGCACTCTGTATTATGATAACGTGCAAATGAAAACGGTGGACGATTTTTCGCTGACGAGCAGCGCATTTGCCAATTGGTATAAACTTGGAGAAGACGTCGTGTTTAAACCGGAGAATCAATTGCTGCCGCAATCGGTACACACGGTAACGGGTACTGTATACGACGAAGAGGGTCAGGTCATCGCCCAATCGACAGTCAATCGGCAGACGATGTTGAGTGATGGCTGGAGTTGGGAGCCTGAACGGGCTGGGTATTACGAAATCGCGTTTGATTATGTCAAAACAGGCGATACGACCCCAGTGGCCCATACTGAAGCATACACCGTTACTTCGGCGAAGGGAACGGCGGGTCAATTCGTGAGGGACCGGTACGCCGTTGCCGTAGCGGACGGCGATACGAAGGCAATGTCCCAAAGGAGCCCGATGTTTGGCTTCAGCTATCAGCTTGAAGGCGAGCAAGCGGTTCAGCTGGCAGATACAATCGGTTTCAGCATGGCGAGAATTCATTCGGTTCCGTGGGGCACACAGTTCACGAATACGGCGATGGCTCTTGAGCCCTCACGCGGTACGTATAACTGGACAGCGTTCGACGCTCAAGTCGACATGCTCCGTTCGTATGGTTTCGAGCTGGCGGGCAATATTTTGTTCACCCCGCAGTGGGCTTCCTCACATCCGGAGGATGCTCAGATTTATACAGCCGTTCCGGGCTATGCTGCTTATGCACCTGCTGATATGGAGGATTTGGCTGATTTCCTGCGTGCGTTGATCGACCGTTACGGGGATCGTATAAGTAAGTGGGAAGTCTGGAATGAGCCGCATCTTCCTGGCGGAAGCATCTTCTGGCGGGATACACCGGAGAAGTTTGTGGAGCTGTTGCAAACGAGCTATGAAACGATCAAAGAGGAGCAGCCAGAATCGGAGGTTTGGATCGGCGGACTGGGAGGCCGGCGTTATCTTCCGTTCTACAGGGAACTGCTTCGTTTGGGCGCGACTAGCTATTACGACAAGCTAGCGCTCCATGGCGCCTTTCCAAATGCCGATTATTTCAAGGATTTGGATGATCAATACGAAGCAGCCTCCAAGGATTGGGTTACATCCGAAAGCCATGCCGGCTTGATCAGCTCGATCGGATTGACTGCGGTGCCTTCGGAAAAAGAGATCGCGTTCAAAATCTTGCTCGATTACTTGTATCAAATCAAGCACGGGTCAGAACAAATTGCTTATTTTGAGATAATGAACCAAGTGGAGACCGAAGCCCTAACTTTCGCGAAGGCCGACGGCTGGCATACGCATGCATCCGGCTTATTCCGCAAAAAGCCGCAAATCGAGCCAAGGCTTGGAGCCGTCGCGCTGCACCGCTTCTTGGAAACGGCCGGCCAAACGGTATCGTACCGCGGAGAGTATGCGCTGTCCAGTGTTCAAAATGCGGTATACCTCGATAACGGTGGGACGCCGCTAACTGTTCTCTGGCTTAGTGGCGAGAACGAGCAGGTCATTGATTCGCGCCTGGCAGACGCTTTTACGCCGCAAACAAAGATTAGGGATTGGACGGGACGATCATATTTGGCGGACGCTTCCTTGGTACTGAAGCCTGGACGAATGTATTATATCGAGCAGTTGGACGAAACCAAGTTAGGCGAGCTGCCTTTATCAGACGAGGTATTGCTCTCGGATTACGACAAGGTAAGGCGCAGCGCGACGATTCCAGTTGGTGCTGGTCAAGCAGGTGAGCTGTTTGATCATGAAACCGGGGAGCTGCGCACGGAGCCGATTACATGGATTGAAAACGATTGGGTGTTCGATTCGGAGACGGGGCAAACACGGCCATCCGGATTGGATGCTAAGTTCGCACTTGGCTATACGGAGGATGGCATTGATCTTACCGTCGATGTAGCAGATGCCGTTTTTGTACAAAATGAGACGGCCGGTTTGTACTGGCGGGGCGACAGCCTGCAATTCGCTATCGATACATACGGGCTGGGTGCGCCAGCGGAAGCGCGCATGGATTTTCAGGCGGCCTTGACAGCAGAGGGGCCCAGGCTTTGGAAGGAAACGACGCCTTATATCGGAGGCGATCTTCCATACAATTGGACGCAGCAGCAGCAATTCGTCCAGCATGGACAAATCCATATCGACCGTACGGGAACCCAAACGCTTTATAAGATCCATCTCGACTGGTCGGAGCTTTATCCCTATGTTCCTCAGGCGGGAGTCCCGATCTATATGTCTGTGCTCGTCAATACGAATGACGGAGCTGGGCGGATCGGCTGGCTGGAATGGGGAAGCGGGATAGGCAAATCCAAGGATCCTTCTCTCTACGGAAAAATAACGTTGAATTAATGGCCTTAGGCAGCTTATTCGGAATGATTATCTTTTTCTTGGCGGGGGCGATTCATCGCAATCGCCTTTTTTTCTTCTTTGCCCGGCCTGCTTTTACGAAATCCGGTAAAGCAATTATAATAGGATGCAGCACGGCTTTATAATGGCTTGGTTTGAAGGGGGATTATGATGGCTGCAAAAAAGGTTTTTTCCATGACGCTTGTCAAATACATACTTTCCTTTTCTTTAATTTTTTCAATTCCGCTTCTCATCATGGGTGGTCTGATGTATAAAAACATGGTTATGAATGTAAAGAAGGAAATCGAAGCTGCGAACATGGACAAGCTGCAGCAGGTTAAGGAAGCCGTCGAAGGACAGATGAAGGTACTGCAGCATATCGCCGCGAAAATTTCTTATGATCCTAGGCTTACTTCCTATATGGTGAGAAACGACATATACACAGCCAAGGAAGCCATTACAGAGCTAGACCGCTACAAAGAGAGCAGCGGCATCATCGATGATTTATTTTTATTTTTTCGGGGGGATTCCACGATCTATTCATCAAGAGGGCTGACATCCTTAGCAACATTCCTCGACCGCTATTATAAATTCGAGAACTGGGGCTCCGATACGTTTATTCAGGATATCAATGGTACGCCCAGGCCCATTATGAGACCTTCTGAGAAGGTGGAGATCAATAATTATGAAGAAAAGCGATATTTAACCTACGTTGTTCCGATTCCGTTCAATCAGGACGTTCCATTCAGCACGGTCCTGTTCATGATCAACGAAACCTTGCTAACGAATCTGTTTGAACATGTGCTGGGAGAGAAGAGCGGCAGCGTGTTCATTTTGGATGAAAATAAAAAATTATTGGCTACCAAAAGCAAAAAAACAAGCTTAGTCTTCCGTGAAGTGGCAGATTCCTTGCACAATATCCAGGATACTGGCGTATACAATTTCCACATCAACGGAGAAGAGCAGTCGGTCGTATACCTTAGGTCGGAGTTGAATGGATGGTCTTACGTAGTGTCCATGCCGACGTCTCAATTTCTAGCCCGAGTCGTGGAAACGAAAACCTTGCTGTTTTATGTGCTGTTGTCTCTGACATCCGTCGGTTTGACGCTTATCATACTGTTGTCCATTAGGCAGTACAAACCGATTCGCGGTTTGATGCAGTATATTCAGCTTAATTGGTCTGGCGAAGCGGGGAAGTCGACAAAAAACGAGCTGGAGCTTATTCACGATACGCTCGTTACCACGTTCGATAGCAATCAGCAGTTAAGGGAGCAGGTCGACGCGCAGCTTCCTGTATTACGCGAGCGTTTCCTGACGGATCTGTTGAAGGGCAGCTTCAAAAGCAAGGAGGAGCTTCAGAAAAATCCGTTTTATCAGGAATTTATAGCGAGCGATTCCTCTTATATCGTCATGCTGCTTGCGATGGAGAAGGAGCGGGGAGAAGACGGTCAGCGGGCAGTATTTACTGGATCGACACAGCTTTCTTTTGCGGGCGGAGAAGCCTATGCGGTGGAGCTTATACATGAAGGCGCACTAGCGCTTGTTGTCGTCATGAACGAGGGAAATGACATACATCATAAAGTCCAGAGCTTTGCAAAGGAACTACATAAGTCGCTTGAGGACAAGCAAGGTGTACAGGCGACAATAGGAATCGGAACGCCATGCGCCGAGCCAGAACAAATCGGCATTTCCTTTATCGAAGCTTCCGCTGCGATGGAGTACAAAATGAAAGCGGGAGTCGGCAGCATTATCTTTTTCGAGGACATCATGGCGCTGCAGGAGCATGCCTTTTATTATTCTGTCGAGGAACAGGTCCGATTCATGCAGAGCTTGAAGCAGGGGAACGAAACGGTCGCACAGGAAGCGCTTGCGGCCATGCTTCAGAGCATATATGACAAATCAGTATCCATCCTACTCGTCCGCTGTATGTGTTTTGACATCATCAATGCGGTATTCAAGACGATCAGCCAAATGAACGTAGGCGATTACTCGCATCGGATCAGAGGCTTGCTTGAATTTCAATCCCTGCAGGAGCTCGAAAACAGACTGACGGAATTAGTCTCCGAAATTTGCGGCGCGGTACAATCCTTGAATGAAAACAAAAATATGGCTTTGCGTGACGATATCGTTCAGTTCGTCCATGAGCATTTTCGAAATTATGATCTGGGCCTAGATCAGGTGGCCGTACGATTCCATCTATCCGCTTCATCGCTAAGTCGATATTTCAAGGAGCAAATGGGCTCGAATTTTACGGAGTACATATCGGATTTGAGAATTGAGGAAGTGAAGCGCGAGCTGCTGCAAACCAATAAATCCATTCAGGCAATCATTCAGGATGTCGGCTATGAGGATATTTCGCAGTTTCGCAGGAAATTCAAGAAGCTGGAGGGGGTAACGCCAGCACAATATCGCAGTTTATATGCCAAAAACTCGCAGTAAATCAAGGAAACAAATGTCGCCCCCCTTGCAAAAACCGCCTTCTTTACGGGTAAGCTCGCTCCGGTTAGATTTAAGCCTATCAGAGCGGAAAGGAGGTGCAAGTCAAACATGGGAAAGGTCATTGCGGATCATGTGATTACGCCGACAACAAGAGTAAAAATGAAATCCAAATCCATGAAGCGCATATGGAAAAACTGGGAGCTTTATGTATTCGCCTTACCCGCAATCGCTTACTTTATTATTTTTCACTATATTCCTTTATACGGAATTCAAATCGCGTTCAAGGATTTCACAGCAGTAAAAGGGATTTGGGGAAGCGAGTGGGTAGGCCTCGAACATTTCCGGCACTTCTTCGCCAGCTATTATTTTTGGTCACTCATCCGAAATACGATCGGCATCAGCCTGTACGAGCTGGCGGTAGGGTTTCCAATACCGATCATTCTTGCGCTCGCGATGAACGAGCTGAAGAATGGTTTTTTCAAGAAGCTTGTGCAGACGGTGACCTATATGCCGCACTTCATATCGGTCGTAGTTATGGCAGGTATTATTATTTCTTTCTTATCGCCGACTACAGGCATTATCAATCAAGTGATGAAGGTCCTCGGTGGAGAGCCAATCGCTTTTTTGATGGAGCCGGGATGGTTTAAAACGATTTTTGTCCTTTCTGGCGTATGGCAGAACATGGGCTGGGGGACGATCATTTATCTGGCGGCACTTGCGGGGATTGATCCCCAGCAGCATGAGGCAGCCGTAATCGACGGGGCTAATCGCTTGCAGCGCGTTCGGCACATTAACATTCCGGGCATTATGCCCACTATTATCATTTTACTTATTTTAAACGTAGGAAGCTTTATGGCTGTAGGCTTCGAGAAAGTGTTTTTGCTGCAAAATCCAATCAATATGGAGTCTTCGGATGTCATTTCGACCTTCGTTTACCGCAGCGGATTGCTCCAAGGGCAGTACAGCTTCTCGGCGGCGGTGGGCTTATTCAATGCGATAATCAATTTCGTGCTGCTGATGACCGTGAATAAAATCGCGAAAAGGACAAGCCAGACGAGCTTGTGGTGAAAAGAGGGTAGGCAATGATTCGAGATTCGTGGACGGACGTATTATTCACGGTTTGCAATAAGCTGTTTTTGGCTATCGTTTTACTTTTGGTTTGTTATCCTTTGATCTATATCATCAGCGCTTCCATCAGCGACCCGATTCTGGTCAACCAGGGCAAGCTGTGGCTGTGGCCGCAGGGAATCACGTTCGAAGGCTTCGAGCGGGTGTTTCATAACAAGGAGTTGTGGGTAGGCTATCGAAACACGATCCTGTACACCATTATTGGAACCGCTATCAATTTGCTTGTGACGCTGCCATGCGCATATGCGCTTTCCCGGGGGGATATGGTGGGGCGCAATGCGATCATGGCCGCTTTCGTCTTTACGATGTTTTTCGGCGGGGGTTTGATCCCGACCTATTTGCTGATCAAGAACCTCGGGATGATTAACACAGTTTGGGCTTTGCTGATCCCGAACGCAGCGACGATCTGGAATATCATTGTATGTAGAACATTTTTTCAGATGAATATTCCCAAAGAGCTTCAGGAATCAGCGGAAATAGACGGATGCTCCAATACACGCTTATTCGTGCGCATCGTACTGCCCTTATCGGCTCCTATTATAGCTGTAATGGCCTTATTTTATGGTGTCGGGCACTGGAATGCTTTCTTCAATGCCTTGATCTATTTATCCGATCGGACCTTGTTTCCACTGCAATTAATTCTCAAAGAAATATTAGTCCAACAGCAGGTCAGCACGGATATGATGACAGGCGGGGGCGGAGATCTCGATGCGCTGGCGGTTCAGGCGCGAATTGCGGAAATCGTCAAATATGCAGTTATTATGGTTTCGACGCTGCCAGTTATTATCGTATATCCATTTGTTCAACGGTATTTCGTGAAGGGCGTTCTGATCGGATCGATTAAAGGATAATCCAATGATGAATAAATAGGGGGATCTTCATGCAAAAACATGTCATGATCGGTTTGTCACTGACGTTAGTTGGTACACTGCTAACAGCTTGCTCCAAGGAACAGGTGGCTCCTACGGGCGAAGGAAATCAAGGGAAGGCTAGTGCGCCTGTCAATTTGAATGCCTCGGGTTTTCCCGTGGTCAAAGAGAAAATTACCTTAAATCTGCTTGGCTCCAAAGCGGCTATTCAAGGCTCGTGGGATCAACTGCAATTTTTTCAGGAAATGGAAAAATTGACGAACATCGGCTTCAAATTCGACACGCCGTCGTCGGACAGCTATAACGAGAAGAAAAATCTGGCATTCGCGAGCGGGGAAGTCCCCGATCTGTTTTTCGGAGGCAATCTCACCGTTAATGACGAAATTACTTACGGCGGGCAGGGCGTGCTTATTCCGCTTGAAAGCTTGATCGAGAAATATGCGCCAAACGTCAAGAAGCTGATCGATACGAATCCGGATTTGAAGCGCTCGATCACGACGATCGACGGGCATATTTATGCGCTGCCGCAAATCAACAACGTGCCCAGGGATCAGGCGTTGGCGAAGCTGTGGCTGAATAAGCAATGGCTGAGCAACTTAGGCCTGCAGCCTCCGACGACGATCGACGGCCTGTATCAGGTGTTGAAAGACTTCAAAGATAAGGACCCGAATAAGAACGGCAAAGCGGACGAAATCCCGCTGTCTTTCGATAAAGCGACGCTTCCGATGCTGCGGATAAGCCTGTTAAGCTCGTTTGGCTTTGTCAACAACAGAGTCGATGTCATTCAGGACAAAGTCGTCTATGTAGCCGTTCAGGAAGGGTATAAGCAATACCTTACCTTTATGAACAAGCTGACGAAGGATAAGTTGTTGGACGAGGAAGCTTTTACGCAGACGAATCAGCAGATGGTGGCAAAAGGAAACGGTGGGAGGATCGGGGTTTTCTCCAATGCTGGGGCGTATCTCGTCTCCACGGTAGAAGACAGCTATAATTATATGGCGCTGCCACCGCTCACGAGCAGCACGAACTCGACCAAGATGTGGCCGAAGAGCCCCGGTATCACCCGAGGAACATTCGCGATTACGAATAAGAATAAACATCAGGAAGCGACGATGCGATGGGTCGATTACTTGTATTCCCCGGAGGGCGGTGCGTTCGCTTCTCAAGGACTGGAGGGCGTCGGCTGGAAGTGGAGCGATGCCGGCAAGACGAAATGGAGCAAAATTCTCCCGGAAGGATACAAGAACACGGAAGAATTCCGCGGTGGTAAAATAACCCCAAGCGCCGGCACTGTGCTTCCGGGCATCGTCGATTCGGACTTTATTTTAAAGCTTGACCTGGCGCACGTATCCAATCTGGACAAAGAAGTGAAGCAGTCCTACACGCCTTACCTAAGAAACGGCTATCCGTCGGTTTACTTTACGCAGGAGGAGCAGAAGCGTCTGTCCACGCTCGAAGCTGATTTGAATACGTATATCGATCAGATGGAAGCGAAATTCATTTTAGGAAACGAGCCGCTGCAGAACTGGGATAAGTATGTAGATACGATTAAGAAAATGAAAATGGACGAAGCAGTTGGCATCTATCAGGCGGCCTATGACCGTTGGAAACAAGTAAAATAACTCGATTTCTAATTCTCCCCCAAGCACAACTGTAACTTTTAGACGGATGAACCTGGCCAACGGGTATGCAATCCTTCAAAGTGATGGTAGAACAAATAAAGGGGAGTGGAAGAGTGAAATTCGACGTTAGAATCTAAAGTTAACGTATCCGTGGATGTAGCAAATTATTTTGGTAAATAGCCCACACAAAAAGCACCGCGATTCACGCGATGCTTTTTGTGTGGGCTATAATGTTAAACTCTTCTCACTCCAGCATAGTCCTACCTCTCAAGCGGTCAAAGGCATCGATAAATATCCGTTTTGCCTCCTCGATATGTCCTAATCGAATGGCTTTAAACGCCGACTCGTTAATTTGGTTCGCTGAATAGTGCTCCAGATGAGGAGTTTGTGTCCAATGAGCGACTGACTTCATGATCATTTTATCACGAATTGAATCCATGGTTTGCAGCATCGCTTCATTATTACAGGCGGAAATGACCGCTCGTCGAAACAGAAGGGAGTATTCTATATATTTACGATAATCGTTAGTCTTGCTGGCTTGTATTTGCTGATTCAACAAATCTTCTAATAATTCCACAGGAAAAGAATAACCTCGTAAGACTACTTGATCCAATGTATGCGTTAGCATGGAGAGCACGACCTCATACATATCGATGACTTCTTTATATGAAATTTCTTTCACTTGAATACCGCGTTTTTGGAAGGAGACGATTAATCCTTCGGACTCCAAATGGGATAGAGCGGAGCGAATAGGAGTGCGGCTCATATTCAATATGTTTGCTAGTTCATTCTCGGATAGCATGGTACCAGGTAAGTATTCGCAGTTAACGATCTTCTCTCGAATTAATTGATAGGCGATAGACTCTAGTGATTTTTTGGACATGAAAAATTCCTCTTTCCTTCGCGGCTATTGAAATTGTACACCGCAGGGTTCCCCTTTTGCAACTGAAATGGATAGGTCTTCCTTTCTTCATATTTTCTTTAATTAGAGTTAACACCTGTTTTACAAATAGCATGTATAGTTACATGTATACAACGTTGTACACATATAAAAGAGGAGTTAAATTTATTCATGGAAAACCCATTCTTACAAGTGCAACTCGATCGAATCGATAACAAAAAGCTGAAACTATCTTGGCGAAGCACCCAAGAACTCGGACGCGTGGAAGTATTTTGGAGCCCGTCACCGGAACATTTTCAACAACTGGGTTCAAAGTTAACGGATGAATCTGCTTTAGCGGCATCGCTGGTTTTTCAAGATCCGAATCCCGGACAAAGAACGTACTACCATCTGAAGTCTCAGCATGGTGCGGTTCGCACGGTAGCGGAACGCCGTTTGCCGCTTGATGGAATGGCTAATCTTCGCGATTTAGGGGGTTATAGGACGGAAGACGGACGCTATACCAAATGGGGTTTGTTATTTCGTTCGGAACAATGCATCCCCTCTGAATTAACAGAGCGCGATCACGTTTATTTGAAGCAATGCGGCATTCAATTGATCTGCGATTATCGAGGTGATGAAGTAGAAAGTATGTTCTCCTATCCGGAATGGGGTAACGTTCGCAGAGTCCGCATCCCAATCGTTACCACCGAATCACTTGAACCCAGTGAAAGATTGATTCTGGCAAACAGAAATTATGTCTTAAATCATACAAAGGAGTTTGCCACCTTGTTCCAACAGCTCCTCAGTGAGAGAGGAGTTCCTGTCGTACAGCATTGTGTTGCCGGGAAAGACCGTACAGGGTTCGGTTCTGCCATTTTATTGATGGCGTTAGGCGTGCCGGAACAGACGATTATGGAAGATTATCTGCTGACAAATCTATATAAAGATAGCCTGTATAAGAAGCTGATCCGTACCGTACAGCCGAATCTAACAAACCAAGACGACTCGCTTATGTTTCTTTTTGAGGTTCGTCCCGAATATTTGCAAGCAGCTTTCGATGAGATTCACCTTCAATATGGAACGATAGAAGGATTCCTGGAGAAGGGGCTTGGTTTAACGGCCGTTAAGAAGCAAAATCTTCGAAATTTGTTGTTGACCCATGAATAATAGGTCCCTTGGGGCGAAAATAGAGGAGGGGTCGGATGTCCTTTCGTAAGATAGACTTCACTGCATATTTATGCTTACTACCGGCTTTAATAGGAAGTCTCGCATTTACCGTTTATCCGGTTTTTTATGTGTTATATCTCAGTCTGCATCAGGTGGATTTGTTAAGCGGAACCTCGACATTCGTTTCGATTGACAATTATGTGCGATTGTTTGGCTCAGAGGATTTTTTACAGATGCTGGGCAATACATTTATCTACATGACGTTTACAGTCGTTATATCCTGCAGCTTATCGCTGGTATTGGCCGTGATGTTGGACCGTCCGGGTTGGTTCCATAGCTTCATTCAAACGGCAGTATTTTCACCCCACATTATTCCACTTGTGTCCGTCTCTTTGCTCTGGCAATGGTTAATGGACAAAGACGCCGGACTGCTCAATATGGGGCTGCAATCGTTAGGACTGCCTAAATTGCTTTGGATCGATAGTCCGGACACAGCGCTGATGTCACTTATTTTAGTGGCCATCTGGAAAAGTCTAGGCTTCAACATTATTCTGATCATTGCTGGAATGCGTTCCATTCCTCGTGAAACGTTGGAGGCGGCACGTCTCGAAAATGGGGGTCCCTTCATTATGTTCTATAAAATTATCATTCCTCAGCTGTCGCCTACGATCTTTTTTATGCTCACTGTGAATATTATCGGTTCGTTTCAGGTGTTCGACTCCGTCAAGGTGATGACTGGGGGAGGACCAGGCAATTCCTCCAATGTCTTGGTGCACTGGATTTACCAAACTGGCTTCGAATTTTATCGATTCGGGGATGCTTCGGCAGGAGCTGTCGTCTTGTTTGTACTAGTTTCGACGATAACCTTTTTGAATTTCGGGATATTGCATTCGAAAGTCCATTACCAATAAAAGATGCGAGGTGAATCAAGTTGAATGATGCCACAGTGAAAAGGGGCACTGCTCGGTGGATTATTATGCCGATATTGCTGGCGTTGGGTCTGATTTATATTTTTCCATTGAACTGGATGGTGATCACAGCGTTCAAAACAATTCCCGAGACCGTGGCGTTTCCACCTACCTGGCTGCCAAGGGAATGGATGGTTAAAAATTTCGCTGACGTCTGGCGGACAGGCCCCTTCGATCGATATGCCCTTAATAGTTTTTTTGTCTCTGTAGGGATTGTCCTAATGGAATTAATCGTTTCTATTTCTGCTGCTTATACGTTTGCTAAGAAACGGGTTCCTGGCTCGAAAGTGATGTATGCTTTGATTTTGTCCGGGATGATGATTCCGATGCAGGTTACGGTTGTACCGACCTATTTATTGCTCAGCAAGCTGGGATGGATCAATACTTACGCGGCGCTGATCGTGCCCTTCCTCTCTTCGTCGATGGCCATATTTCTACTGACGGAATCGTTCAAACAAATTCCGAACGAGCTATTGGAAGCGGCCAAAATCGACCGGGCACCGGAGTGGCGAATCGTATGGAGCATAGTGCTGCCTTATGCAAAACCAACCCTGGTTACAATCGCCTTACTAGTATTTATTGCTCACTGGAACGATCTATTCTGGGTGCTGGTTATGACGAGCAGCGAAAATCTCCAAACGCTAACCGCAGGAATTATGAAATTAAAAGACGCCGACGGACTGCAATGGAATACTTTAATGGCCGGTAATGTGCTGCTTGTCGCACCGATATTATTGCTATATATTGCGGCAAATCAACAAATCAAATCCGCTTTTACTCATGGCGGCTTGAAATAATAAATGGATCTAGGAGAGGAATGAAAAAATGATGAAAAAGTTGTCGATTCTCTGTCTTGCCATCGTCATGGTATGTCTAACTGCTTGTGCACAAGGAAATTCAAGCACGTCGAGTATTCAAGTTAGTCCAAAGCCAGCAGTAGGGAATAAGGTGACAATCGAGTTCTGGTATTCCCAGCAGACCGTTATCGGCAACCAGTTACAGAAGCTTGTGGATAGCTTCAATAGCAGTCAGCAGGGCATTGAAGTAAAGGGTGTCAATCTTTCTGATGCGGGGGCCTTGTCCACCAAGCTCCAGGCTTCCATTGTAGCCGGGAACCAACCTGCTCTTGCAATGCTCGCTACGACCCAAACCGGGGAGTATGCTTTGGCGAACACGTTGGAGGATTTGAACAAGTATTTTAAGAAAAACGAACTGGACCAAATTCATGAAGGTCTCTTCGGGAACGCACTGATTGGCGATAAGCTGGCTGGAATCCCTTATAACCGCAGCACGATGGTGATGTATTATAATAAAGACATGCTTCGTAAGGCCGGTTTGAATGAAGAAGGACCAAAAACCTGGGAGGAACTGCGTCAGTTTTCCACTAAATTATCCGACAAGAACACAGGTAATTACGGGTTCCAGATGCCGATGGATGTCATTTTATTCGAAACGAGCGTTTTGCAGCAGGGAGGTAAGATGTTCTCAGACGACCATAAGAAGGTAGCATTCGACAGTACTTCTGGTATCGATGTCATTAAGTATTATCAGGATATGGTCAAAAACGGTTACATGAAGGTGCCGGCAGGAACGGGAACGGCTTCCTATACGTCCGCGCATAATGATTTCTTAAACCAGAAAACAGCGATGATTGTCTCGACTTCCGCAGTGACGACGACAATGTTGGAATCGGCTAAGGACAAGTTCGAGCTAGGCGTCGCCATGCTGCCTGCAGGTACCCAATATGGTGCTTCGACGAACGGATATAACCTGACTGTGCTAGCCAAGGCGCCGGAAGACCAAAAGAAGGCCTCGGTCGAATTCATCAAATATTTGCTGCAAAAAGACAACGCAGCTCAAATGAGCGCAGGAACTGGATATATCCCGAATACGAAAGAAGCCGTCGATTCCGAGCAAATCAAACAGCTCTGGACCAAAACCCCTCAATACCGCACAGCCTACGAACAGCTTAAATATGCGAAGGCAAGACCCGTCATGAAGGGCTACACAGAAATTGCTAACAAAATTCAGGATGAATTTAAAAAAGCGCTTATGGACCCTTCGATTGCACCCGATCAAGCGATCAAGTCTATGGCCTCACAAGTACAACAAATCATTGACTCGAAACCATAAGGTGTTATCGAAAGAGAGGAGTTAATGCGGATGAAAGAGTATTATGATCAGGAACGGTTTAGGACCGATAAGCGGCCTTGGCATGGGGAATTTAACGAACTCACCCAAAAGAAATCGTTCAAATTCGCTGTAATCGGCGATCGCACGGGCTTTGCATTGGAGGGTGAATTTGAGGGTGCACTAGACATGGTGAAGCAGCTTGCTCCCGATTTCGTTCTCTCCGTGGGAGATCTAATTGAGGGCTACAGGTCGGATAAAAATACGGCACATCAGGAATGGGATGAGATCGACCGGCATATTGAGCAGCTTCGTCTTCCGTTTTTCCGCGCCATCGGCAATCATGACTGTGGCAGCGAATTGATGATGGATGTGTGGAGGGAACGTTACGGCCTAGAGTATTATGCTTTTCGCTACGCGAATATGCTATTTCTGATAGTCAATACGGAAGACCCCCCTGTTCCAATCGCAGATAAGTATGTTTCCATCATGAGAGACTTGGAGCAGCTCGTCCAACATGATCCAGTAAATGGGGAAGCTGAAATTCAAGCTTTCTTTGCTCAGCTTATAGAACCGGTTGATGCTGAGCAGGAAGCTGGTGGAAACACTTCACATATCGATGAACGACAGTTTGAGTTTATTCATCAAATGCTGGAGCAACATATCGATGTAGATTGGACGTTCGTTATTATGCACAGACCGTTATGGAAAACCAATGATCCGAATTACAGTCGGTTGGACTCTCTATTGAAGGATCGCAGGCATACAGTGTTTGCAGGGCATTTGCACGATCTTGAGGTCACAGGAAGCCAAGAAAGCTATCGGATTCAAATGGGTAGAACAGGCGCCTGCAAGCATCGGGAGCATCTGCATGATTTTCAACACATTCTCTGGGTACATGTAGAGGATGGAACTCCAAGCTTTCAAGTCATAAAACTGGAACAGCTTTCGACATTGGAGTCTTTTAGGAAAGCATGAAAAGGCTTGCTGAACAGCGTTGGATTTGTGGCGCAGCGATTCCGCTCATTGGCAGCCTTTTGCATTGCAGTGGTCGAAATCGTACAAGCAGGAAGTCAAAAACGGAGTAGTGATTCTGCGGTCCAGTCACTATAATAAATATATTATTCAAGTAAATAGGAGAAGCCAGCAGACTGCTGGCTTTTTTAATTCGTTCATTCAGTCAATAATGATTAGAGAAGAATATGAAAAGGGGGAGCAATCATGACAGGCCGATTTTTTCGAATTCCTTTCAATTCCATTCGTTTCAAGCTGATCGTCGGCGTGGTGCTGATCACAGTACCGTTAAGCTTGCTGCTCATTTATACCAACTACTATGCGATCGGTGTTGTTCGGAGCCAAGTGGCCGATTCCAACAAAAAAATGATGTCTTTGTATATGGGACAAATCGATGAACAATTACGGTTCGCGGAATCGTATTTAATGGGCTTAACTATCGCCGAAGCCGACTTTACCGGCATTGAGAACAAAGTTTCGGAAAGTGATCGCTACTTCGCTTTAAGAAGACTGTCTAACCGGATTACCGAAAATATGTTGAATTTCAAATCTGTGGACGGCTTTTTTATTTATTCGGCTCCCACTCAATCTTACATGAATGCATTTCGGGAAGTTACAAATTATGCGGAACGAGAATCGGTCAGAAACTTTATTGAGGATGAAACCGGAAAGGCAACGCCTAATTTACCGATCAATCGTTGGTACGTGCAGGAAATCGGAGAAAAATATTACTTGCTGCGTACGATCAAGGTGAGCGATACGTATGTCGGTACATGGATTTTATTCGACAATTTAATGATGCCGCTAAATCTCATCGGACTAGGTGAAAAAGGGGCAGCCTTATTTACGACGAATGACGGCGTGCCTTTGGTGAATGCGGAAATTGTCAAAGATAACCGGCTCGATGTAAATAAAAATCTTCAACACTATTATTTAACCGGGGACGATCATCGTTATCTGGTAGTCGGCGAAAAGTCGGCTGTAGGGAATTTCAATCTGATTGCGCTCATACCGGATGAACAAATATTAAGAAATCTTCCGATCCTCCGAAACATTGTCAATTTCATTCTCATCGGAGTTCTCATCCTGTTGCCCGTCTGTTTGCTGCTTCTCCGAAAAACGTTGCTCATTCCGATCAATCGCCTGATTTCAGCGATGAAACGGATAAAGGACGGCAATTTGGACATGCGGATTCCATCGTTTAGGACATCTGATGAGTTTCAGCTTGTTTATGAAACCTTTAATACGATGATGACACAAATTCAAGAATTGCGGATCCATGTCTATGAAGAGCAGATGAACAAGCAAAAGGCGGAGCTCCAGCATTTGCAGCTGCAAATCAATCCGCACTTTTATTTGAATTCGCTTAATATTATGCACACGCTCGCGCGCGCCAAAAATTATGCACTGATTGAAGAGATGGCGCAATGTTTGGTTGGCTATTTCCGCTATATGTTCCGAAGTAATTTGACTTTCGTCTCTGTGCAAGAAGAATTACAGCACGTTCGAAATTATTTGCGCATTCAGGAGCTGCGATTCCCGAATCATTTACAGTGTACGATTCATGTTCCTGACTATTTGCTGCGTACCCCGATCCCGCCGCTTGTCGTTCAAACGTTTGTGGAAAATGCGATCAAGCATGCGGTAACGATGGACGAACCGGTTCTTTTGACGATCGATATGGAACTTGATGATGCGGCCGCGGCCCCTTCACTCAAAATAACCATTCAAGATACAGGACCAGGTTTTCCGGAGGACATGCTGGAAGGATTTCGCAGCGGAACACAGATGACGAGTACGCAAGGCGAGCATATCGGAATTTGGAATGTTCAACAAAGGCTGTTGCTGTTGTACCAGAGCCGATCTGACATCACATTTGCCAATCATGCTTCTGGAGGTGCTGTCATTGTCATTACGCTGCCATTACAGCCGGATATGGGAAAAGGAGAGCGATTATAATGCAAATGCTCATTGTGGATGATGAAATTCTGTTCGTGGAAGGACTCAAATCAGATTTGAACTGGGAGACGTTTGGGGTTTCAACCGTCCACACGGCTTATAATATTAGGCAAGCGAAGGAGATTTTTGAAGCTCATCCCATCGATATCATGCTTTGTGACATTGAAATGCCGCAAGGCAGCGGCCTAGAGCTCTTGACGTGGGTACGGGAGCATTATCCGAAAACGGAATCGATTTTCTTAACGTGTCATGCCGATTTCAAGTTTGCGCAGCAAGCCATTCAGCTTGGCTGCTTCGATTATTTGTTGAAACCTGTTGCTCTTGCTCAACTAGAAGAGGTGATTGTGAAAGCAGGGGCAAAGATCAATAAAGAGAGCGAGCTTCAGCAATACAGCCGATACGGTCAATTCTGGGTTCAGCACCAGCCGATCCTGATAGAACGCTTTTGGCTCGATATTTTGCATGAAACCATTCCTTCAAATTTGGAAGCTATTCGAGAGTCTGCCGCGGAACGCAATATCCCTTTTTCAGAGGAAATGAGGTTTTTGCCTGTTCTGATCAGCGTGCAGCGCTTTTATAAAGAGTTGAGTTTGCGCGATGAGAAGATTATGGAATATGCCATTCAAAATAGCGCTGAGGAAATGATCGTTGAACACAAAGAGAAGGGACAAGTGCTGCTGCTGGGCAGCCGAAACCTGCTAGCGATCGTATCCTGGGATCAAGAAGCGGAGCCAGAGATGAAGCTATTGAAACAAAAGTGCGAAGCCTTCATCTCGTCCTGTAGACCATTTTTCTATTGCGATATTTCCTGCTACATTGGGAATCGAGCGTTCGTACACGAACTGCCATCGATGGTTCACGAGCTGTCTCGTCTCGAGAAAAACAATGTTGCTTACAACAATACAGTTTTCATGCTATCCGGAAAAAAACAATCCTCCAAGCCTGTTGCAATGCCGGATCTGCCTGTATGGTCGGTCATGTTGAAAGAAGGTTCAATGACGAAAGTGTTGTCAGAGGTTGAGCGATACTTGGAGAGCATGATGCATTCAGGGGAATTAGATGCGAGGGTATTGCATCAGTTTCATCACGATTTTCTGCAAATGCTGTATCACGTCATCATGCTGAAAGGCATTCAGGCACGCGAACTGTTAAGTGATGCCGTATCGATGGAGCTTGCCCCGCGTGCTACGCGTTCTGTAACGGATACGATTGCATGGATCAAGCACATTATGGAGAGATCTCTTCAATACGTGAATACGGTTGAACAAACGCAATCCGTCGCGGAGCGTGTCAGAAATCATATTGCTCTCCACTTGAATGAACAAGAGCTGTCACGCGAGGAGATTGCTAATCATGTCTATTTGAATCCGGATTATCTGGATCGCATCTTCAAGAAAGAAACCGGTATATCGGTTACTGAATATTTGGTTCAGGAGCGAATGGGAATGGCCAAGGAGCTATTGTCCAAAAGCGGCATGTCGATCAGCAGCATTGCTGCACATGTCGGGTACTCGAATCTTGCGCATTTTTCCAAACGATTCAAAAGCGTGACAGGTATGAACCCGAATGATTATCGACAACAGCATGGTCGGAATGGTACAAGCGGAAAGTCGAAAACGGAGTAGTGACAGTTCTGCCCGGTACTTATAATGAAGTTGTGTCGGACAGAACAATTAAAAGGAGAGAACCATGAAGAAAAGATTGAGTTTCTTAAGTTCAATTGTTGCATTGACGGTTATTGTTTCAGGTTGCGGTTCCGAGAATGGTTCAGCAAGCTCCAAGAAGCAGGACGAGAAGAAGACCGAAGCGCCAGTTGAGCTCACGGTAGCATTTCCTGTTAAAGGCGCAATTCCGAAAGACATGCAGTTGGTAAATGACGAGATTAACAAAATTGCCAAAGAGAAAATCAACGCCACCGTTAAGCTGCTGCCTATCAGTTACAGTGCCTATGTGAATCAAATGAATTTGATGATGACTAGCGGTGAAAAGCTCGATTTAATGGTGGAGTGGGGAGCGTTTTACTCCAGCTATATCGCAAAAGGACAATTGCTTGCGCTTGATGATTTGCTTAACAAGTATGGCAAAGATGTTTCAGAATCGTTGGGGCCTGTATTTCTAAATTCTCCTAAAGTAAAGGGTAAGCTTTACGGCGTGCCGACCATTCGTGATTTAGCGCAAGATTACGGCTTTATTATGAGAAAAGACTTAGTAACCAAGTACAACATAGACTTGAGTAATGTGAAAAAATTAGACGATCTTGAAAGTGTACTAAAGACACTCAAAGAAAACGAGCCGAGCATAGCTCCTATGACGAATAAGGGGACTACTTCCATATACGGTACCTTTAGCACTAGAGATTCTTTGGGCGACGATTTAGGTGTGCTTCTGAATAATGGTCAAGGCGAGCTGAAAGTCGTGAACTGGTACGATACTCCAGAATACGCCAGCATGGTAAAGCTCATGAGAAAATGGAACCAAGCGGGATATATGCTTAAAGATGTTGTGACAAACAAAGAAAGTGAAAACATCATTATTAAAGCAGGCAAAGCAGTTGGGAATCTCACGCACATGAAACCGGGCTTTGCTGAACAGCAGTCGAAAATAGTCGGAACTGAAATGACCGCGGTCAAACTTGCGCCAGCAGCCGCGAATACAAGTACGGTAAATAGCGTGATGTGGGGCATTTCCCAAGGTTCGAAAAATCCCGAGAAAGCTATGCAGTTCCTTAATCTGATGTACGCTGACAAAGATATTGTTAACTTATTCTCTTGGGGTATCGAAGGCAAGCATTATGTCAAAAAGCAGGATGGTTTTATCGGCTACCCTGCTGGAGTGGATGAGAATAATACAGGTTTCGCTTTGAACCAAGGGTTTATGTTCGGTAATTCGTTCCTTGCCGATATATGGGAAGGTAATGACAAGAATGTATGGCAGGAAACGAAGAAGTTCAACGAGAGTGCAACCCGATCGAAAGCGCTTGGGTTTACGTATGATAACACTTCGGTGAAGACAGAAGTTGCCGCGGTTAGCAACGTCGTGAGTCAGTACCGATTGGGGCTGGAGGACGGAGCCTTCGATCCGGATAAAGAACTGCCTAAGTTCCTTGCTGAGTTAAAAGCTGCTGGAATCGACAAAATTATTGCCGAAAAGCAAAAACAGTTGGATGTTTGGGCTAAGGAAAATAACGTGAAGTAAGCGGAATATCGGAGAAATTCAGGAGGATACCATGGAAACGACATACAAACAAAGAGTAGAGGAAATCGAGCGTAGAACGAACTTGCGTAATTTAGGTGGATATCGCACGGCAGATGGAAGGACAGTCAAGCACAACCTATTGTTCCGTTCCGCAGAGCTGGCGGAAATGACTGAAGAGGATATTGCTTACCTGCAAGAAAACGGTTTGCGATATATTTGCGATTTCCGTTCGGAAGGTGAACAAGAGGTAAAGCCGAATCCAGTCGTTGCTGGTGCGGAAGACATCCATTTTTCCGTATTTGGTGGAGTTGTCAATCCACAGGAAATGTTTGCAATGATTATGAAAATGGACATATCTGAGTTCAAGGGAGATTGGCTGGAAAACGTGTATATACAGTTTGTCTCTGATCCAGTGGCTCAGGATGCTTTTCGTCGATTTTTTGATCTAGTGCTGCAGGCAGAAGGCAGTCCGCTGCTCTGGCACTGTGCAGCAGGTAAAGACCGAACGGGATTTGCTGGAGCCATCTTGCTTCTTGCGCTAGAAGTGCCGATGGAAACCGTTATGGAGGATTTCCTAAGAAGCAATAACAACCGGAAAGAAGCGATAGAGCACGTGCTTAGCTCGATCCAAGAGAAGCTAGGAAATGACAAGCTTGCCAAGGTTAGAGAAATGATGGCTGTCAAACAGGAGTACTTGACTACGGCACTAAACGAAATCAAAAAGAACTATGGGACGATGGAATCTTATATGGAAGAAGTGCTCGGCTTGACCTCCGAGGCGCGCGAAAAACTGAAAAGCTTGTATTTAGAGTAAAGGTGAAAGCTCCAAATAGTCATAAGAGATGAGGAACGATACATGGTTGATTTGCAAGCAAAACCTTTTCACCTAGACGATGAGGGGATTGAGTGGGTCAAGGCCACCTTAGCCTCCATGGATCTTGCCGCCAAGGTGGGACAGCTGTTTTGTCCGATCGGATTCACGGACGACAAGGAGCATCTAGCGAAGCTGACGCAAAAGCTGAGAATCGGCGGCATTCTGTATCGTCCTGGTCCCGGGGAGAAAGTACAGGAAGCGCATCGCTATTTGCAGGAAACTTCGGAAATCCCGCTGCTTATTGCCGCTAATTTGGAAGCAGGGGGCAACGGCTCCGCAGTGGATGGTACTTTTTACGGCAAGCAACTGCAACTCGCAGCGACGGACAATACGGAGATGGTTCGCAGGCTCGGTGTTATTGCTGCTCGGGAAGGCAGCGCCATTGGTGTAAACTGGGCGTTCGCGCCAGTTGTGGATATTGACTTCAACTTCCGCAATCCAATCACGAATGTGAGAACGTTTGGTTCCGACCCAGAGCGCGTTGCTCGCATGAGCAAAGCTTATACGACTGCGGTTCAGGAACATGGCATGGCTGTATCGATAAAGCATTTCCCAGGTGACGGCGTGGATGAGCGCGATCAGCATTTGTTAACGTCGATCAACTCGTTGTCGGTAGAAGAGTGGGACGCTACGTTCGGCAAGGTGTATCAAGAATGCATTGACGCCGGAGCCATGAGCGTGATGGTCGGACATATTGCTCATCCTGCTTACAGCAAGCAACTTCGTCCTGAGCACAAAGATACGGACATTATGCCTGCGACTTTGGCACCGGAGTTGTTGAACGATCTGCTGCGTGGGAAGCTCGGATTTAATGGACTTATTACGACCGATGCTACGCCTATGGCCGGTTTTATGATGGCGATGAGGCGGGAGACAGCCGTTCCGGCTTCGATCGCTGCAGGTTGTGACATGTTCTTGTTTAATAAGAGTATCGAGGAAGACTTTTTCTTTATGATGAAAGGGATCGAGGCGGGCATCCTGACCGTGGAGCGGCTGGATGAAGCGGTGACACGTATTCTCGGTGTTAAAGCATCGCTTGGTCTGCATACGAAGAAGCGGGAAGGGACCCTTGTGCCGGGCGTAGAGGCGCTATCCGTTCTGAAATGCGACGAGCATATGAGATGGACCGGAGAATGCGCGGATCAATCCGTTACGCTCGTGAAGGACACGCAGCAATTGCTGCCCATCAGCCCAGAGCGTCACAAGCGTATTCTACTCTTATCGCTCGGTGGCGAGGATGGCTTGTTCAAATCAACGAACATTGCGCCTTACTTTATTTCCAAACTGGAAGCGGAGGGTTTCGAGGTCAAGATATTTGATACGAAAAATTTCGATTTAAGGGCGATGTTTGCTGGGGTGAAGGCGATGACGGATCAGTATGATGCTGCTATCTACTTCTCCAATATGGAGACCCACAGCAACCAAACCGTTGTCCGCATTAACTGGGCGCCTCCTTTTGGTCTAGATATGCCGTGGTTCATTCAGGAGCTGCCAACGATGTTTATTTCCGTGGCTAACCCTTACCATCTGCTGGATGTACCGCGTATACCAACGTTTATTAATGCGTATTCAGCCAGCGAGCAGGTCGTGGACGCGATTATCGAGAAGCTGCTGGGACGTTCCTCCTTCAAGGGAATTAACCCTGTAGACCCATTTTGCGGCTATTGGGATGCACGTCTGTAAGCGATACATGCAAGCTGGACTATGAAAGGGAAATTTCAACATGTCAATACTTGCAGTCATTTTTGATTTGGACGGTGTGCTTGTGCATACAGATCAGTATCACTACCAAGCATGGAAGCGAATGGCGGACGAAGAAGGTATTGTATTCGATGAGTCCGCGGGTGACCGACTGCGTGGCGTTAGCCGGATGGAGAGCTTGGAAGTCATCCTTGAGAAGAGCAGCAGAACGTATACAAGCGTGGAAAAAGAAGCTTTGGCTGAGAAGAAGAACGGCTACTACCGCGAACTGCTTGACAGATTGACTCCAGAAGATGCGGCGCCTGGTTCTTGCGAGGTCATTGCTGCCTGCAAGCAGCAGGGGACTAAAGTGGCGATCGGATCATCCAGCCGGAATACGCCAGTCATTCTGGAAAGGCTTGGCCTTTTGCACTTGTTTGAAGCTGTGGCGGATGGTAATGAGATCGTTAACAGTAAGCCGGATCCTGAAGTATTTCTGCTCGCAGCGAAAAAGCTTGCCATTGATCCTGAATGTTGTCTCGTCGTAGAAGACGCCGAGGCTGGTCTTATCGCTGCTAAGCGTGCCGGTATGAAGTCGGCCGCCATTGGTACTGTGATAAACAGCCTGACTGCTGCTGACTATCGGCTTCATCGTTTGGAAGAGCTGACAGCTGTCATTTGGGGTTAAATAAACATATGAAGAAGGAGCAGACGGTGGCTCCTTCTTTTTTTTATATTAAATGTCTCAATTTTACATAAGGGGAGATCTTTCATAATGCTAAGCATAGACGTTCATATTTTGATCAAATTAGGTCTTTCGGCTGTACTCGGGTTAATTATCGGTCTGGAACGCGAAGTTCGCAATAAGCCGCTAGGGCTGAAAACTTCCCTGGTCATCTGCTTAAGCAGTTGCTTGCTAACTATTGTTTCTATCGAATCCGCGAATAAATTTGCAGTCCCAGGCTTACATGTGATGGACCCCATGCGGCTAGCGGCACAAATCGTCAGTGGAATCGGTTTTATCGGAGCAGGGGTTATTCTAAGGAAGCATAACGATGTCATTATTGGTCTAACGACCGCTGCGATGATTTGGGGGACGGCAGGGCTAGGGATAGCGATTGGAGCGGGATTTTTCGTAGAAGCTTTTTTCGGACTTGCGCTTATTATGTTCTGTGTCATTGTGCTGCCTTATTTTATTAAAAAGGTCGGCCCGAAGCCATTGATTATGAAAGATCTGCGTGTAAAGCTCATCGTTTCCCATGATGCGAATTTAACCGGTATTATTAAAGCGATTATTGCAAAAGGGTACAAAATGAACAGCGTTCATATTAAGGAGCTGAACGGCGAACAGCAGGAGCTTAATTTCATCGTGTTCATCGACCGAAAGTATGCTTCTGAAGTGTACGATGAGCTGAAAAGCATGCCGTACATCGAGATCGCCGAAGTGGAGACGCTTTAGAACGGCAGGTCGGAATCGTACAAACGGGAAGTCGAAAACGGAGTAGTGAGTGACCCGCCTAGTTCCTATAATGAAAGTGTAAGCAAACAATTGATGCCATGAAGTGGAGGAAGTGAGTATTATGACACAAGCAATAACGAATAAATCCTCAACCAGTAAAAGGCGTAGTAGGTGGAAAAATTATTTTCCGCTTTACCTTTTGATGATCCCAGGCGTGCTTTACTTGCTCATTAACAATTATGTACCGATGTTCGGTGTTGTCATCGCATTTAAAGATATCAATTATCAGGCAGGCATTCTCGGCAGCGATTGGATTGGCTTTAAAAATTTTGAATACTTGTTCAAGACGAAAGATGCCTTAATCATTACACGCAATACGATACTGTACAATTCACTTTTTATCGTTGTACACACGGTAATAGCTATTTTTGTGGCGATTTTGCTGAATGAAGTGAAGAAGAAATTTTTATCCCGTTTTTATCAAAGTGTCATTCTGCTTCCATATCTGATTTCGATGGTCATTGTCAGCTATCTCGTCTATTCCATGTTAAGTGTCGAATCAGGCTTGATGAACAAGGCCATTCTTCCGCTGTTCGGAATTGACAGTATTTCTTGGTATTCGGAAGCGAAGTATTGGCCGTACATTCTCACGTTGGTGCACATCTGGAAAGGTGTCGGATTCCTATGCGTCGTTTATTTAGCATCCATCATCAGCATCGACACGGAGTATTACGAGGCAGCGACACTGGATGGCGCTTCAAGATGGTATCAGATTCGCTCCATTACCATTCCTTTGATCATGCCTGTCATTATTATGATGACCATGCTGGCGATCGGACGCATTTTTTATTCGGATTTCGGCTTGTTTTATCAAGTGCCAATGGACTCGGGCGCGTTGTCCAAAACGACAAATGTCATTGACACCTACGTGTATAGAGGTCTGATGAACCTCGGGGATATCGGGATGTCATCGGCAGCCGGTTTGTACCAATCGCTTGTCGGATTCGTATTGGTTATCGTATCCAACTATGCGGTGCGCAAATTCAGCAAAGACAATGCCTTATTTTAGAGGGGGAAAAGATTCATGGCACAAGATAGTAAAACGCTGCAGTGGACTACTCATATTGTTCTGATCGCATTATCCGTTGCAAGCCTTCTGCCTTTTTTACTGCTCATCATGTCCTCCATTTCAAGTGAGACAAGCATTATTCAACATGGATACTCTCTGTTTCCGCAAGAATTTAGTTCCAAAGCGTATGTGTATTTACTGGATCACTGGCAAGAGTTGGGCCGCGCGTATGGGATTACCGTGTTCATTACAGTAGTGGGCACCACTGCCAGCTTAGCCATCACGACGATGCTGGCGTATCCGATTTCCCGTCAAGATCTGCCGTGGCATAAATTTTGGGCATTCTTTGTTTTCTTTACACTTTTATTTAATGGGGGTCTTGTCCCTACGTACTTGATTTATACGCAGGTTTTGCATGTGAAAAATACGATTTGGGCGCTGCTTATTCCTGGACTGCTCATGAACGGATTTAACGTCCTTCTCGTTCGCACCTTCTTCATGACGTCCATTCCGCCAGCGCTTATCGAAGCGGCCAAAATCGATGGGGCGGGTGAGATTAAAACATTCTACAAAATCGTTCTCCCGCTGTCGGTTCCGATCATGGCGACTATCGGTCTTTTCGAAGCCATCTTGTATTGGAACGATTGGTTTAACGGATTAACTTATGTGACCAACCCGAAGCTGTTTAGCATTCAAAATATTTTGAATCGGCTCATTCAAGATGTCCAATTTTTGAGCAGCAACTCCGACATGGGATCGGGCGCTGGGGCGAAGGTCGCAGAGCTTCCGAGCACATCGGTAAAAATGGCGATTGCAGTCGTCGGTGTACTTCCGATTTTGGTGGCGTATCCGTTCTTCCAAAAGTACTTCATCAAAGGGATTACAATTGGTTCTGTGAAATAGTGGGAAATATCGGGAGGATACGGCTATGAGAGCAGTCATGATCATGTTCGATTCTTTAAATAAGCATATGCTGCCGAGTTACGGCTGCGACTGGATTCACGCTCCTAACTTTCAACGTCTGTCTGAGCGGACGATGACGTTCGACAAATGCTATGCGGGCAGCTTGCCCTGTATGCCGTCACGGCGCGAGATTCATACAGGACGTTATAACTTTTTGCATCGAAGCTGGGGGCCGCTTGAGCCATATGACGATTCGATGATCGATTTGCTTCGGAAAAGCGGTGTATATACGCATCTAACGACCGATCACAATCATTACTTCGAGGCCGGGGGAGCTACGTATCACACCAAGTACAATTCGTGGGAGTTTGCCCGCGGTCAAGAGGGAGATCCGTGGAAAGGAAACGTCGAGGATCCGCACATTCCGGAAAGCTTGAGCGGTCCAAAGCAGGGTGATTTATGGAGACAGGATTGGGTGAACCGGCCATATTTGGATAGCGAAGAGAAGATGCCGCTGGCGGTAACAGTCAATCGGGGCATTGAATTCATCGAAAGAAACCACGATCAAGACCGTTGGTTTTTGCAAATCGAAGCTTTCGATCCACATGAGCCATTTTTTACCCAGCAAAAATATAAGGATTTATATCCGCATGATTATGAAGGCAAACATTATGACTGGCCGGATTATTCGAAAGTCACGCAGCAGCCGGAGGAAGTGCAGCATATGAAATACGAATATGCGGCGCTTGTCAGCATGTGTGACGAATATTTGGGTAAAGTGCTGGACGCATTCGATCAGTACGATCTTTGGAAAGATACCCTGTTAATCGTGAATACCGATCATGGATTTTTGCTAGGTGAACATCGCTGGTGGGGGAAAAACATCCAACCGCTCTATCAAGAGATCACGAACCTCCCCTTATTTATTTGGGATCCCAGATACGCTGTGAAAGATAAGAGAACGGAAGCTCTAGTTCAAACGATCGATCTTCCGCCAACGCTGCTCGAGTTTTTTGGAGTAGACATTCCTGCTGATATGCAGGGCAGCTCTATCCGCCCGATCATCGAATCGAATCGAACCATTCGTGAAGCCGCTTTATTTGGCATACATGGCGGTCACATCAATTGCACCGATGGAAGATACGTATACATGCGGGGGCCGAAGGACATAAACAATGGACCGCTGCATGAATATACGCTGATGCCGACGCACATGCATACAATGTTCGATCCGAAAGAGTTTGCCGGAATGGAACTCGCCGCTCCTTTTTCATTCACCAAAGGCTGCTCTGTGATGAGGCTTCAGGCCGCAAACTTTTTGAACCCGTACCTTTACGGTGATTTGTTGTTTGATCTTGAAACCGATCCTTCACAGGAGACTGTCATAGCAGATCCGGAAGTGGAGGCGACCATGATCGACCATATCGCCAGGCTGATGCGAGAGCATGATGCTCCGGCCGAGCAGTATGAGCGAATCGGCATTCCGAAGGACGGCAGGGTGACGACAGAAGAGCTCGAGCGGGAAAAAGAAACGAAGCGGAAGCAAAACGAAGTTGATTTGGGGTTGAACGAACGCTGGATCGGGAAGTCGAAAGAAGCATTATTCACCTTGAGCTGCCTGACGCCGAATCCGATGCGATCCATGCTGAAAGCGAAGCTGGCTATGATGGTGCAAAGCAAACCATCGCCGGAAGTGAGTGAAGATGACGTTGTCCATCTTGCGACGAGCTTGTTTGGCAATCACGCGCCGCGGCTTGTCGGTTTTCTGAAAATGCTCTTGGTGTAAGGGATAGCGGAGCGGATAAAACATATAAAGGAGTTTGCAGTCATGAAGGATGCAGGACAAAAACCTAACTTCTTATGGATTACATTGGAGGATACGAGCCCGAGAATGGGCTGCTACGGGGATCCTTTGGCGCGTACACCTCACATAGACAGCTTAGCCCGAGAGGGAACTTTGTATCGGAACGCATTTGCCACGGCGGGAGTATGCGCTCCCAGCCGATCCGCGGTCATTACGGGTATGTATCAAACGGCGATAGGCACGCATCATATGCGAACCGCACATACCAATATGCATACTCCGGAGCTGCCGACACCTTATTTTGCAGTACCCCCCGCTCATGTCAAAACGATTTCCGAAATCATGCGGGCGAACGGATATTATTGCACGAATAATGCTAAAACAGATTATCAGTTTCAGGCGCCTCTAACGGCATGGGACGAGAACGGCAAGGAAGCCCACTTCCGCAAACGGGAAGACGGTCAGCCCTTCTTCGCCGTATTCAATTATGACGCTACGCATGAAAGCGGCATGTGGCCGGCTGAGTCAATGAGGCAATTTATGCCTAACTACGAAGAGAGACCGCTCACGACTGACCCGGATCAGGTTGTTCTTCCACCTTACTTGCCGAATACGCCGAAATCGCGAGCAGCGCTTGCCAGACATTATGATAATCTAGCCAATGCAGATGAGTACGTAGGTCGCATTCTTCAACAGCTTGAGGAAGATGGTTTGACGGACAATACGATCGTCATGTTATGGAGCGACCACGGAGAAGGACTGCCGCGTGCCAAACGGTGGACGTATGATGCGGGAATCCGCGTGCCGCTTATCGTCAGGTGCCCCGAAAAGGCGGGAATAGGCCAAGTCAGCGAACAACTGGTCAGTATGATCGACTTGGGACCAACGGTGCTCTCTTTGGCTGGGATACCCGTTCCCCGGCATATCCAAGGTCAGCCGTTCATGGGAGAGCTTGCCGAATCGAGAGACTATGTATTTGCCACGCGGGACCGTTATGACGAGGCTTATGATAAGGTTCGCGCTGTAAGAGATGCGCAATTCAAATACATTCGTAATGATTATCCCGATCAGCCTTACCTTCAGTGGATCCCGTTTAGTCATCTTCATCCGATATTCCAGGAGCTGTGGAGATTACAATTGGCGGGCGAATTAGAGGGTGATAAGCAAGTACTCATGCAAAATAAGCGTCCTCCGGAGGAATTGTATGACTGTTTAAACGATCCTCATGAGCTGAATAATTTGGCGGACGATCTAACATATCGGGATGTAAAGATTCGTTTGCGCAAGGAGCTTGACGATTGGTGCGGTAAATACGACGTTTGGGGAGATATTCCTGAGGCGCAAATGGTTGCGACCATGTGGCCGAATGGCATTCAACCACAAACAGCTAAACCGCTCTTCATCCCGATCAATAGCCGGTTGCAGGGTAAGAATGCGGTGGATGAAGGAACCTTCAAAGAACCAACAGCGGTCATGCTTCATTCAGCAACACAGGGTGCTTCCATCGCTTATACGACCGATGAAGACTTGAATCCTCGTTGGAAGCTGTACACAGGTCCAATCATCGTAACCGATGGTTTTGTGCGCATTCGATCGATTGCGGTACGCATCGGTTATAAGGATAGTGAGGAGGCTGAGTCTACGTTTATTGTTGAATAAGGTTGCTCGGGGACCTGAATATAATGTTATGTAACGTAATATTTGACCATTTCGCCTGAGAAGGCTATTTTTAAGTGGATTCAATAGTACATCGTTCGTGTTATAGACTATGGTAAGGGGAGCTTCACTCCAAGTGCCATAGTCTTCTTTTCAATTGTAAACAGAAATCGTTTGAGATACGATGAATAGAGCAATTAATAAGGCAAACAAAATTCGCTCCATCTTCTATGGGCTGAAGCCTGTCGTGACGGGTTTGATTATTTATGCAGCGATACATTTTGGTTTCGAGGGCCAAGCTGAGAGTTTATTTACTTGGAAAAATGTGAGTATCGCAGTAATGGCTGCAGGAGTTTTCGTTGCAGTATTGAAATACAAATTATACCCATTAACGGCTATCTTACTATCAGGCCTAGTCGGCATTGCTTTGTTCAGTTAGTTACGTTTACATAAAAGTAAGGGGTGATCTCCAATAGATACCAATAAACCTTCATGCTGCTCAGCAAGTCGGAGCGCTATTCATCAAACAGACGCAAGCCCAGAGCGTTTAATGGATCTTACACAGGTTCAAGCAAAGTCAAATTGCCAAACAGAACGTATGATTTATATACCAGGTGGGAAGTTTTTAATGGGGACTGACGATCAAGAAGGATTCCCATCTGATGGTGAGGGGCCTGTCAGAGAAATTTCTGTTAACCCTTTTTACATCGATGCTACGACGATAACGAATGAAGAATTCAAGAGATTTGTTGATGATATAGGCTTTCAAACAGAAGCTGAAACCTTTGGGTGGTCCTATGTTTTTCATCTTTTTGTTTCTGAAGCAACTACGTTGCAAGTGAAAGATTCGGCACAACAAACACCATGGTGGTGGGTGGTACATGGTGCTGATTGGCTTCATCCCGAAGGTCCTGATTCAGGGATCCAAGATCGGATGGACCATCCGGTCATCCATGTATCCTGGAATGATGCAGCTGCGTATTGCCGATGGGCTGGGAAAAGACTATTAACAGAGGCTGAATGGGAGTTTGCTGCCCGAGGCGGACTGGTGCAGAAGAGATACCCTTGGGGGGATATATTGAAACCGGACGGACGGCATATGTGCAACATTTGGCAAGGAAAGTTCCCAGAGAAAAATCATGCTAGCGATGGGTATGCGGGCACGGCGCCTGCCAGATCCTTTGAACCAAACGGATACGGCCTTTACAATGTAGCTGGTAACGTGTGGGAATGGTGCTCGGATTGGTTTAGCCATACCTATCATATTAATGGCGCAAAGGATAACCCCACTGGCCCTCCATCTGGAGACAACAGGGTTCTAAGGGGAGGTTCGTACTTGTGCCATGCCTCCTATTGCAATCGATATCGTGTGGCGGCACGGAGTAGGAATACACCTGACAGTTCTGCGGGAAATATAGGTTTTCGTTGTGCTGCTGATGCTTAATTAAGCATCCATGTCGCCAATAGCAACTGAAACCAATTTGGTACAATGGCGTTCACTCTCAGTTGTTTATTGGGCGCGATCGCGATGTGTTGAAAAGTTTGGTGCTGCGCGCGGAAAAAGCCGGGTTTTCCGCCATTGTGATCTCGCTTGACCGGCCGGAGGAAGGGGGGAGAGCCCAGAATTTATCGTTGTGCGTTTCCCCATTTATGTTCCATTACGGGCTTGGAAATTTCGTCTCGGACCCGATCGTAAGGCAAAAATACGGACACACACTATCCATTGCGGATGTGGTTGGAGCACGCGTTCCCGTTATGTTCGACAGCGGTATTCGGTGCTGGGCGGATATATTTAAAGCTCTGGCCTTAGGGGCAAAAATGATATTTATCGGACGACCATACCTCTATGGTCTGACTCTCGCTGGCGAAACAGGTGTTCGACATGTCATTGAAAATATAGTGGCTGACTTTGATTTGAATCTAGGAATAGCCGACCTCGTCCAACATCCGCAGAATTACCAACCCCGCGCTCAAGCTTAGGGCCAAATATCTATAAAATGGCCGTGCCACTCCTTTAAGGAAATTAATAACTTAGATTAAGTTATTAAATGAAGGAGGGGTATTTCTTGTGACCACGTGTAGACCTTCGCCATCATTTCATTTCGCTTATATCACGAACTACAACGATGATACCGTGTCGGTGATTGATACCCGAACAAGAAAGGTCAAGGCAACAATCAAGACAGGTAAAGGACCTTTTGAGATTGCCGTTACACCGGATGGGAAGTATGCTTACGTTGTCAATAAACGTGATAACACCGCTCAAGTAATCAAAAGAAAAACAAATACAATTATCCGAACCATCCGGGTCGGAAAAAGTCCATCGGATGTAGGTACATCGCGAAAGTTCGTCTATGTTACGAATTCGGCTGATAATACTGTTTCAGTAATATGTATAAAGAAACAAAGAGTCGTTGAAACGATAAAGGTCGGAAAAAAACCGGTAGGAGTAACCATTACGCCTGAGAAGATGGGCATTAAAACTTTAGGATTTGTAAGTAATCACGACAGCAATACGATTTCTATTTTCGATGTGAAACACAATAGGGTTATAGACACGATAAAAGCCGGCGTTGGCCCGGATCAAATTGCTTTCACGACGAACCGTAAATTAGCTTATGTCACCACGAATGATAATGTATTGGTTATAGGTATTCATAGCCGAAGGATTCTAAAGAAGATTAAAGTAGGAGTTAAACCAATCGGTGTAGCCATAACCCCTAACAACAAATTTGCCTACGTTGGTAATGAAGGGGATAACACAGTTTCCGTCATAAAGCTTTTAAAAACCAGGTGATAGCTACCATACCGGTGGGGATCAAACCCGGCATTGTAGCCATTACACAAAATAGTAAATATGCTTATGTTGCCAATTTTGGAGAAAATACAGTTTCTGTTATAAGAATCAGGGATAATAAGGTTATTGACACGATAACAGTAGGGAATGCAGCATCTGGGCTTGCTATTATCCCTTTATAGAAGTTATTGAGTATCGTATCGGGGAAACGTATCGGGGCACCTCTGGCGGGAACGAATGCGCAGGGTGCCCCGATTGTTCTTAATACTTCCAGATCGGCTTTCTCTAACGAGTACCGCCGGAATATCTTTCGTATGCAGCTTTATAGATGGACAAGTATTGGTCTAAGCCCATTTTTTGTACATTCGCCACATACTTGTCCCAGTCGTCGAAGGATGCTGTGCCGTTGATAAGGTTAGCCTCGGTCTCGGTGATGAACTTGTGAATGTCGGCACCCTTGGAGCTCATAAATGCCGTTTCCGATTCCGTATAGTTAAAGCTGTACCACATCTCTTTAATGAGGTTTTTGGACGCTTTCTTACCCGCATCGATTGATTCCGGCAGGCTTTCAGAGCCTTTGAAATATTTCTCCTGTACATATCCCGGATAACTGCCTCCAGGCCATGTTGTGAATTTGGCTACCGCCTGATCGAGGGTCAGTCCGTTTGGATTATTTTTCACTTCGTCTGTAAACTCCAGCTTTCCGTCTGGCTTTTGCGTATAAGTGACATCCTTTTGTCCCATAAAGTAGAAGGTAGCCCCTTCATCTCCATAGAAATAATCCATCCAGCGTAGTGTAGCTTCCGGATTTTTGTTTTTATCCGTAATGACGAAGGCCCCTGGCCATGCGATAGGATTCTTCACAGATACAAATAACTGATCCCCATGAGGACCTTTAAGCGCACCAAGTCCTACATAGCCCTTCTGGTTCATGACCGCTTGGGGATGAGGGACGAATGCCGCTCCCAGCAGACCTTTCTCGCCTTTGGCATAAAGCGCCGTATCCTTCAACGTGAAGATCTCTTTATCAATTAGTCCCTCCGAATATAGCTTGTTCATATACTGCAGCACTTCTTTATACTTTGGATCGGTCCGGTAGAACCTCAGATTGTTGGAAGACGGATCCATGTCCACGTACTGATGGGCGACAGCTCCCCTGTTGCCGAATCCCCAGCCACCGCCGATGTAGCGTTGTATCGTTCCAATGCCGGACATACCGCTTAACGGGACCTCGTCCTTCTGACCGTTGCCGTTCATGTCCGAATCTTTTACAGCCTTCAAATAATTGTAAAATTCCTGTGTGGTTTCAGGTTCTTTCATATTAAGCTTATCCAGCCAGTTCTTGTTGATCCATAGCGGCGTGCCGATCAGCATAGGCAAATATTCGGGACTATATATGGAAGGCATGGAGTAGATGCCGCCGTCCGGCATCGTCAATCCCTTTTTCAGATCAGGATACTTGTCCAAAAGCTTCTTAAAGTTAGGGGCATTCTTCTCGATCAGATCATTCAGCTTAAGGAAGACGCCTTGGCTGCCGTACTTCATCAAGTCCGCGACAGGTACCCTTGCTGAATAGAAGGCATCGGGATAATCTCCGCTTGCCAGCGCCAGATTTCGTTTCTCTGTAAGACTTTCAAAAGGAACCAGCTGGAATTCTGCGTCAATGTTGGACATCTTGGCATACTCTTTCCAAACTGTCGTATCCTCGAATTTGTTGCCGTTTTGCGGTGATTTGCCCGTAAACAATTTGAGCTTAATCTTCTCATTCACAATAGGAAAACCGGTGGCATTAAGATTCTGCGATGCTTTTTCATCTGATTTGGCGGTATTTCCTTTATCTTTCGTGACTCCGCAGCCGCTCATCACTCCAAGAGTAAGTACGACGGACAGCGCCAAGGCTGTCGTTTTGATTGTTTTCATAATAAATAGACCTCCGTTATAATTTTATCCTTTGAGGGCGCCGACCATCACGCCTTTGTTAAAATATTTTTGCAGGAACGGATATAAAATGAGAATGGGCAGATTCGCTACAATTACAATAGCATACTTGATGGATTCCACGTCGAGCACGGAACTGGACAGAGACCCTTCAGATACGTCAACCATATCCTTGGTTTCCCCCTGTACCAGAATCTCCCGTAAAATGAGCTGCAACGGGTACTTATCCCGATCCGACAAATAGATCAGCGCATTGAAGTAAGCATTCCAGTGCCCCACACTATAAAAGAGTACCATAACGGCCAAGATGGGCGCTGATAGGGGAAGCACAACTCTCCATAAAATTCTTAGATTCGAGCAGCCGTCGATGGCAGCAGCCTCCTGCAGCTCAAAGGGCAGTCCGCTTTGAAAAAAGGTCCGCATCAGCATAATGTTCCATACGGAAACTGCGCCTGGAAGAACCATGACCCAGTATGTATTCAACAACCCGAGCTGTTTGATTAACAGATAGGTCGGGATCAGTCCGCCGCTGAAGAACATTGTAAACACCATGAAGCCCGAGATCCAATGTCTGCCGAGCAAATTCCGCCGTGACAGAGGAAAAGCAGCTGCTACAGTAAGCGCAACATTGATGGCTGTTCCGCTCACCGTATACAGAATCGTATTGCCGTAGCCCTGCATGATCTCCTTGTTCTGAAACAGCTTCTCATAGCCCCTCCAGGATAGTTCCTTCGGCCAAAGCCAGACGTCTCCGTTCAGTACCAGCTGTGGGCTGCTGAAGGAGGCAATTAGCACAAAATACAAAGGGTACAGCACCATCAGCATTATAATTATTAAGAGGGTATATATGAAAATGATAAAAATTCGGTCCATCAAGCTTTGCTTCATCGAGTGTCTCCCTTACCATAGGCTGGTCTCGCTTACTTTGCGGGCGATGGCGTTAACCACAACCAGCATCACAAAATTTATCAACGAGTTAAACAGGCCGATTGCCGCAGAGAAACCATATTCCGCTCCGAGAATCCCGCTCCGGTATACATGCGTGGAAATCACGTCGGAAGCCTGCATATTCAGCGAGTTTTGCAGCAAATAAATTTTCTCGAATCCGACGCCGAGCACCGTACCCATATTCAGAATGAGTAAAATAATGATGGTGGGCCTTAGACCCGGCAAATTAATATGCCAGATACGCCGAAGTCTGCTGGCACCGTCCATTTGAGCGGATTCGTGCAGATGGGGATCGATGCCGGCCAAGGCAGCGAGATATATGATGGAATTCCAGCCCATTTGCTGCCATACGCCGGAAGTAACGAACATGCTTTTGAACCAGCCCGGATTTGTCAAAAAGGCAATCGGTTTAATGCCCATCCAAACAAGAACATGATTGACGAGACCGTTTTCCTGCGAAAGGAAGATTATCATTAACCCAACTACGATTACGGTAGAGAGAAAATGAGGGGCATACAGGATGGTTTGAATCCATTTCTGGAATTTTTTCCGCCCGATCTCATTTACCATCAGCGCCAATAATATAGGTACAGGGAATCCTGCGGCTATCTGATAAACCCCGATGGACAAGGTATTGGTAAGAATTCTCAAAAAATAGAAGCTTTCAAAAAAGCGTGTGAAATGATCGAAGCCGATCCACGGGCTCCCCCAAATTCCTTTGGTCACGAAAAACTGTTTGAAAGCAATCTGTAATCCGTACATGGGCACATATTCAAATAGGATGAAGAAGACAATCACCGGAAAGATTAGCACATATAAATCCCAGTTCCGCTTAATTCCCTTCCAGCGATTTCTCCAATGCTGTCCGTTAAGCTTTTTTTCCGGATACGTTTTGCCGCCCGGTACTATTTGCTCCAAGAAGTTACACCTCCTTTCTTCGTTTTCAAGGTTGATCATAGTTGGTGGCCGGTAGAAAAGAAATTGACTCTTTTTTAGTCGATAGACATTTTCTTTGATTTCCAATGTGGGAGAAATGGGCTAAGTCCTTACGGTACATGGTCATGATGAGGTTTTACAGGAGTATGATAAGGTTTTGTAAATGTGTTGCTTGTTGCTTTTACGACCTGCTAGCATGAGTATAGGAGATTTAGAGGATAGGGAGGGGCATCATGGAACTCGTGAATCAGAAGCGCAAATCGTTTCTCGTCCGAATATTTATCAGCTTTTTAACCATCATTATGCTGTTGTCCTTCTTTAATTTTGTATTATTTTCTTTTTTTCAACAGAATATCAAGCAGGAGATCATTCGTTCCAATGAGCGTATGCTGAGTCAGGCTGCGGAGCATTACAACACTCATTTTAACCGTCTGAGAACCGTACTGTTCCAGATGTATCACGACAATACGATTACCAAATTTAACGGGCAGTTGATTTCGGGCGAAAACGGAAACGCCAATTATTTTCTTGTAGTCGATATGGTGCGAAGGCTGAGGGAAACTGCCAATAATCCGTTATTCTACTTAGATAATCTTATGGTGCTGTACCGCTCAAATCTGTTTATGGCGGACAAGGAAGGCAGCAGCACAGAAGTCGCTCTGGATTCCCTAACGAACTTTCATGCCCCATACGACCTGTCTTATTGGGAGAAGGAATTTGAGCGTCCAAGGAACTATTACATACATCCAGCGCAGGATTACCCGCTCGATCACTTTAGTAAGGAGAACAAAACTTACATTCCATTCTCCTTTAAGCTGCCCAATGCTAATTACGAATTAATCGCTATGCTGGACGCAGACAAGCTGAACCAGACACTGCTGGGCGATGTACCTTTTATCATTCAAACCGAGGAGGGAGAGAATATCTATCGTTCAAATTCCTCTGCATCCATAGAAGAAATTCCCGTCTTCGCTACAGGCGAATCGTACAAACTATTCCAAAACCAATATTTCTTTATCCATGAGGATTCGGAAAATCACCTTCGTTACGTGACAGCTGTACCTTATGCTAACATCGCAGCACAAATCTCCAAGCTTAGGGTCACTCAGATCGTCGTTTTGTTTACTTCCATAGCAATCGCTCTTGGCATGTCTTACTGGTTCAGCCGTCGTCTTCAGTCACCGGTGAAACGTATTATCGCCTCCCTGCAGCATCCGGAAGGACAACATCTGCGGATGGATTCCGCCATTCATGAGTTTGAAATGATCAGCAATCACATTGATAAGCTGTCGGAAGAGCGGACAAGGATTCATGACGAGCTGAAGAGTAGTAACTCGCTGCTGACCAACTACGGTTATATCGCTAAGCTTAAATCGCTGCATGTTGGCATCTCGGAGTGGCGCGAATTTGCACAGGCGGAGGGCCCCTTCTCTTTGATTCTGTATCAGCTGAATGCAAGAAGTACGGAAAGGCTAAGTGAGGATATCAAACGTTATATCGGGGAATACATTGAAATCGTCCTCTCCGAGTATGAGCTGAATGCCTATACGTTCCAAATTGAGAACGATCAGATCATCTCCGTCGTTTTCCGGAAGGATAAGACGGACCGGATGACGGAAGCACTTCAGCAGGTCAAGGAAACACTGGATAAAGACCGTCAAACCTGTCTGATTATGATGGCAGTCAGCTCTGTGTTTGAACAGAGCGCCGAGCTGAATACGGCCTATGAGCAGGTGTCGGGAATGCTTAAGCAGGCCCGTCCGCTGGATGAAACACAAATGATCGTCAAGCAAGAGCCCGCTGCATTCTTATTTGTTTTTACCAAGGAACAGGAGCAGGAATTGTACGCTCATCTTCAAACCGGCAATGAAAAAATGTGCCTCCATGCCTTACATCGTATGCTTGAAGCGATGGAGCGAAGTCAGGCGACATTGGCCCAGTTTCGCCAATTCAGTGAGGCATGGGCTTCTCGTATCGTGAAAACATTGGAGCAAAATAGAGCGGATAACGCAGTGAGAGACCAGGCCGTAAGACTGCGGAAGGAATTGGATATCAGTTTTACCTTGACGGAGTTTAAGCAAATCTTTGACACGCTTGTTCCTATCTATGCAGATTGGGTGCGCTTGAAGAAGGAGGAGAAAGACGAAGTTATCGAATTTGTGATGAAAACCATGGAGACCCAATATTCGGAGGACATATCACTAGATCAGATCGCGGAGAAACTGGACTTGTCCAGTGCTTACTTGTCTGTATACATAAAGGAGAAGACGGGGGCGAATTTCAGCGAGCATATGAATCGGATGCGGATTCAGAAGGCAAAGGAGTTGCTTGTCGGTTCCAGTCTCAGCATTCAGAACATCGGGGAACAAATCGGCTACCGCAACGGCACTTCGTTCATAAGGATGTTCAAGAAAATAACCGGAGAAACGCCCGGAGAGTTCCGACGCTGCCAGACGGTTTAAATTTATATTTGTTTTTGCATCGTTAGGGTGCTGCAAAAGGGAAGAAGTTATGAATAAGAGATTACATGATGGGCATAGGAAGTACTTCAATAGTTGGGTTGCCCTCCAAACCAATATTGGATATCGCTGTTGGGGTGAACCATCTTGGTGAAGCAGACTCGTTTATAGAAAAGAGTTAAGTAAATGTAAGACCCTCAGCCCGTTGCTGTGGGTCCTTTTTTTACTATTCAAGGAAAGGACAGATTAATTCAATAACGATAGACCTAAGTTGGAATACCAAAGTAAGGAATTAATTTTATTTGTTATGACTGCAGGCTCTTTTTGCAATGACCGGCTACTCCTAGGGGGCTAGCAACAATTTCGACTAAAGTCTAGGCAAATATCTGGACTTGAGCAAGATCTCGCTTCATCTCCCTCGTTGTACAATAAAAACATCAAAGTCGAACGATACAAAAAGGAGGAGACACGATGGTTATTGAGGGAATGAAGAGCACGGGTGAAAAAACCAAGTCGTCAGTTAAGTTTTTTGAAGGAGAGAAATGGTTAGTACTTACCGGGTTACTCGGCTTTCTTCTTGCGGGGATATGTGCAGTGTGGGTATTGTTATATCCTGTATCGCCTGATGGGAATGTCTCCAACGCATTCTCTTTTAATGCGGCACTGGGAATATTTCTGCTATCAACGGCAGCGATCGCGCCATTTTCCGCAATGGGTGTGAAAGGCAGAGCTTTCTTCCGATGGTCTTATATCCTACTGGCTCTTTATTCCTACTTCGCGGAAACCGTGCAAAATTTTCGCGGCGTCAACCCAAGGTTTGTGAAGAGTGGTATGCCCTTTGACGACATGGTCGGTGATATTTTCGCTTTCGTAGCTCTGTTTTTGATTCTGTGTTACCTGTTCTTAGCCATTCAATATTTCCGCAAAAAATCGTACATGCGCCGTCCAGCGCTGGTTGTAGGTATCCGATATGCAATGATCGCAGTCATGTTCTCGTTTATGGCTGGTATTTGGATTTCCGTCAACAACGGCCGAATCGTCGGCGTTCACGGGAATATTATTGTTCTGCACGGCCTTGGCTTCCACGCGCTGCAAGCTTTACCGGTTGTCGCTTGGCTGTCTGACCGCACTTCATTTACGGCAAATGCTCGCAGCAAATGGACTCATTTAACAGGTATCACCTATTTACTCGGTTTAATCGCAATTGGCTGGCAGACATATCTTGGCCGCAGCATCTTCGAATGGTCTGTACTCTCGCTTCTCATCTGCAGCTGTTTCCTGATCTCATTAGCGACAGGGGTGCAAGTGCTGCGTAAAACGCCATTGGGAACAATAAAGGCTAATATTTGATGGGGAGGTAAGAAAAACGGTAACGGCTCTTTCGCCAATAATGATTTGTTATTTTCATTTTATGGAAATGCCTTTAGAGATAAAGGCCTGTAGTATAAAGAGTTGTAATTGTATTAGCAATCTCTTCAACAGAATTATGATGTTCATTTCGAACAATTTCCCAAAGATACATTTCATTTGTAAAAAACCAGCCTCGTGCAACAAGCTCATGCTTTAGTTTAGCTCTAGCTAGCCCATTTTGCTGTGAATAGGCAATGTCCATGGAGATTCGATGAATAAACTTTTCACGAATTGCTTTCCATTTATCCGAAATAACAGATGATACCCCAATGGCCTGCTCGAAGATTTGCATCATATTACGTTCTGCCTCTGCCATTTTTAAAAAATCATAGGTTTGTTTTTTAATGATTTGCTCTGCTTCGTCTTTCGATTTTGGGAAGAATGAGATCTCGGCAATTTCATAAAATTGTGCCATGACATTCTCCATTAATACGCATAAAAGATCCTCTTTTCCTTCAAAATGAACATAGGCTGTTCCGTACCCGATGCTTGCTTTTTTGATCATTTGAGAAATCGTCGCTTTTTGAAAACCTTCTTCTAGAAATACTTCCTTTGCAGCTTCCAGTAACTTTTGACGTGTCACTGCTGAGCGTAAATGTCGTTTATCCCCTATTTTATCATTACCCATTCCAATTCCTCCCCTATTAATTATCTTCTAGGATATAAGGATTTCTCTGAAAAGGAAAGATTTGTTTAGATAAAATCGTCAGGATAATAATATTGACATCGTGTCATATTCATTGATATGATGTCGCTAGAAAGAGTAAAGAGTAATTTTAAATGAAGAAGGGGATGATACGGTGCTTTCAAATTTCTTTCAACCTACATTAGATTTCGCAAAACAATTGGACAAAGAGGATAACCTTTCGCATTTTCGGGAAGAATTTTATTTACAGCCTGATTCCATCTATATGGATGGGAATTCATTGGGGCTGCTTTCGCGAAGAGCTGAACGTACACTTTTGGAATCTTTAGCCGATTGGAAAGAACATGGCATCGATGGATGGACACAAGGGAATCATCCATGGTTTACCTTATCGGAGAAATTAGGCGAGATGAGTGCACCGTTAGTAGGAGCTTTTCCTAATGAAGTTATTGTAACCGGTTCCACGACTGTAAATTTACATCAACTTATAGCTACTTTTTATAAGCCTCAAGGGACACGTACCAAAATTTTGGCAGATGAATTAACGTTTCCATCTGATATTTATGCTCTTCAAAGCCAACTTCGCACCCATGGATATGATCCAGATACCCATCTCATCCGTGTGAAAAGCCGGGATGGCCGATTTTTAGAAGAAGACGATATGATCGAGGCTATGACCGATGACATTGCTTTGATCATCTTGCCTACCGTTCTGTATCGGAGCGGCCAAATATTGGACATGAAGCGATTAACGGCAGAAGCTCATAGAAGAGGCATTCTAATCGGATTTGACGGATGTCATTCGATTGGGGCGATCCCGCATTCGTTTAGCGAATGGGATGTTGACTTTGCGTATTGGTGCAACTACAAACATTTAAACGGCGGTCCTGGCGGTGTTGGCGGTTTATTTGTGAATCGTAAACATTTTGGAACTAGCCCTGGATTGGCTGGATGGTTCGGTTCCAGAAAAGATAAACAATTCGACATGGAGCATAAGTTAACACCAGCTGAATCAGCGGGAGCCTATCAAATTGGAACACCCCACGTATTAAGCCTTGCACCTTTACTAGGATCTTTAGAAATTTTTGCAGAAGCCGGTATTGAACATATTCGCCAAAAGTCTCTTCAAATCAATCAATATTTAATGAATTTAATTGAACATGAGTTAGCAGATTATGGATTCATGATTGGAAGTCCCAGAGAAGACGTGCGTCGCGGAGGTCACGTGAGTCTTGAGCATGAAGAAGCTGCGCGCATTTGCAAGGCATTGAAAAAAAACGGCGTGATTCCGGATTTCCGAGCACCAAACATCATTCGTCTTGCTCCGGTTGCGCTGTATACTTCCTACGCAGAAGTTTGGGAAGTCATACAAATTCTCAAAAAAATCATGATAGAAGAACAATACAAATTATTTCATAATGAACGTGAAATCGTTGCATAGATAGCCTTTTTTAACTAAAAAGGGGGATGAAATATGATAAATAAAAATACGGAATCGAATAATGGACTTGGACTAGAGAATGGGTTAAAGCGTGATTTAAAAACAAACCAGCTTACGATGATTGCAATGGGTTGTGCCATCGGGACGGGATTGTTTCTAGGCAGCGGGCTAGCCATTAAAACAGCAGGTCCAAGTGTATTGTTGAGTTATGGGATAGGCGCATTTATCGTATTGCTGTTAATGGGATGTTTAGCGGAAATGACGGTCGCTCATCCTACTTCGGGATCTTTTGGAACGATTTCTGAAAAATACATCAACCCCATGGCAGGCTTTCTTGTTCGTTATTCGTATTGGATAGCCAATGTTCTTGCTATTGGGGTAGAGGTAAGTGCAATAGCTGTTTATATGAAATACTGGTTTCCGACTGTGCCGGAACTCGTATGGATTTTATTGTTTGCCACTTTGCTAATTTATATAAATGCCAAGAGTGTTCATATATTTGGTACTGTTGAGTATTGGTTCTCTATGATAAAAATAAGTGCAATTGTCGGTTTCATTCTTCTTGGATCTTATATCCTATTTGGAACATCCGGACAGTCAAATATCGGACCCGGAAACTTAGTGAATGATGGAGGTTTTTTACCCTTTGGCTGGTGGGGCATGTGGGTTGCTATCTTTATTTCTTTATTCAGCTTTTTGGGAACAGAAATGATAGCGGTTACAGCTGGGGAGTCAAAGGACCCCGATGTAGCCGTACCAAAAGCATTGAAATCAACCGTATTCCGTTTGTCTACTTTCTATGTTTTGACAATTGGTATCATGCTAATGATTGTTCCATGGAAATCAGCGGGGATCGATAAAAGTCCATTCGTTAAAGTAATGGAAATCTTGAATATTCCAGGAGCATCTGGAATCATGAATTTTATCATTTTAACGGCTGCTTTATCGGCAATGAACAGTCAACTTTATGCTTCAACACGTATGATGTTTTCATTATCACGCGGTAATCATGCCCCTGCCTTTTTGGGGAAAATTAATAATAAAGGCGTTCCTGTCAGTGCCCTAGCTGTTTCTACACTTGGGATTTTTATTGCCGCAGCAATTAATGCGATACTCCCAGATTCATCCTATGCATTGATGATGGGAATTTCCATGTTCGGGGCTATATTCACTTGGCTTATGGTGTTCATTTCTCATTTATTTTTCAGAAGAAAGTGGGAGAAAATGGGTGGTCGCCAATTGCCAGTGAGAATGCTTGGTTTTCCATATTTAACAATTTTGGGAGCGGTTCTTCTACTTAGTTTAATGATTTCTACATGGTTTACAGGTTTTAAAATTATGCTTCAATTCGGGATTCCATGGTTACTGTTTCTGTCTGCTGCTTATTTCGTTTGGAAAAAAAGGAACAATTAAACATCATGCAGTGCAGCAAACTGTTGGATTTCTCTTACGAGGAGAGGGGCGTTACAGAATGAATAATAATGAAGAAAACAAAAGTATGGGGCTCGAAAAAGAAATTCAAACAGATTTTAGCAAAGCGATGTCTTACGGAGATTATCTCCATCTGGATAAGATTTTATCTAGTCAACATAGATGTTCTGATCACCACGATGAAATGCTTTTTATCATTATCCATCAGGCGAGTGAGTTATGGATGAAGCTCATTTTACATGAGGTGAAAGCTTCTACCGAGAGTATACGCAATAACGATTTGGAACCATCATTTAAAATGTTGTCGCGCGTTTCGAGAATTCAGCAGCAATTGATACAGTCATGGAACGTCCTCGCCACTTTGACGCCGGCGGAATACATGGAGTTTAGGGATAAATTGGGCCAATCTTCCGGGTTCCAGTCTCATCAGAATCGTTTGATTGAATTTGCGCTAGGCAACAAGAATGTTCATACGTTATCCGTTTTTCAACATCAGATCGATCTATACGAGCAAATGCAGCAATCTCTTCATGAGCCAAGTATTTATGATGCGGCAATCAATGCTCTTGCGGTGCGTGGATTACCTATTGATCAAGAAGCTCTTCATAGGGATTGGTCGCAAAGCTATCAACCAAATGCCAGTGTAGAAGAGGCGTGGCTGACAGTTTACCGCAATGTCGATCAATATTGGGATTTATATGAGTTAGCAGAGAAACTAGTGGACATTGGAAGCCAGCAGCAATTGTGGCGTTTTAATCATATGACTACAGTGGAAAGAATTATTGGTCATAAACAAGGAACAGGTGGCTCATCAGGTGTTACTTATTTAAAAAGAGCTCTGGACCAACACTTCTTCCCGGAACTATGGAGCCTAAGAGCGAAGCTATAAGTTCGTGTTTAAAAAGTCCGCTTTCAGAACCGAGAAGGTTGGACGATTTCCGGAGAAGGAGGAACGGAGCGTAGAGATTTGCTACGTGAGTACCGGACTTCCCGGATTCGTTCAAGATTCGATGCCGATTTTACTTCTAGAATGACTTCGTTATCAAAGTGGACTTTTTAAACAACCTCTATAAGAAGAAATCGGAAGAAACGGAGGCAAGATACTTGGGAACATGGATTGATATTTCACAGCCTCTAGACGAAAAGGTCGCAGTCTGGCCAGGAGACACACCCTTCTCATACAAAGTTAATTGGAGTAAAGAAGAGAGTGGGTCTGTCAATGTAGGCCAAATCACCATGAGTATACACACCGGTACTCATATTGATGCACCTTTTCATTTTGATAATGATGGAAAAAGAGTTATTGAACTGGATCTCAATTTATATATTGGAAGTGCCCGTGTCATCTATTTGCCAAACTATACATCCATCGGAGTGGGTGAAATATCCGGTATAGATCTAAACGGGATTACCCGTCTGTTAATTCGTACAGATGCATGGAAGGATCGGCGTGTGTTCCCACAAACAATTCCTCACATCCAACCAGAATTAGCGGCTTATCTTTCAGAACGCGGTGTTCGTCTTATTGGGCTTGATTTGCCGTCCGTAGATCCATTAGATAGTAAAGAACTATTAGCCCATCATGAACTTGCCAGTCATGGCATTCACATCTTGGAAGGGCTTGTCTTAGATGATGTTTTACCAGGGGATTATGAATTGATAGCCCTCCCACTACCATTAGTTGAAGCAGATGGAAGTCCGGTGCGTGCCGTGTTGAAAAAATAATAAATACGGTGAGCCTCTGGCGATGGTAGTACAGGCGACTGAAAAATAACTAAAGCCCGTTTAAAGCCATTTCACAGGCTAAAAACGGGCTTTTGCCATTATAGAGAACTATTGCCAAGACTTTTTTATTTATTTGCTCCGTTTAAGATACTAAGCGAATTGTTAAGTGCAGATTTGGACTGGCTGGCATCAGGCTTTCCTGAACGAACTGCTGCCAATACAGCGTCAATCGTTCCATCAATTTGGGTCCATGTTGTGCTATCTATTTTTCTAAGCTTAGGCTCCGATGTATCCCATTGGTGTTCCAAATCGTCAGCCCCTTTTTTCGCTGAAGCAAAGTCATTTGAGTTTACAAAGTTTAGCATATCACTTTCGATTTTAACAAAATCTGTTAATTGTCCAGTTAATGTAGCTTGTGTAGAATCGGTTTGCGATGCTATCTTATTGCTTAACCCAACATAACCGCCTATACCCACAAGTAAGAAAATACACAGTACCACAACGGTTTGCGTCAAAACATTTTTCTTGCTTCCATTTGCTTGGTTTGTTTTTGCTGGTTCACTTTTTGCCGTTGCATCAAATTTTGTAACAGCAAGAAAAACGATTATCGCTAAAATAGCTATAAGAAAAATTACACTAGTTACTGTTGTCCCCAAACCTAACGCGCCATTCGTTTTTGGTTGAGATAGGTAATCTCCTAATGACGCTCCGAGAGGACGAGTAAGAATATACGCAATCCAAAACGCTAATATCCCATCAAGTTTTAAAAACTTCCATGCTAAGAATACGCAAGCGATTATAATAACGACTGTTGTTCCTGTTAGAAGATAACCAAGACCGAGTTGTTCGGAAAATAAATCGCCGACTGCTGTTCCAAGTGCAAATGTGAAAAGAATGGTAAGCCAATAGAAAACTTCTCTTTTTCTTGTATAAATCGAGTGTATCGAGAGCGTTTTTTCACTAAGATACCAAAAAAGAAAAGTTAATCCTAGGAGCACGGCAAAAACGACGGTACTAGCTTCAAGAGGTATTCCGATATTGTCTGTCAAATTATCAGTTACCAACGTCCCAAATACGCTAATAAGCACAACCGTTAGCCAATAAATGCCTGGAACATATTTAGTTGCTTTGAATTGAAGAATCAATACGATGAAAAACGCTATTCCCATAATTATTGTAGTGAGAGTTAAACCAAATCCGAGACTGAAATTTAGGAAATCAGCAAATGTTTCACCGACAGTTGTGCATAAAACCTTGACTATCCAGAAGAAAATAGTAAGTTCGGGCACCTTGTTAAGTAAGATATTCAATCTATTTTGGTTCGCTTCCATACATAACTTCCTTTCTTTGCAGTGGTTTCCCACAAGTTATAGTGAGATTTAGCTTATCTATTTAATAATCCTTTTATCTCCCCATACTTTTTATAGTACATGCTTCACATTAAAAAATAATGAGAATGTATTTTATTAAAGATTTCTGAAAGACAGTTCACCTGGAAACGTCCAAACGAATGCTGTGATTTACCAGTGATGTGTTATGCACAATCAGTTTTAGGGCGGGCAGGATAGCGGAATAAAACGCTTGATACTATTGGGTAATTATGGTGTAATAAACGCAAACGCATGTTCTTTGCTAAGAAAGTAACGACATTTGGCGGATCCGAAGGATTCCGGCTGGTGGTACAGCAATTTCTATAGAAACTTTATGGGTGATTATGATGAAACTAGAACGGTTAATATCGATTACTTATGCGCTTTTAAATAACGAAGTCATTTCTGCTTCAGAGCTTGCGAACAAATATCATGTATCCCAACGAACCATTTACCGTGATATAGAGGCTATTTGTGCGGCTGGAATCCCTGTTGTATCCTTTCAAGGCGTCAACGGCGGATATGGGATTATTAAAGAATATAAAATGGAGAAAAGTTTATTGCACGCAAGCGACATTGAGACATTAATCACGCTTCTTAACAGCACGGCAACGGTGTTCAAGGATGACCGAGCAACGGAGACTATGCATAGGCTTCAGACCATTCAAAGCGATAAGATGCCAAGCTTGACCATGGATCTTGGAAGCTGGCGAGCCAACAACGCAACTCTCCATACACTTCGAGCAGCCATAACGGCTCGCCATGTCATTCGATTTGAATACATGAATTCTAAGAATGAGAGAGCCAATAGGATAGTTGAACCAGTCAGCCTTCTCTTTAAATATTATTCTTGGTATTTACATGGGTACTGTAGGGCTCGTAACGATTATCGCGTATTTAAACTTACAAGAATGTTAGATTTGGTTACTTTGCCTGAATTATACCAGCGTAGCCACCCAACACTTCTACAAGATATTTCTTTGGACTATCAGAAAGAAGAAATCGTGGGTGCTGTTCTTCATTTCTCAGGCAGATCCTTGGCACATGCCCTGGATTGTTTTTACGCGGAGGATAAATATTTCAATGAAGATGGCACGCTTACGGTTACCATTATCAATCCTTCTGAAGTTGAATGGATAGTTGAAACGATTTTAAGTTTTGGTGAAGATGTGGAGGTTCTTGAACCACTCGCGTTAAGGCAATTACTCAAAGATAAGATTGAAAAAATGTTAAATCGATATCTTCAAGTATGACAGACTGTTGTCATACTTTTTTTATTATAATGAGCTCAAAGAGAAGGCAAGTCAGCTTTTCAAGGAATTGGAGGTACACACCATGCACAATTATCCTTATTTTTTTGAGGAAAAGATAAGAGAACATAATCAGGAGCTCAAAGAGATTGAAAGTAACGCCTGGAAGTGGGCTCGATCTGTCTCGAAGAAATCTAAACCCACTATTTTATCTGTCCTTTTGGCACTTATCGGATTGAAATGATGAACAGCACCTCCCCAAATCAAGAACAAAAGGGACCCTCCATTTCCCCTCACGAAGGCGTCATTGACTCCTCGTAAAACAGGAAAAAGGCTCACACGACCGCATTTTATTTTTGAGGGTTTTGGAACTGACAGAGAGATCTTAAAAGATAAATACCTTACAGAACTAGCTCAAGCTGGTTTTACCGATATTCAGTCTTTTGAATATGATGCAACTCAGTATTTCCAAACTTACGAAGATTTGGTCTTCTTTTTGAAATACACCCCTGTTATTCCTAACTTCGGGCAAAATGATCATGATTTCGAAATACTTCAAAAGTTTATTGAATCAAATCAAACAGTGAAGGGAATCAAGACTAACACGAAACGCTTCATGATAGTGGCAAGGAAATAATGGGTTGTTAAGCCAATGCAGAACAAGAGCTCAATAAAATACAACACGAGGCTACCGCGGAATCGATCGGTAGCCTCGTTACGTTAACGGGCAGTACTAAAAGCTAATGGGAAGATAAGGAAAGTTCGAATATCTACAAATACAGAGCTAGAATTATATAAAATAGATCAAGAATTAGAATTAATTATTTCAAAACGTACTGGTATTTTAAATAAGATTAATACTTTGAGCAGCTGGGAATCGCATCGCTGGCAGCGATGAGGTCAGACCGCAGGGGGGAGCGTAGCTCGAACATCGGGGTCCCCGCGAAGTAATCGGAGTAGGCTCCGTTATACACCGCTTGGGATGCCAAACAATTTTTGTTATGCTGGATATAGATGATTTGAAATGGGGAGCAGGGAATGCCATATGAAAAGATACTGATCATAGATGATGAAGCCGATCTTCGAAAACTGCTGACGGACTACTTTGAAATTAATGGGTATTTCGTTATGACGGCGAAGAACGGCAATGAGGCATTGCGGCAAATTGAAAATCAACCGGACCTTGTTTTGCTGGATATCAATATGCCTGAACTTAATGGTCTTGAATTATGCAGGAAAATCCGGCACTTTGTGTCCTGCCCTATTTTATTTCTAACAGCTCGCGTTGAGGATGCGGATAAAATATCAGGGTTTCAGGCAGGAGGGGATGATTATATTCTAAAGCCGTTCAGTATCCATGAACTGGGCGCAAGAGTAGAGGCGCATTTACGCAGGGAAATGCGAAGTCAAAATAAAACGTCGATAAAGTTTAGTGAAGATTTGGTCATTGATTATTCGGCTCGTGCGCTTTACATCCTTGACGTACAAATTTCCCTGGCTAAAAAGGAGTTCGATATTATAGAGCTGTTGTCGACACATCCCGGAATGGTGTTTGATAAAGAGCGGATTTATGAAAAAGTATGGGGTTTGGACGATGAAGGCGACAGCACTGTGATAGCGGAACATATCAGGCGAATTCGTTTCAAATTGAAAGAGCATGGCTGCGAAAACAGGATAGAAACCGTCTGGGGAGTAGGATACAAATGGCGAAAATCATAAGCTGGCTGCGACTGAAGCATATGACCTTGCTGCAATCATTCATCTTTTTATGCTGTCTTACGCTCATCACCGTTCTAGTCGTCATCGTATTAGAGTTTAGATGGGCGGAAAGCATACGGCTACGATTTGCCGACCATTCTTCCGTAAACGATTGGGTGTTGCCTACCCTCGTTGCGATGGTGCTGTTTACTGTTGCCGGCGCTATTGTCCTGATGGCCAGCCTCTTTTATAGATGGAAACTGAAAAAGCCGCTTGAAATACTGATGAAGGCATCGGAGAAAATATCGGCGAATGATTTGGGGTTTCATATTTCTTATGATGGCAAGGATGAGATGGGCGAGCTATGCCGTGTATTTGAAAAAATGCGCGGACAATTGGAAAAAAATTATAAAGCTCTTTGGCGATCGGTTGAGGAACGCAAACAACTTAATGCTATTTTTGCCCATGACCTAAGAACGCCCTTATCTGTCCTGAAAGGATATTCCGAGTTTCTGACCACCTATCTGCCCCAAAACAACATTTCCGAGGAAAAACTCCTGGACACGATTCAAACCATGAAAGTCCATATTGTACGTCTTGAAAGCTACACGGAAGCCATGAATTCGATTCAGAAGCTGGAGGACATGCCGGTACACAGCCATGCGGTTGAAATGGATCTTCTGACCTCCTTGCTGAATGACATCGCCCGACAAATAACCGGACAATGCGGCAAAACTTTCGACTCGTCCATTGCTGCGGATTCGAAAAAAATAGCTGTCGATATACATTTGGTGATGCAGGTTTTTGAGAATTTGATGGCTAATGGAGCGCGTTATGCTTCCAGCTATGTGAATATTCATTATAGCGTCTGCAAGGGCTTTTTTTCCATAACAGTCACGGATGACGGCGCCGGTTTTTCTGAGGCAGCGCTTCAAAAGGCCGTGCTTCCTTTTTATCGCGGAGAGGTATGGGATGCGAATGCGCATCATGGACTGGGACTTTATATAAGCAAAGTACTGTGCGAAAAGCATGAGGGGAGTCTGCATGTAGAAAACGGCTCCGATGGTGGCGGAAACGTAACAGCAAGTTTCTTTACGGGGTTGATAAATAGTTGATAATTATCCATTAGCATTTCCTTATCATGTGATTAAGGAGTGCTACTATGACAATCGCGCCAAAGAAAATAGGTCTATACTTGAGTTGTTTACTGCTAATGTTGTCAATCTTAGCTAAACCTGTTTCCGCATTTGAAGTCCGAAACAAAACTGAAATACAAAATGAAATAGATGATTACGTCATAAAAAACATGAAAGTCAATCATATTAAGGGCGCGGCTCTTGCAATAGCCAATAACGAAGAGGTGTTCTATGCACAAGGTTACGGTGCATTTTCAGATGGTCGCGATATTACTGGCAGTACCCCCTTTCCCATTGCTTCATTAAGCAAATCTTTTACGGCACTAGCCGTCCTGCAGATGGTGGAAAAAGGACTAATCGACCTTGATGCGCCATACACATCTTACTTTCCCGACCTCTCACCTGAGGACGAACGTGTTCACGATATTACGGTCCGGAATTTGCTGAATCAGACAAGCGGTCTTAATGACAAAGTGAATCCCGACATGACAAATTCCCCTCAATATCAATCGCTGCAAGAGATTAACCAATCGTTGAACACGGTTAAGCTTGCCATTGATCCTGGAACAGCCTTTAGCTACCACAATCCTAACTATCAATATTTGGCTCTTCTTGTGGAGAAAGTAAGCGGACAGAGTTTCTTTGCTTACCTGGAAAAGAATATATTTGAGCCTTTAGGGATGGGCCATACCTTCAATGTCAGTACCACACAGCAAATCAATGAGAATCCTGCCATTCCGCGGGGACACTATCTATTATTTGGCTATCCTGTAAACCAAGCCGAACCCTTCTGGTTTATTGACGGTCCGGCCGGTATTATGTCAACTGCAGAAGACATGACAAAATGGATGCTTGCCCAATATAATGGTCGCCTTCTAGCCCCAGAGCTGATGGAGCAATACCATAAAGCCGGACAGAGCGGCCCGTATGGAATGGGGTGGCTTGCAGATGAGGATGAACATGGGGGCCGGACGATTTCCCATAGTGGGATTTTCTGGACGTATAAGGCGGAAGAAACGATATATTTGGATCAACATCTGGGCATCACGATGATGTTTAACTCTGGTTTAAACGCATTTATCGATTATTCAGCTTTTGTCGACGAGATCGCACGGATTATAAAGGGCGAAAAGTCCGAAACTTCTATTTTTAACAGCAGAAACATGGAGAGGGTTATGATTCTGCTGGTGATTACGACGTTTCTTTGGGGTTTATATACACACATTCGTATGAATAGGAGCAAAAAGGGCATCACGACCGGAAAATTGATTTTTTCATCGGTTGGGAGACTGCTTCCTATCTTGATTCTCTTGTTTCTGTCACCACTAACTACATTTATTGGCGCTGGGCGAGTTTTACCTTGGTTTGGACTATGGACTACCATGTCATCTCTAATTATATGGCTTGTTGTATTATCGCTGGTAAATATAACGATTTTGGTATGCCGTTTCAAATTGTATTACCGTACTAAGAAGAGGAGGAATTTTGAAACTGACGCCCGATAGGCGGGTTAAACTAACGGAAAACGAGAGTTTCAATGGCTTAAAACAAATATATTAGTATTGGAGACATAATTTGAAGATAGATAAAGTATTTGAATATGATATATGGGAAACCTGTGAAAATACTGGGTGTAATTGATTTATGTGTTTCACAAAACACTCGCTCACAGGGAGTTGCTTCAACGCTGCTTGTAGAAATCGATAAGTTTTCTGTGGGACGAAATATTGACTTTATACTTTTATTTGCAGATAACATGACCTTGTATTTGAGAAATGGTTATAAATTAGTAAAGAACCAATGTAAATGGTTAAAAGTTGATAATGAAACTCAGATTACAAATGGCATAGGGTTTGAGGTAATTGATGAATTAATGATTAAGAAAGTAGGAAAGATTGATTGGAGCGAGGGAGAGCTAGATTTTTTAGGCTATCTTTATTGATCTAACTTAGAACGATACTTAAACTTAAACTCCAGAAACTATTGGACCGAAACAAATAAAAAATCCGACGTCTTCGACTTCGATGGGATTCAGGTGTAGCCGATGGAACCGTTTCTTGAATGATTCGATCGATATTGCCTTCTTCCTCACGGATAGCCCTGGCTAACCGTATGGCATAAGTTCACATTAATAACCAGTTAATGCACCAGAACAGAAAATGATCTGGTTATCTCACCAAAATAATCCATTCTATTTTGAGAACTAAATAAGAATTTTCGGGCTCCACGAATGCCGTATCCATCTTGCATGAAGCATAATATGATGTCTAATAAACAGAGCTAAAGGATGGATGAAATGCACCCAAGTTTGGCAAGATTAGCAAAATGGAATCTACATCGTTTTTATTCAAAAAATTCATGGATAGCAAAACATCTACCGCCTACAACTTTTTATACTCGTGAAACTTTATCTTCATTTTTGCAAAAATATAAAACCATCTATATCAAAGCGAATACACAACATACAGGTAAAGGCATCATTAAAGCGTGGAAAACAACAAAGGGTTATCAGTTTGTGAAGGTGCGCGGCAAAACAACCTTTGCTTCATCCATCGAAGATATCCATCAACATATAAAAAATACTAGCCCTCAAACAACATACATTGTTCAAAAAGCGATAGATTTAGCTGAGATTAATAGTCGGCCTTTTGACATTCGGGTTATGATGATGAGAGATGGTCAATGTAAGTGGAATTACGCAGGGATGGTTGTAAAGGTAGCTGGTCAGGGAAGTGTTGTTTCAAACGTTCAACGAGGTGGAGGTTATGTAACAAGTATTGAAGATGCGTTAAAGCAATCGCTTCTCTTCAATAATGAGCGTATCGAAAGTATCAAGAAACAACTTATCTCATTAAGTTATATAATTATGGACTACTCTCAGAAGTTTCCTTTCTACTCATTTCAATGTGGAATAGATCTTGCAGTAGATAAAAATGGACGTATTTGGATCATTGAGGTCAATCTTCATAATCCGTCGCATGGTTTGTTTAATAAACAAAAAAACAAATCATCCTTTAAAAGAATTGGTCATTTATATACGGATTACAGAAAACATAATAAACGACTGATATGAAAAAGCCTTTCTACTTGGATGTAGAAGGGCTTTTTCATATCGTCATCTCATTCTCTACAAAGAGATGACGTGCATTGTTCCAACCTTGATCACATAATCGAAGTAAGCAAGCCGTAAAAAATGACATGGGGATCATAAATTAATCTATACTGGAAATTTCATCAATTCATTATAATGATAGTTGAAAGCGTTTGCCGGCAAGCTTGGCCTTCATACCCTAAATAAATAATACAACATCGTACAACACATGCACAAAAGCATCCGACCTGGATTGGCGGATGCTTTTACTCTCACTGACTTGGAGCGGCTGCCATTGAGGCAGCCACTTTTTCTATATCAATGACCGAAAAATGTAAGAGGACAAGTCCATATAACTATTGCCGGGAGGATTCCAATGTTTAACGTGTTGATCGTGGACGACGAAAAATTTGAACGTGACGGGATCAAATATTTGCTATCCAAATACAACTTTAATGTAATCGTTACCGAAGCGCAGAATGGCAAAGAGGCGCTTGATTATCTTCTTCATCATGAAGTAGATGTTCTGATAACGGATATTAGAATGCCGATCATGGATGGAATAAGCTTGGTGAAATCGCTTAGAAAGCATAACGAATCGTTGAAAATCGTCATTTCCAGCGCATACGGCGAATTCGAATATGCAAAGAAAGCCATCGAGCTTGGGGTAGAGCATTATATATTAAAACCTGTCGATATCGAAGAATTTATAGACGTCATTCGAAAAGTGTTCAGCTCGTGTGAAGCCGGAAGAATGGAGAAAGAAAGAAGAGAGAAGCTGCTCGCGGGATATCATCGAAGCATCAAATACGAGAAGGAAAAAATAATGCTGGATCTCATCCATAGGGCAAGTGTCGATGTACCGATGAAGACAAGAATGCGGCAATCCGATTTCGATTACCAATATAACTGTTTCCAATTGATCTTGATCCAAGTGAACTTCAAAATATTTGATTTGGTGGCATATCGGTTGGAAAATGATTTGCGCATCATGATTCAAACGCAATATGACCATGTCAATCTGAATGAATATCAAAGCGTGATCTTGTTAAAATCACACTATATGCTCGCACATTCCGAATTGTTGGAGATTGGCAACCGGATACAGCAGTTTTTTACTAATAATGACCTTACCGCCGCCTGGATCGTATTCGGCAGATCGGTGAACAACATCGAGGATCTTCATGATGCATATATGGATATGGAGACGATGCTTGATTACCATCTCTTCGGTCATGGTGAAGGCAGTTTATTGTTCGTGGATCAGTTCTATGTCAAGGAAGAGCAGCCTTCCTCGATCATGAACCGGGATTTGGAGGATATAAAGGGCTTGATTCGATTTCGAAACCTCAAAGAAGGAAAGCGGCGTATCTCCATGTTCTTTGACGAGCTTCAGGAAGGCAATCATTTCTCCAGTATTTACGTCAAGCATTTGTGCGTGGAGATTATAAAAGAAATTTGCGCAAATTACCCCATTCATGCTCATAAATTTCAAAGTGTGATTCGAGACGTTTATTTAATTCGGACGCCCGCAGATATCAAGAAGATAATTTACACATTACTCGAAAATGAGGATTCCGATACGACTAATGACAATATCGACCAGAATCGTAAAGTGATCCAGGAAGTTGTTGACCTTATCGCCAAACAGTACAATCAGGATATTTGCTTGGACACGATCGCTTCCGGCGTTCACTTGTCCCCAAGCTATTTAAGTCATCTGTTTAAGAAAGAAACAGGTGAAAATATGGTCAAATATATTACAAGCATAAGACTTAAGGAAGCAAGCCATTACTTGAGGAATACGAATATGAAGATCGTTGACATCAGCAAAGAAGTGGGATTCTCCAATTTGCCTTACTTCTGCACCTTATTCAAGAACTATTACGGTCTTACCCCTGCAAAGTATAGGGAGAGAGTAGAATGAAGCGGGCCAACCGGATTCATGCATTTCAATTCACTTCTATTAGGCAAAAGCTGTTCTTATCTTATATATTACTAATCGTGATCCCGATTGTGGTATTGGGCTTGTATTCTTATTATCAGTCCAAGTTATTGCTCCAAAAGCAGGCGCTACAGGGAATACGAGAGACGATTCGAACGATTTCGGACAATATGGACTATAAGGCAGATCAATATAACAGGATTATGGATTCTATTGTGTACAATACTGGCATCCTCAAAATATTCAATAACGATTATACGGACGTATCCAATTTATCTTATGATTTAAGAAGCTACCTGGATCCTACGTTCAACACGATTAAGGGAATGAACAAGGAAATTATGCAGCTTACCGTTTACACGCAAAACAAACTGCCGGAATACGGCGATTTCATTCAAAACAGCAGCCGTGTCGCGGAAACGAATTGGTACCGGAGCGCTTCGGCCAACGTCAATACGGAATGGTATTGGGAAGATGGAAACTTGATCGTAGCCAGGAAAATACCGGACATTTTCCAGCTTCGAAATCCGAGCACTGTCTCTATGAATCTTACTTATAGCAAAATGTTCGAAGGTTTGCAGAGCAAAGAAATGAACAATTTCGGCATCGTCGTAAGAGATAAGAATTCAAATGTGGTTTACAGCAATTCCGACTACCTAAATCAACGCCTCCTTTTTGATGCTATGGGCAAATCCTCCAAGAGCGGAAATCATGAATACTTCATTATCGACGAGCAAATTCAGCATCCGAGCTGGACATTATCGTATTATATTCCGCTTAATGAGGTATCTATCAATGCAACGAGCATTATTAAAGCGACTGTCATTATCGTACTCGTATGTTTTTCAATATTGCTTCTGATGATTTGGATGTTTTCCAACATGTTTACTGTACCGATCAAACGGTTGATCCATAAAATGAAACTGATCGAAAACGGGAATTTGGATGTTGTCGTCTCTTCCAATTCAATAGACGAATTTGGAATACTGACCAACCGATTCGGACAGATGCTGCAAAAAATAAACGAGTTGATTTTGGTCGGTTATCAGAACAAGATCGATCAACAGAAAGCGGAATTTAAGGCTCTCCAATCCCAAATCAACCCTCATTTCCTTTATAATACGCTGTCGGCGATTAAGTGGAAGTCCGTTCAGGCTGGACAGGAGGAAATCAGCAAAATCGTCACCTCGCTCTCCAAATTTTATCGAACGGCTTTGAACAAAGGGGACAATATCATTCCTGTACGTGAAGAAGTCGTCAATATGAAATCCTATGTGGAGATCATGCTGATTATGAGTGAAAGCAGCTTCGACGTTCATTACGATTTTGATGAAGACATATTTCTTTATGTGACCATTAATTTGATTTTGCAACCCGTAGTGGAAAATTGTATCGAGCATGGGATCGCGGGCAAAACGGACGGGCGGGGAAAGATCGCCATAACGGGACGAAGCCGTGACGGGTATATCGAGATCACAGTAGAGGATAACGGAGTCGGCATGACGGAGGAGAAAGCCCGCGAGGTGTTGTCTCGAGAATCCAGAGGCTACGGGTTGAAAAATGTAAATGACCGGCTGAAGCTCTTCTTCGGAGAGGGGTATGGGATCTCGATTGAAAGCGTCTTGGGGAAAGGCACTGTAATGACCATTCGCCTTCCGAAAAGAGAGGAGCTATTGCCTGACATGTGAATCGAAACACGATCATATGAAAAACACGTATGCCTGGAACGTCACTGCGGGTGCGTGTTTTTTGCATTGGAATGGATAAAGTTCGAAATTTATTGAAGCATATCTAAAGAATCTGAAATTGTTGGCGAGAACGGAAACTCCTATAATAAATACAAGGAGGTGGGTGTTCTGGAGAGCAGTATGAGGAGCCTCAAGAAGTATAAAGTGCTGTATGTGATGATGCTGCCAGCAATAGCTTATTACATCCTTTTCCATTATGTTCCGATGTACGGTGCTGTGCTGGCATTTAAGGATTTTCAGCTTATGAAGGGGATTTGGAACAGTCCTTGGATTGGCATGCACCATTTTATGTATGCGTTTTCAGATCCGGTTTTTTTGCAAGTGTTGAAAAATACGATCATCATCAGCTTTTACAAATTAATATTCGGCTTCCCTGTTCCGGTCGTGTTTGCCCTGCTGTTGAATGAAGTAGCCAGTGCAAAGTTTAAAAAATTAGCTCAAACGATATCGTATTTGCCGCATTTTATCTCGTGGGTGGTGATGGCGGGGATCTTCATGAGTATCCTCTCGATCGACGGTCTCGTTAATTCCGTTATCAAGCTGTTCGGGATGGATCCTGTCTTGTTTATGGGAAATGAACAGTATTTCCGGCTCATTCTCGTATTGACGGAAATTTATAAAAGCTTCGGCTGGGGAGCGATCGTTTATTTCGCAGCCATTTCGGGCATTAACGGCGAATTATATGAAGCGGCCATTATCGACGGCGCAGGCAGATTCAAAAGGGTTATTTATATTACGATCCCCATGCTCGCTCCAGTCATGGCCATCCTGTTAATTTTGTCGATGGCGGGAATTCTGGATGCCGGGTTCGATCAAATTTTCAATATGTATAGTGTTAACGTATACAGGGTATCGGACATTATCGATACGTATGTGTACAGAAAAGGCATGGTCGAGATGAAGTACAGCTATGCAACAGCGGTTGGATTATTCAAATCGGTCGTTGCCTTGATCATGATCGTAACTGTTAATCAGGTCATCAAGACGATGGGTGGAAAAGAACATGCATTATGGTAAAACCGGCATCTGGCGGAGGGGCTTATGAAGAAAACGAAAAGTGAAAAATGGTTTGATATCCTGCTGTATGCGCTCGTATCGGGGATCCTAGTGGTTACTTTACTGCCGTTCTGGAATCAGATTGTCATCTCCTTATCTTCAGGCAAGGGAGCTTATTCATCCGGGCTGATGTTGGTGCCTCAGAATTTTTCTTTAGCCGCTTATAAGCTTGCTCTGGAATTCACAGGCTTGTGGATCGGTTATGGAAACACGCTGCTGCGGACGGTACTCGGAGTAACCTTAAGCCTCCTATTTACTTCGATGTTGGCTTATCCTCTTTCCAAGTTGGATCTGCCGCTTAACAGAACGATCACGATGCTCATCTTGTTTACCATGATCTTTAGCGGCGGCTTAATTCCTTCATTTCTGCTAATCAAAAATTTAGGTCTGTTGGACACGATGTGGGCATTAGTGCTGCCGTCTTTGGTCGGTACGTACAACGTTCTCATTATGAGAAATTTTTTTCGGTCGTTGCCGGAAAGTCTGGAAGAGTCAGCGAAGGTAGACGGGGCGGGTTATTTTATGATTTTCTGCAGGATCACGCTCCCCTTGTCGAAGCCTGTGCTGGCAACGGTTGCGCTATGGGTAGCGGTTTATCATTGGAATGCATGGTTCGACGCCATGATTTATATCAAGGATCCTGGCAAGCAGGTACTGCAAATCGTGCTTCGTAAAATCGTGCTCGAAAACAACCTCGATTCCATGCAAGCTTTGGTCAACAGGACGGATACAACGAAGCATTTGGGCAGAGAATTGTATGCGACTATCGTGATCTTGTCCATATTGCCTATGCTGATCATTTATCCGTTCGTGCAAAAATTTTTCGTTCAAGGTATCATGCTGGGGGCTGTTAAAGGTTAATCCGTTGTAGGACAGGGGAGCCTTTATCGATACATACACTATATAAAAGGGTGTGATTCAATTGAAGAAGAAAGTGTTAGCAGGCAGTATGATGGCAATTACGCTTGTGGTCATGACCGCATGCACCGGTCAGGGCAATCAAAGCTCCAAAGGAGATGCGGTGGCGACGGCAAGTAGCCCAGGTAAGGAAGAACGATACAAGCTGACTTTCTTAAGCTGGGCCAGTGACAAAATGACGGATCAGCCTTATGCAGTCAAAGTGATACAGGACAAGTTTAACGTAGACATCACCATTGACCCGGAAAAGGCGGAAACGTATCAGCAGCAGCTGCTTTTGGATATCGCTTCGGGAAAGGTGCCCGATTATTGGGTGGATTTGAAAATGCCTGACTACGATAAATTTGTCGCACAGGGCATTCCGGCCGAGCTTTCAGAGGATTTCATCAAGCAGAACTCTCCAAATTATTATAATTGGCTGGTCAAAAATTTGGGCCAAGATCCGTTCAAGTATCAACGCCGGGACGGCAAAATCTACTCCATGCCGATTATTTGGACACTCGGCAGCGATGCCACCGTAGTCGGCATCCGGAACGACTGGTTGAAAAATGTAGGGATTACCAAAGTGCCGGAAACCCTCGGTGAGTTGGAAGAAGCGTTAATCAAATTCAGAAACGACGACCCCGATAAGAACGGTAAGAAAGATACGTTCGGCATGACCGCAAAAGCCGAGCTGCAGCCTGGGGTGGTACCGTTTTCGGATATATTTACTTCAATCTTCGCGGCATTCGGCGTGTATCCTGGTGCATTCACCGAAGAAAACGGGAAAATTATCAAAGGAGAAATTCAGCCCGGCGCCAAGGATGCATTAACCATATTAAATAAATGGTATAAACAGGATCTCATTGATCTCGAGTTTGCCGTGAACAAAAAAGCGAACATAGATGATAAAATCATTTCCGGGAAATATGGCGTCATCGAAAGCAACTGGTGGAACTTTCTTCCCGCAAGAGCGTTCTCCGGAGGCAAATATTTTGAGAAAATACCCGGCGTAGATTGGGCGCTTTTTGCCGGACCCAAAGGCCCGAATGGAGATTACGGGGCACTCCAGAAAAATCCGGTAGGCAATTCCGGTCAACAGTTTTCCAAAAAAATGGAAAAAGATCAGGGGAAACTGAAAAAGTACCTTGAGATTATGGATGCCTACAGCTTTAACACGGATGTTCGCGCCTCGGTCACCTACGGGGAAAAGGGAAAAACGTATAACGTTTCGCCGGAGGGCGACTATCAATTTATACCTCCATATGACCAAGAAAGCGAACGAATCAAGTTTGGGATCGGGCCGCAATATCCGTTTATGGGCAGCTTTAACGATTATGATTTCCAGACTCCATTCATGACCGACGCGAAATATCGGGATTTGAGGAAAAAAGTCGAGCATATCGGCAGAGGGAAATATGATATTCTGGAGCCCGTATCCAGACCCGTGTTCAACGAGAATAAAGATCGTCTCGATCAATTTGCCGTCAAAGCATTCATTGACTTCATTACCGGGAAACGTCCGATCAGCGAGTTTGACGCATTCGTTGCGGAATGGAAGAAAATGGGCGGCGATCAAGTGATGAAGGAAGCTGAGCAAAAATACGAAGAATTGTTCAAGAAGTAAGTTAATAAAAAGAAGGAGTGATTTTAAATGAGAACTTATCGTTTACAGCAGTTGGCCGATGTTACGGAAGGACATATTTTGAAAGACATTATGCCGGGGGATTACCTCTCTTACGGTGGGCTTGCCTTCGAGAAACCGGGCGCACGCGCTCATACGAACGACGGTCCGGGCGGCATCGACTATCATGTGCACGAAGATTGCGAAGCTTTTCTTATCCTGCAGGGCAAAGGCGAGGTTGAAATCAACAAAGAGCACATGTACCCCGTAAAGACGGGAGATGTCGTCATTATTGAGCCGGGAGAGGACCATCATCTCATTTCAAGCGTGGAAGATCCTATTGTCGTTGTCTGGTGTCATGCTGGACCATCCCGAAATAAAAATCAAATGTAAAGAAGCGAAGAGAGGATGAGCAATATGAAGGCGGTTCTGGTTGGTTTAGGAAACTTCGGTTCAGGGTGGTACAAGAGATTGAGACGTCATGCTGGCGTAGATGCGGTATGCGTTGTTGAAGCGAACGTTCAGCTGCGCGAAACGATTGATCCGGAAACTCCGTTTTACTCGTCTTTGGAAGATGCGATCATCAGCGAGTGCCCCGATTTCGTCATTAATGTTACACCTCCACACATTCACACTTCGATTAACGAGATTGCGTTCGCGCATGGCCTGCCTGTGCTCTGCGAGAAGCCGATTTCGAACGATATTAAGGATGCACAATATATTGTCGGCCAGGCCGAACTGAAAAACATCCCGTTCATGATTTCTGAGAATTACCGTTTCTTCGCCCCGGTACTGAAGGCGAAGGAGCTTTTAGACAGCGGCGTTATCGGACATTTGTCATCCGTACATATCGAATTCGACCGCTATCATGTCGTACCCGTTCCTTATTTTGGTCGGTTGGCAAATGGATTGCTGGAAGATGTCACGATTCATCATTTCGATATGATCCGTTATTTTACCGGTCAGGAAGCGGTGAAATTGTTCGCTATGAACAGCAATCCGCCCGGAAGTTGGACGGAGACGACGACGGTCCACCTTAGCGCTTGGATGGAGCTTGACGGAGGAACGGTTGTGGATTATCACGGCAGCATGATGGCCAAGGGAAAACTGTCTGAATGGTATGGTGATTGGCGTTTCGAAGGTACGGATGGAGCGATTGTGATAACGAGCAATCGAGTGCAGCTTATGAAGGAAGGAAAGGCCGATGAAGTGTACACCTTCGACGGGGTAGGAAACGTGTTGTCGATCGATGAATTTCTAACAGCATTGAAGGAAAAGCGGGAGCCAAGACCAAACGGAAGAGATTATTTGAAGTCGCAAAGCTTGGTGCATGCTGCTGCTGTATCGTCGAGAACAGGAAAAATGCTTTCCGTGGAAGAAGCAATGAAAGAAGTGTAAGCTTATGAATCATTTGAAAGAGAGAGGCTCAATATGCTGAATTTGGACGATATGAAAAAAATCAAACCTAGTGTTAGACTTTCCGATTTCACAACAGCTGCTGACCGTGAGGTTACTGTAGAGAAATCATGGGCGAATAATCTTTTAAACGCTAGAGTTGTCAATCGATCTGATCATTCACTGCGGATTAAAGAGGTCGTGCTTTTTTCTGGGGATATGCCTCTCGACCCCGATACGCCATTTTACGGTGAAGGCTTTCAAATGCTTACTCAATACGGAGGTACGCTTTCTTCACCCTATGTGATCGGGGCTTACGGGAAAGATCGGGACTTCTTTCGAATCCCTGAAACTCCGTTTCATGAGAACTTATGGACGGTTTACAATCTATTGGCATTGTCTCCCTATAATGAGGAGCACCTGCTGATGGCCTTTACTTCATGCAATCGCTTTTCCGGCGAGTTTCGATTTAGAAATTCCTATATAGAAGTGATTATGGATACAGAAGATTTAGAGCTGGGGCCTGGCCAGTCGTGGGAGTTAGAACAATTCATGTTTGCTTCCGGATCGAACCGCGATCTGCTCTTTCAAGAATTGGCTGAATGCCTCAATAGGAACCACCCGCGTATGCTTTATCCTGAAATTCCTACGGGATGGTGTTCCTATTATTGTCTTCGTCCAATAACTGCAGAGGGACTTTACGAGAATGCACGCAGTATGGTCCAGCGAATACCTGAACTGAAGCGAATTCAAATTGATGGGGGCTATGCAGCAGCTGATGGCGACTTCTTAATTCCAAGTGTCACGCTTGGAGCAGACGTCAAAACAATTAGTGAAGGTATCCGAGCAACCGGGATTGAAGCTGCAGGCTACCTATCTCCCTTTATTGTAGAACCAGGGTCGAAGCTGATGCTTGAGCAACCGGATTGGCTGGTTCAAGATCAGGAAGGCAAACCATTCAATGGAATCGGTCAGAAAAAGAAGCTGCCGGAAAAGCAATGGTATATGCTGGACGGAACGCATCCTGAAGCCCAAAACTATTTGAGGTCAGCTGTTAGGGTTATGCATGATGAGTGGGGTTGGCGGTATTTTAAGCTGGATTTTCTGCAATATGGTGCCTTGCCAGGATGCCGTTACGACAAACAAGCGACTAGAATCGAAGCATTTCGCAGTGGAATGAAGGCGATTATTGATGAAGTCGGGCACGATAGCTTTATTCTTGGGTGCAATGCTCCTTTCTGGCCGCTTCTTGGATTAGTTCACGGGAACCGAGTGACTAACGATATTGCAAGGGACTGGAAACACGTCAGCGGCAATGCGAAGGAGCTATTTCCTCGGAACTGGCAAAACGACACTTTGTGGTATAACGACCCGGATGTCATAGTCCTCGAAAGAGTAACGTTCCATAACCAGACGATTAGCGGTGAAGTCATTGAGAAGAAATCGGATATTTCGGATCAAGAGTTCGAATTTCATAAAGCCGTTATCCTAGCATCCGGAGGGATGATCCTGAGCGGAGACTTAATTCCATCTCTGTCCGAGGAAAATATTCGGGCATTGAAGAAGCTCTTGCCTCCAACCGGTAAAGCCGCCCGCTTTGACGATGATACTTATACGATTGGACGAATAAAATTGGAGGATCGTTATCTCATTTGCATCTTCAATTTTGACGATCGGCCTAAAGATATCGAGATAAGCTTGGATGGGAGCTATCGGGTTTATGATTTCTGTACGGAAGAGGAAGTTGGTTACTTCACGAACGCGATGAAACTTAAAAGCTTAGAACCTCATTGTGCCAAAGTATTGTATTATGAGGTACATGGGAACTTATAAATGTATGTAAAGGTTTCGAGAGTCCGCATGACAAACACGGTTGTGCGGTATCAGTTCCGTCAGGTATCGTGGTGTCAGTATCCAAACAACAAGATCCATGTCTTTTCGTTTTGTGGAAGTACGATGTGTCATTGCAGAAATGGGGCTGTCCTATAAGTAGATTTCTACTTATAGGACAGCCCCATTAAGTTCTTTTGACCTTCAGGAACATTCGAAACGTATTCTGCTTGAAATGAATACTTCCATTGGAA
>NZ_WHOA01000247.1 GCF_013141715.1 Paenibacillus phytorum | reverse complement strand
AGTAATGTTAACTGCCTCTTCTACCTGTAACCAAGTTGAATACCAATGATATGACGGCCAAAACGAGAAGAAGATGGATTAAATTCCCTCCGATATCAAACCCAATTCCTAAAGCCCACATGACGAGAAATACAACGAAAATTGTCCAAAGCATAGTAACACATCCTTTTCAAAATGTCATAATTGCTTATGCAAGTTACTAACCGCCTTTTTTAAAATCGAATCATCCTATAGGAATAATCTATGAAGCTTATAGTTATTATATCTTGGAGCTATGACGTTATCCGTGCTAAACTACGTTATGAGGGTAAGACATTAACAATTAGAGCGGATAATGACAAGAGGTGACTGGATATGAGTAAAAAGACAATGTTTCAGAAGATTTGGGATAATCACGTTATTAACCAGGAAGAAGGCAAGCCCAGCGTAATCTATATTGATTTGCAGCTGGTACATGAAGTAACTTCACCGCAAGCATTTGAAGGCCTTCGTTTATCAGGTCGCAAAGTTCGTAGACCGGATCTTACGTTTGCAACGATGGATCATAACGTTCCGACGAAGGATCGTTTCAACATCACAGATCCTATTTCCAAACAACAAATTGATACACTTTCGCAAAACTGCCGTGATTTCGGCGTTACGTTGTTCGACCTAGACAGCCTTGATCAAGGTGTTGTACACGTTATGGGACCTGAGCTAGGACTTACACATCCAGGTAAAACAATTGTTTGCGGCGATAGCCACACTTCGACACATGGCGCATTCGGCGCACTTGCTTTCGGTATTGGAACGAGTGAAGTGGAGCACGTTCTTGCTACACAAACGCTGCAACAATCCAGAGCGAAATCATTGGAAGTACGCATTACAGGCAATCTGAAACCAGGCGTAACTGCGAAAGATTTAATTCTTGGCGTTATTGCTAAATACGGTACAGACTTTGCAACGGGTTATGTTATTGAATATACCGGCGAAGCGATTCGTGGTCTTTCCATGGAAGAGCGAATGACGGTTTGTAACATGTCCATTGAAGGTGGAGCTAGAGCTGGTCTTATCGCTCCTGACGAAACAACATTTAACTACCTGCGTGGTCGTGAATACGTTCCACAAGGTGCTGACTTTGACGCTGCAGTGGCAGAATGGTCTAACCTTGTTACTGACGAAGGCGCTACGTATGACTGGGTGCTGGAGTTTGATGCTGATTCTTTGATTCCGCAAGTGACCTGGGGAACTAGCCCGGGAATGGGGACGAGTATTACATCACTAGTTCCGGATCCGCAAAGCTTTGAAACAGAAAATGAACGTAAAGCTGCTGAAAAAGCGCTTGAATATATGGATTTAACACCAGGAACGCCAATGACTGAACTGAAAGTTGATTATGTTTTCATCGGTTCTTGTACAAATGGTCGTATCGAGGATCTTCGTGCAGCTGCTAAGATTGCACAAGGCTACACGGTAGATCCGAGTGTTACAGCTATCGTAGTTCCAGGTTCAGGACGTGTTAAAATTCAAGCTGAGAAAGAAGGCTTGGACAAAATTTTTGAGGGTGCAGGCTTCGAATGGCGCGATGCAGGCTGCAGTATGTGTTTGGCTATGAACCCAGACGTTCTGCAACCAGGTCAACGCTGTGCATCAACATCCAACCGTAACTTCGAAGGTCGTCAAGGCCGCGGTGGACGTACGCATCTCGTATCTCCAGCAATGGCTGTTGCTGCAGCAATCAAAGGTCATTTCTACGACGTTCGTGATTGGGAAATCAAAGAATACCAACAAGCTTAATTTGGGCTGATTAAAGCAATGCTTACGATGCTAGTTTTGCTAAAGCAAAACTTTAAGGAGAATGAAAACATGGAAGCTTTTAAACAACATACAGGCCTAGTCGGTCCTGTAGATCGCGTGAATGTAGATACAGATGCCATTATTCCTAAGCAATTTCTTAAAAGAATTGAGCGTTCCGGTTTCGGTCAATTCCTCTTCTTCGAATGGAGATGGGATGAGGCGGGCAAGGTTATCGAGAACTTCCCATTAAACCAAGATCGTTATCAAGGAGCTTCCGTCCTGCTCTCCAGAGCGAACTTCGGCTGCGGATCTTCCCGTGAGCATGCACCTTGGGCTATTCAAGATTTCGGCTTCCGCGTCATTATCGCGCCGTCTTATGCGGATATCTTCTACAACAACTGCTTCAAAAACAGCATTCTGCCAATCAAGCTATCGGAAGAGCAAGTAGATGATTTGTTCGCTCGTACAGCGAAGCATGAAGGCTACAAGCTGAATGTCGATCTTGAGAACAAAACTCTCACTGATGAATACGGCTTGAAAATTCAGTTTGATTTGGATGAGCACCGTCGTCAGTTCCTGCTGCAAGGCTTGGATGACATCGGCTTAACACTTCAACATGAAGAGAAAATCACAGCCTATGAGCAAGCTCACCAAAAACGTTTGGCTTATAAATAAAATGTGATCATAGAAGACGCAATCCAATGAGCTCTTGCATTGGTTGCGTCTTTTTTTATTCTAGTTGCATGAACTCAGACCTAGCTTTTAGCTAGGTTTTTTTATTCTTCTTTTTTTGCAACTTTTGGCAGTTTTCCGCGTCTAATAGATTACTAGAATGTCGATTGAACGGAGGTTTTGCTGTCGGGCATATGATTATTTTGATACAATGGACACGTTGCTGCTAGTTTTTAAAAGATAGATTTTAAGAGTACGAATTTACGACCCCAATTCCGACATTACATAGAGGTGAATGATGAAATTTCCTGCATTTTGTTTAATGCTGCTAGTTTGCATGCTGCTTCTCCCTACTTATGCGATGGGAGCTGAGTCTCCCAGTGGAATTATGCTTTATATGAATGAAAAAAAGCTGGTGTCTAACGAAGTTCAGCCCCGTATAGTAAGTGGCAATACGATTGTACCTGTAAGGATTATCGTTGAAGAAATTGGTGCCAAGGTGACTTGGGATGAATCCACACGCAAGGTAACCATCGTCAAAGGCGATATGAACATTCAATTGGTTATCGACAGTAAAACGGCCCTGATTAAAGGCAAAAAGGAAAGTTTGGAAGTAGCGCCAATCATCGAAAAAGGCAACACGATGCTCCCACTTCGTTTCATTGGTCAATTTATGGGTATTGAATTTAAATGGGACTCTTTAACCTCTTCTGTTCATATGTTCAAAAAAGATGATTCGGATTCCAAACCTGTTACAGGACCTATCGATGTTGTAGATGGCCATAATCCTGGCGAAGTAACACCTCCAAAACCGCCGGTGCCAGGTACAGGCACAGATCCAGGAACGATTAAACCCGATCCTAATGCCCATTTGTTGACTTCGATTGTCCTATCTGAGAAGGAGTTATCCGTAGCCGCGAAAGACGGCTCTTTAGTTCCGACTATGATGAAATTATCGAACCCGAATCGCATTGTGTTTGACTTCCCTAACACAACTTTAGATCCTTCTCTCCAGAAATTACTTGTAAATAATGCGGGGGAGCTGCCATCTAAGCATCCTCTGGTTGAGAAAGTGCGCTTTTCTAACTTTGCTGATAACCCTGCTACGGTAAGAATTATTTTGGATTTGAAAGGTCCAGCTGACTATCGCGTTCAGCCTTCTAAGCTTACGAATCAATGGACAGCTTCGATAGTAGAGCATCAGTTAACCGTGGTGATTGATGCAGGACACGGGGATAATGATCCTGGTGCATTATCTATAACTGGCAAGCATGAGAAGGATTTTACACTCGCTACAGCGAAGAAGGTAGAGAAGCTTCTTGTTCAGGACAAGCGTGTAAATGTCCTTATGTCTCGTTCGGATGATACGTTCATTCCACTGGATGACCGTGTTTCTTTCGGGAACGACAATCAAACAGATCTTTTCCTATCGATTCACGGGAATAGCGCCAAAGCTTCGGTATCGGGAACAGAAACGTATTATAACAGACCGGAAAGCTTAGCTTTTGCTAATGTCATCCACAAAAATGTGGTTGCCGCTGCTGGATTTCCTGATCGTAAGGTACGACAAGCTGATTTCAGGGTCATCACGAAAACGACAATGCCGGCTGTTCTGGTCGAGGTGGGGTATTTGTCTAATAAGAACGATGAATCTGCCATGTACAAGGATGCTTTTCAAGACAAAATAGCGGCTTCTATCGTTGCTGCCATCAAAGAATACCTGAACCTCAAATAAGAGACGAAAGCTTAAACCGTATGCTTTCGAAGTTCGTTTTGCTATGCAAAACGCTAAGGAGTGAGTGAGATGACCAAAACAAGTCGCCTATTCCATGGGGTGCTTCTTGTAAGTGCCATCACGTTGTCTGTAACCGCCTGCGGTCAGAAAGGTCAACTCGTAGGTGGAGCAACACCGCAAGCTACGATTGCGCCGACCCCTACAACGGTGGTACAAAGTCCTGCACCAACCCCAACAGCAACACCAGAACCTTTAAAGCAAAAAAAGGTCAAAGCCTTTTACAGTGATCAGGACGAAATGAAACTTATAGAAAAAGAAGTCACAATCAGCTACAAACAGGACGCTGACGTGTATGAAGTCGCACTAAACGCACTCAAAAAGAGTGATGATCCTAAAGCGATTCCTTTATTTGATGATCTTACATTCACAAGCACTTCGTTTGATAAAGCTAAGGGTGAATTGAAGCTTGATCTCAAATTTGGTCCCAAAACGCAATTAGGCGCTCCGGGTGAGGAGTTGTTTTTACAAGCTTTGAAGAAAACCGTGTTTCAATTTCCAGAAGTGAAGGCTTTATATGTGCTGAAAAACGGCAAACAAGTGGATAGCTTAATGGGGCATTTAGAGCTTCCGTATCCAATTAAACGACCTAATTAAATGTAGTAGCAGAGGAGTCTAAATCAACGATGAGAAACAAGAAATTAGCAAGTGCAATTGTTAGCTCTTTAATTATTACAAGCCTGGCGGGGACGCCAGTTTTGGCAGCAGAGTCAGTAAATACGACATCAACAAGTAATGTAAAGCTTTCTTTCCCTGATGTAAAATCGGACTATTGGGGTATTCGACATATATCCAAACTTGCTTTGGAAGGCATTATTGAAGGCTACGAGGATGGGGCTTATCGAGCAGAGAACTCGGTTTCACAACAAGATGTCCTTATTATGGCTACTCGGATGATGGGCTTGCAAGGCGAAGTAGATGCAATGACGACAGCAACGGTGTTTCCAGATTTCATGCTGGTTGATAACTATGCGCGTAATTATGTAGCTATTGCTCTCCAGAAAGGCTTAATCTCCAACGAAGAAGAGAAAGTTAGAAGCCAAAGTGATAAGTCCAAAGATAAATGGGGTGGGCGGAAGGCAACGAGAGAATGGGTAGCTGAAGTAGTGATTCGCGCTATCGGTAAGGCAACTACCGCACAAAGCTTATCGTCTACACCAACGGCTTTCAAAGATAATAATGACATTAGCAGCTCAACATTGGGCTTTGTTAATGCAGCTGTGGCTTTAAAGGTTGTTGATGGCTTTGAAGATGGCACGTTCCAACCTAAAGGGGCTGTAACGCGTTCTCAAATGGCAGCTTTTTTAAGTCGCTCGCAAAAGGAGCTAGCTACATTGCCTTCACGTGTTGTGAAAGGCTACATGACTAGCTTAACGAGCGGCACAATTGGTCTTATGGATAAAGACGGGAATACGAGTACATATAAACTTTCACCGAACACGGTGTTTTACGGTAATAAAAGTGATACGGCGATAGCTGCGAAAACACTGCAAGAAACGTTTGAAGTTTCGCTCGTTCAAGTGAATGGAACAGCCTATTATGTTGAAATCATTAGTGATGAGCTTCAGCTTGATATCCATGAGGGCAAACTGTTGAAATTGAATATGACTAACCTAAAGGCCACTTTAGATGATTTTGAGAGCTATGATTTAGCGCCGGATGTTGCTGTCACTGATACGGAAGGACGTGGCCTGAGCCTAGCTTCTATCGTAAATGGCAGTACAATTCAATTGCGCAAAAGCAAGATCGTCAAAACCGATAAATATACGTCCATCATAGTTAAGCAGGTGCCCGTTAATAAAACAGTAGATGGCGCGATTCAGACGATTAATAAAGATGCCATGCAAATTACGCTTCTTGACACTGTATCAGGGCAGCCTGAAACTTATGGTTTTTCAAGTAATTTGATTGCGACTTTACCAGATAACAGCCTCGTAGATATCAATTCTCTTCACGTTGGAGATTCGGTCGAGTATACGGTTAAGAACAGTGAAATTGTGAAAATCGTAATTAAAAAGCAAGCGGATGTTGGTGTAAGTGTTGAGGGGACTTTGAAAGCACTTGGCGATGATAAAACATTTTTAACGATAACCAAGACAGCTGGCGGGGCATTAGCATCTTATACTCTTAGCGATAATGTGCAAGTCAGAATTAATGGTTTAGCCACGGCTAGTATTTATGATATTGCTCCAGGAGATCAACTTAAGCTGGATGTTTTGAACAATAAAGTAACTTTAATTACTGTAACCAACCGTTCTATTGAGAACTTATACTTTGCAAAAATTATTTCTTACGATCAAGCATCGAAATTATTAACCGTTATAGATAATACAGGTAAACCGCATGCTTATATTTTAAAAGATACTGTTTCCATTTCATATGCAGGAGTGAAGCTTCCTTTTGCAAACTTTAGCAGCACATTTACGGCCGGCAAATATGTAGATTTACTTGTATCAAAAGATAATGTCACTCAAATTCAAATGTCCTCCCAACTGGATGGCGCATTAACACAATTAAATTTACAAACGAATGATATTACATTGAAAACGGACAGCGGTCAAAGCTTGACATTCAAGCTTAATTTCGCTCCACAGGTTGAGCTTGCTAATAAACCGAACAGTGCGCTTTCTGACTTAAAAGTTGGGGATAATGTTAGTTTATTATTAAGCTTCGATCAGGGGATTGTCACGAAAATTGTGACAAGTAAAACGGCACTTTATAAAACGATTTTATCTAATGTGAACAGCAAGCAAATTACCGTGACGGATCAGTCAAACACTTCGTTTGCTGTTTCCCTAGAAGGTGTTCCAATCGTCAAAGCGGATCAAAGTGTAGGTTCTATTACAGACTTTGCAATCGATGACTATGTGAAGCTGACATTCAAAGGTCTGGCTGTTGTAAAAGCAGAGCTGATCAGTCCTGTGCGCGGTAAGGTTACAGCTGTGAATGCGGCTAGCTCAAGCTTAACCATTCAAGATTATTCAGGTAAAAGTCAAGTGATAAACGCTGGCAGCAATTATGACGTTAAACTTAATGGCGGCGTAGCATGGAGTTTCACTTCCATCAAAGTGGGCGACCGTGTTCAAGTGATGAAAGACGCCAATGACAAACTTCTTATTCAAGTAGCAGTAGGATCTAAACGGGAAGTGGATAACTACAATAACGTCGTGAACCAATTTTACTTCAAAGCTACAAGCACCGGAGAAAAAACGGCTTATAGTATTTTCCCAAGAGCCTATTTCCATAAAGGAACTGACGTTGTGTCGGCATCATCCTTTACAGCTGGAGATCAAGTAACTCTTTATGTGTTAGACGATAAAATTGTTGAAATTGAGAAATAAATTTGAACGAAAATTACGTTCATCCGTCTGTATATTAGGAGCTTGACTTCTAAGGCAGGCGGTTTTTTTCTAATTTATAAAATAAATATGGCAATTATTTAGAAAATGTTCGCATTTTGACGCTTTCAAGCATTGATTCTAACGCCACAATTCGCTACACTGGAGATTATTACGACCCTAAGGAAGTAAAGACATGACACAGAAGTTAGTAAGGCATATTTTGGATACAATCGGTGAGCTCTTTCCGGATGCACATTGCGAGCTGCGCCACAGTAATCCGTTTGAATTAACGATTGCTGTATTATTATCGGCTCAATGCACCGATGAAACCGTGAATAAGGTGACATTGGATTTATTTCAGAAATATAAGCGTCCTGAAGATTACTTGGCCGTTCCACTTACGGAACTGGAGCAAGACATTCGACGGATTGGATTATTTCGAAATAAGGCAAGCAATATTCAAAAGTTGTGTCAATTGCTGCTGGACAAGTTTGAAGGCGAAATTCCAGAGAAGCACGAACACTTGGTCGAACTGCCCGGCGTAGGCCGCAAAACGGCAAATGTCGTCGTATCGAACGCTTTTGGAGTACCTGCTATTGCGGTAGACACCCATGTGGAGCGAGTCTCCAAAAGACTAGGATTAGTTGGCTGGGACGATTCGGTACTTGAAGTTGAAAAGAAGCTGATGAAGAAGGTTCCGCGTGAAGAGTGGACACAAACGCATCATCGTCTTATATTCTTCGGTCGGTATCACTGCAAAGCTCAGAACCCGCAGTGTACGATATGTCCATTGTTGGACAATTGTCGTGAGGGTAAGAAACGTATGAAACCAAGTGCAACTAGGAAAACTATTACAAACAAATGATATGCAGACAAAGGATGGGATTTGAAATGAAATGCATCGCCGTATACACGAATAGCTTTGAACTGTTCTCCGATATTTATGAGCAAGTAATTAACACGCCCCTAGCCGATAATGAGGAAAAAGTCATTGAAGGTGTAACAGTCAGTGAATCCGGTGAAGTTCCTCAGAATTACATAGACAAGATGAAAACGAAATCCGAGGTCGTGGTTATGAAAGTAAAAGACTCCGACATTACGATTTTGCAGCATCGCGATGTCTTTGAGATTTTCTTGCCGGAAAAAGAAAATGCAGTAATGTCCTAAAACCTAAATCTCCCTTTGGGAGATTTTTTTCTGTAGATAAGAAAGTATAAGTCTTATACTTTTGCTTCGCATCTACCTTGACAAACGCTCTCGTCCTGAAGGACGACGGAGTCGTTTATCCTTGGTTATGTTTGGATAGAAGAACGGATCATAAGGAGCGGAATGGACGAATGACGCAAATGGTGGATATAAGCATCTCGGTCATGCCGGATGCGATCAGAAACATGCAGGTTAATCTGCAAACAAAAGGGGATTACGACAACGCAAGCAAGCTAGGTCAGCTGCTTGATAAAATAGACGCTGGACGGATGAATATAGCGTTCTGCGGTCATTTCTCAGCGGGGAAATCGACCCTGATTAATCAGCTTTGTGGGCACGCCTTGCTGCCATCCAGCCCGATTCCAACAAGTGCAAACATCGTGAGTATTCGTAATGGATCACCAGGTGCTCATGTTACGCATCGCATGAAGGATGGCACAGCAAACAATCTGGGAAAACCGAAGACGATTGCGCTTGAAGAATTAGAAGCATATTGCGTAAATGGTACGGATATTGAAACGGTAGAGATTACGTATCCCATTCCATTTCTAGGCAGTCATACGGCGCTGCTAGATACTCCTGGGATTGATTCTACGGATGACGCTCATCATCAATCTACGGAGTCGGCTTTACATCTTGCCGATGTAGTTTTCTATGTCATGGATTACAACCATGTTCAATCCGAAGTCAATCTCGCGTTCACGAAGAAGATGAAGGAGTGGGGTAAGCCGCTCTACTTGGTTGTAAATATGATTGATAAACACAAAGAATGGGAGCTTCCTTTTGCCCAGTATCAGGAGGGGACGAAGCAAGCTTTCTTGAGCTGGGGCATCGAGCCGGATGATTTGCTGTTCGTGACCATGAAGGAGCCGAGTCATCCGCATAATGAGTATGCGAAGCTGCAATGGCTCCTAAGTCGCTTGATTGAGCGCGGTGATGATCTGCGAAGCTTCAGCATCGACGCTTCCGCGCGTTATCTTGCAGCAGAGCACGGCAAGTGGTTGGCTGATCAGCATGAGCCGCAGAAGGCGGAACTCATGGAACAAATCAGCCAAGAAGGTGACGTGCAGGAGGTTCAGGCGCAAGCTGCTGCGAAGCAGGAAGAGCTTGCGGCAGTGAAGGGACGCCCGGAAGCGTTAACGGCGGCCCTCCGTAAGGAAGTTGGCATGATTATCGAGAATGCCAATATAACACCAGCCTTGACCAGGGATCAGGCTCATGCGTATTTGGAGAGCCGTAAGCCCGGGTTCAAGGTAGGCTTTTTCTCGCGAGCTGCGCAAACAGCTCTGGAGACGGAGAAACGCTTGGGAACATTTCAGGCGGATTTGGCTGAGCAGGTAGAAGCCCAGCTGGATTGGCATCTGAGGGATGCTTTGAAGAAGGCCGCGCAGGAGCAAGGGCAGCATGATCCTGCTCTTACCGCGCAGATCGAAGCGCTGAAGGTTGATGTGACGACGCAGTGGCTTGCAGCACAAGTGAATGCTGGCGCAACCTTCGGCGGCGAATATACGCTCAACTACATGAAGCAGGTGTCCTCTGATATTAAACAGCAGTATCGCAAACAGGCGTTTGCGGTAATTGATCTGATCGCGGCTGCAGTCCGCGAAGGGTCTGCGCAAGCAGCTGACGCGCTTGCGGCAGAGCTCGAGGCGCTGGGCGTCCGCCTTAGCGCCTGCCAGGAACTGCAGCGCCTCGAGGAAACCGAGGCGGAGGCAGAGGCCCAGCTGCTGCGCATGGCCAGCTGGCCTAGACCGTCTGCGCCGGCGCTGCCGGCTGCGCAGCAGTACACGGCCATGGAGGAGACGGCAGCCGCCCCGCTGAGCGGGGGGCTTCACGTGACCTCCATGGGCACGATCCTGCAGGCCGCTGCCACGGCATCGGCGGCCGCAGGCGCTGATGACGCTGCCCCTGCCGAGGCAGCGTCATCAGCGCCTACCGCGTTCACCTCGGGTGAACACGGTAAGCGCATGGAGCGCAAGGCCGCCGACTTACAGGCGGCTTCAAACCTCATCGAGGGCCTGCCGTCGATGAGGTCGATCGCGCGCTCCATGCGCGAGAAATCGGAACGTCTGCGGCAGCGGACGTTCACGATCGCCCTGTTCGGCGCCTTCAGCGCCGGCAAATCCTCTTTCGCCAATGCGTTGATTGGTGAAAGAGTGCTGCCGGTCTCGCCGAACCCAACGACGGCGGCGATCAACAAGATCCTGCCGCCGCAGGAAGGTTGGCCGCATGGCACAGCCAAGGTTAAGATGAAGAAGACGGACGCGATTCTGCAGGACGTTCTCTATTCTTTGGACATACTGGGCGTGCAGGCGACAGACATGCTATCTGCCCTCAAACGCATAAGCGCACTTTCTCCAGCGGACGTGACGGCCAAAGGGAAGCCGCACTATTCCTTCCTGAAGGCAGTGGAGAAAGGCTGGGCTCTCGCCCAAGATCATTTAGGCACTGAACTGAAAATCACCAAAGACGAGTTCCCAAGCTATGTTGCAGATGAATCTAAGTCCTGTTTTGTTGAATTTATCGAATTATATTATTCCAATCCATTGACGGAACAAGGCATTATATTCGTTGATACGCCAGGGGCCGATTCCATTAATGCCCGACATACTGGGGTAGCTTTTAACTATATTAAAAATGCGGATGCTATTCTTTTCGTTACTTATTACAATCACGCCTTCTCGCAAGCAGATCGCGAGTTTCTTTTACAGCTCGGACGTGTGAAAGACAGCTTTGAGATGGATAAAATGTTTTTCATCGTCAATGCAGCTGATCTTGCCGCTAGTTCGGAAGAATTAAATGGCGTAATTAAACATGTGGAAACGAATTTGCTGCAGCACGGCATCCGAAATCCACGTATTTATCCAATATCCAGTTATTTGGCTGCAGAGGGCAAAATAACAGGGAACGAAGATCTGGTTACCCAATCTGGCATTCAGCCATTTGAGCAAGAATTCGTGAAGTTTACTTTCAATGAACTTAGCGACGTTGCTATCCATGCTGCTAATTTGGAGCTGAATCGCGCGATTGCTACCATGCAGCAGTGGCTGGAGCGTGCGCAGTCTGGGGAGGAAGAACGGAAGCTTCAGTTGACCAAGCTCGGACAAGCGGAGAAAGCCGGAACAGAGCTTTTGGAAAATACCCTTTATGACGCGGAGCTCAAAGAACTAAAGAAAGAAATTCAGGAGCTTTTGTACTACGTCAAGCAGCGCACGATGTACCGCTTCGGTGAATTATACAATTATGCCTTTAATCCTTCGACCTTCAGGGATGATGCTAGAGATCCGAAGCAAGCTCTGCAATCCGCATGGGGTGAGCTGCTGCGAATGATTGGCTACGATTTATCCCAAGAGGTGTTGGCCACAACGCTTCGGGTTGAAAATCGCATGAATCTGATTAGCAGTAGCCGTGTAAAACGCTGGGAAGAGCAGCTTGGTGAGTTGATGGAAGGATTCGAAAGTGGAACGTATGAATCAAGTAAGTTCGTAACACCTGAAATTACGTCCAAACTAGAAGTTCCAGATGTAAGCTTGAAGCTGCTCCATAGTCATTTCAAGAATGCGAAGCAATTTTTCGAAGGCGATGGCAAAAGCAAGCTCAGAGCAGATTTGGAAAATCGGATGAACACGCCTGTGGCAGAATTTATCGAGCAGCAAACAAAGGAGCTTGAACAAGCTTATGCAAATCAGTTGGAAAACTGGCTTGCAACTCAGAAAAATCTGATGCTGCAACAGCTGAATGAGCATGCTGAAGGGCTTCGTGATGCTCTCGAAATGAAGATTGATTTGAACGAACTTATATCCAAACAGCATCAATTAAAGGCTTTTGTTTAATGATTAAACAAAAGGGTTGGTCGGGTTCTATTGAACTTGGCCAACCCTTTATTGCGTATTGCCATGTAAGGGCTTACATCGTTGGTTATCGGGATGATTTTAAAGAATAGGGGGGATTCCTGCAAGTTTTTGTGAAGTTATGGGCATTTAAGCGTTTAAATCCTCGTATCCTCTGATTGCTCGCTAATAGGGATGGTGTTAAGATTCATTAGGTAATAAAACGCTTTCTAAGCTTTTCCAATTTATCCTTCTTGAGGAGGGGGCCCCAAAGTGGAAGTGTTCAGGCAACTGAAGCCGTATTTTTGGCCAGAGAAAAAATTATTTTTTGGAGCAATTGCATGTTTAGCGGTGGCCACCGCGCTCGGTCTCGTTTATCCGAATTTACTACGGTATTTAATCGACGACGTAATCACGCAGAAACAATTTCAGCTTGTTCCCAGATTAGCACTTGTAGTCGTAGTGGTCGTTTCAATGAAAGGGATGTTTCAATTTCTTCATGGCTTATGCGGAGGTCGTCTAGGTAACCGCGTCGCGTATCATTTGCGTAATGCGCTGTACAACAAGCTTCAGTACTTATCCTTTCAATACTATGATCAGGCAAGAACTGGAGACTTAATGTCTAGATTGACTGCTGATTTGGAGGCCATTCGACAGTTTATCGGCTTCGGCTTTGCTCAGCTCCTGAACGTGATGCTGATGCTGGTTTTCGGCATGGGGATGATGTTCTCGATTAACTGGAAATTGGCTCTACTTACGATGATTACGATGCCTTTTCTAGCGTTTACCGCCATTCGTTTTGAAGGTAAAATTCATCCGGCTTTTCGGATGGTACGTCAATCCCTCAGTACGATGACCACAGCGGTACAAGAAAACATTACAGGGGTTCGAACAGTGAAATCGTTTGCACGCGAACCGCATGAAGTAACGAAGTTTTCAGCACGCAATGAAGATTATAAGGCCATGAATATCGAAACCTCAGGGATCTGGGCGAAGTATTTTCCAATCATGGAGATTTTGGCGAATTTAAGTGTCGTCACTTTGCTCGGAGTTGGCGGATACATGGTGATCGAGAATACCATTACACTAGGAGAACTCGTTGCTTGCTTCAGTCTCATCTGGTACATCATTGGACCGATGTGGGGTCTGGGCTTTCATATCAATAACTTCACACAAACTAAAGCTTCGGGCGAGAAAATTTTGGAAGTTTTGAATCATTACATGCATGTGAAAGATCAACAAGAAGCGATTGCTTTGAAGAGTGAACATGTAAAAGGTCATGTACGTTTTGATCATGTCACATTTTCATATCCGGAAAAACAGCCTGCACTTTATGATTTCTCAGTTGATGCTCCTCCTGGTTCTGTTATAGGTCTCCTAGGCAGCACAGGCTCGGGTAAAACAACAGTAATTTCATTGCTAATGAGGGCTTATAACGTTAAAGAAGGCAAGGTTATGTTAGATGGTCAAGATATTCGCTCTTTACAAGTTGAAAGCTATCGCAATCAGATTGCTACTGTTTTCCAAGAAACATTCTTGTTTTCATCTACAATACGCAACAATATTTCCTATGGACGTAAAGATGTGACGATGGATGACATTATTCGAGCAGCTAAGCTGTCCAAAGCGCATGATTTCATTATGGAGCTTCCGGAAGGGTATGACACGGTTGTTGGCGAGCGCGGTCTAGGCTTGTCTGGTGGTCAAAAGCAGCGGATTGCCATCGCTCGGGCACTTATAAAGGATCCTAAAATTCTCGTTCTAGACGACGCGACAAGCGCGGTTGATATGGAAACGGAACATGAGATTCAAGCAGGCTTCGGCGAGGTTATGAAAGGGCGTACAACATTCATTATTGCTCACCGGATTTCTTCCTTGAAGCATGCCGATGAAATTATTGTTCTGGATAAAGGACGGATTGTACAAAGAGGCACACATCAGGATCTGCTGCAGCAAGAAGGTCTTTACCGTCAAACCTATGACATTCAGTATGCGGATGGTCCTCAGAAATCGGCTGCAAGCAGCCAGGCTGCGGCAACAAAGGATACGGATGTGGATGCGTTAAACCATTCTCCATTGCAAGAAAGAAGGTTAGCACATTGAGTACTAATTCGACGCAAGCCGAGGCATCTGCCAAAAAAGAAGATTCCCAAGCGGGGCAACGATTCGTATATCAAGATGATGAACTGATTGAAAAGCCTTTTGATTGGGGTCAGTTAAAACGTTTATTTAGTTATATGAAGCCTTATAAGAAACAGATGCTGCCTATTATTATTATTATGATGCTGGTAGGAGCAATCACCAAGCTAACCATTCCACTGCTTATTCGTGAAGCCATTGATAATTCCATCATTCCTAAGGATAAGAATCTACTTTTCCTAATCGTTGGGATCATGCTTACGGTATATGTCATTCAATGGCTAGCCAATACATTCCGTATTAAATATACGAATATGATTGGTCAGCGCGTCATCTACGATCTGCGTCATGATTTATTCAGTCATATTCAGAAGCTGTCGTTTCGTTTTTTCGATACACGCCCAGCAGGCTCTGTGCTCGTTCGAGTAACAAACTATGTGAATTCTTTGCAAGATTTGTTCACGAACGGTGTTGTTAACTTATTAATTGATGTTGTGCAGCTCTGCGGCATTATTATTATTTTGTTGACGTTTAATTTCAAATTAGGCGCGTCGATCATCGTGACGGTTCCGATTATGTTCCTCATATCGACTCAGCTGCGGAAAAAGATTCGTCGTGCTTGGCAAGACGTGACGATGAAGCAATCCCGTCTGAATGCTCATTTAAATGAATGCATACAAGGCATCAAAGTTACACAAGCCTATACGCAAGAAAAAGAAAATATCCAATTCTTCAACAAAATGAATATGGTCAATCGGTTGTCTTGGAACCGTGCTTCCATGCTCAATCAATCGTTTGGTCCTCTTATTGAAATTACGGGAGCCGTTGGCTATTGCATTCTGTTCTGGCTAGGCGCGCATTTAATTCAAACGGAAGAAATATCTGTCGGTTTGTTGGTTGCATTCGCTACTTACATAGGCTATTTCTGGGAACCTATTACGCGGTTAGGACAAATGTATTCCCAACTGCTCATTGCAATGGCTTCAGCGGAGCGGATCTTCGAGTTTATTGATGAGGAACCTACTGTGGCTGAAATCGAGGGTGCTAAAGATCTATCAAGTATCCAAGGGAATGTGAAATTTGAGAATCTCGTATTTGAGTATGAGCCTGGCAGACCTGCACTCAAGGGCATTAATCTGGATGTACAGGCTGGTCAATCCATCGCTCTGGTTGGTCATACAGGTTCGGGTAAAAGTACGATTATGAATTTATTATGCCGTTTCTATGATCCAAATGAAGGCAAAATACTTATCGATGGCCAAGATATTCGTCATGTAACCATCCAAAGCTTACGTTCACAGATCGGAGTCGTGCTTCAAGATACGTTTATTTTCTCTGGCACTATTCGGGATAATATCCGCTTCGGTCGTCTTGATGCAACGAATGAAGAAATTGAGCTTGTAGCTAAGGCTGTTCATGCACATGATTTTATCATGAGTTTGCCAGCTGGCTATGATACAGAGGTCCAAGAGCGCGGTAACGTACTCTCGATGGGTCAGCGTCAGTTGATTTCCTTCGCTCGCGCACTGCTTGCGAATCCTCGTGTACTTATCTTGGATGAAGCAACGGCTAGTATTGATACGGATACTGAGCTCAAAATTCAGGAAGCTCTCAAAACGCTGCTTGCTGGTCGAACCTCCTTCATCGTCGCGCACAGACTTTCTACGATTCGGAATGCTGATAAAATCGTAGTGCTCGATCATGGGCGTATGATGGAGATCGGTAATCATGATGAGCTCATGAAGGAACAAAAGATTTATTTTGGACTTATTCAAGCCCAATATAAATTTTTGCAGGATGCGGTTTAACGTTCTGAGAAAAAGCTGTTTAACTGCTAAGGCGGTTAAACGGCTTTTTTCGGTGAATGCAGTAAGTTTAGTGCGGATGTGCGTTGCTGGCGTTGATGAAAAGCCTTCTCAGTCTACGTGAACAAGTCTCACCATGCTATTTGCTCACAATAGGCGCGGTTTTCAACCTTATCTTGGTCAACATCGGGCGAAAGCGCGGAAACCGAGCCTATTTCGTATCATCACCAAGCGAAAGCTCGAAAAACGACTTCTCAGCCTACCTAAACCAACCAATCCACGGTATAGCGTAAAATAGACCGTCTGAGGAGCGTATTCGCTGTGAAACTGCCAAGAGACATCCCAAATGGACGTCTTAAGCAGCACTGACCTTCCCAAAGCCGCAAATTTGCTGGAATACGGCCAGCTATTCTGAATCCAGCACAAATTTTCAAAATAAATGAAAGTAGCAACTCACGATCCCTTGTGGGCCTGTTCCGTATTGTAATGTTTGCAAAATTATTCAAGAAGCTATACTCTTAGAGTGAATTATGCCATTTATTCGCAGGAGGGGACTTCCTTGAGATCATCTCGTTTTATGTGGGGAGCAATTGGCCTTACAGCTTCGATATCTACGATTGTTTTCGCAGTAGGCTTTGCTTACGCGGCGAATCAAATATTATTTCCCAAAGCATCCGGAGACCTCAATCTTGTAACGACTGCACCTAAGAAAGAAACAATGATTGAGAGTAAAAGTAAGCTGCAAATTGTTGCGCTTGGTGATTCATTAACTGCAGGAACAGGTGATAACACTGGCAAAGGATACGTTGGACGTGTCCGCGAAAAGCTGGAGAAGGAAAGCGGTAAGCCGGTATTCGTGCTTAATAATCTGGCGATTCCAGGCTATAAGAGTGACCAACTTCTCTCTGATTTAGCTCTGAAAAAGACGCAGGACGCACTCGCTCAGGCGGATATCATTTTACTCACGATTGGTGGCAATGATATTTTTGCTGGTGGGGAAGGGCTTTTTAAAGGAGATAATCAGACGGAGTTTAACCCAGAGGGTGCGCTGAAACGCGTAGAACCCGCGCTGGCCAAGATGGAGAAGGTTATACAAGCGATTAATATGGCCAATCCGAATGCAACTGTGTTGTATGTTGGTTTATATCATCCTTTTCTTGATTTAGATCCCAAAAAAGAAGGTTCGCTTATTGTACAGCGATGGAATAACAGTGTCTTTGAGATGATGAATCGTTATCCTCGAATGGCCATTGTCCCGACCTATGATTTGTTTGAACAAAATTTGATCAAATATTTGTCCTCAGCCGATCATTTTCATCCTAACGGGGACGGCTATGAGCGCATTGCCGATCGGATTGTACAAATTCTGAAGTAGGGGAGGCCAAGCAGATGGCTGTAGCAGCAGTTCCAACAACGGTTTTATCTGTGAAAAATTTAAAAAAACGAATTAAAAATAAAGAGATTATTAAAGGGATTTCATTTGATGTATACGCGGGTGAGATCTTTGGTTTCCTAGGACCCAATGGATCGGGCAAAACAACGACGATTCGGATGCTCGTTGATTTAATACGTCCGACTGAAGGGTCTATTCAGATTTGTGGGCACGATGTTCACAAGGAGCATAATCAAGCGATGCGGCATGTCGGTTGCATTGTCGAGAATCCCGAGTTATATTCCTATTTAACAGGTTGGGAAAATCTCGAGCATTTTGCAAGAATGCTGCCGAATGTCGATGAGAAACGAATCCAAGAGGTTGTTGAGATCGTCTCCATGGATCAACGTATTCACGATAAGGTACGTACTTATTCCCTTGGTATGCGTCAACGGCTTGGTATTGCACAGGCACTGCTTGGGCGACCTAGTTTATTGATATTGGACGAGCCGACGAATGGTCTCGATCCACAAGGGATTAAGGAAATGAGGGAGTTCATTCAACGTTTGGCAGCGGGTGGACTTAGCTTGTTCGTGTCCAGCCACTTGCTTAGCGAGATTCAGCAAATGTGCCATCGTGTAGCCATCATTAGTCATGGTGAAGTCATCAAAGTGGGAGCCGTCGATGATTTGGTCGCTCAAGGCGGCAAAGTCGTGTGGTCCGTGTCTCCGGCCGACAAGGCCGAGGGGCTTTTAAAGGCGTCGCCACTCGTGCAAGCCATTGAGGAAGTTTCTCTAGAAAGTCCATTAGGCTTACCACTGGCGGTGAAGCAAATCGTTACACAAATGGACAAGGAAAACGTTCCGCAGGTAAGTCAGCATTTGATGGAAGCAGGAATTAGCCTCTTTGCTGTAGAAATCAAAAATCCAACACTGGAAGATTTGTTCTTGAGCCTAACCGAGGGTGAAAGAATTGAGTAGGGGAAGGTGAAAGAATTGCTTAGTTTATATGCCCTTGTTAAGAATGAATGTATTAAAATGATTAAGAAAAAACGCTTTTATGTTATCCTACTTATACTTCTTGCATTAATCCCTATGTTCACTTATGCTCAAATGCGAGTTGCCCAAAATACACAAAAGCAGTTTGGTACAACAGACTGGAAGGCGGACCAACGGCAGAAAATTGCCGACTGGGAAAAGCGTTTAAGCTCAGCTCGAACGCCGGATGAGTGGAAACAACAGCTTAGAGTGCAAATTCAAATCGCTAACTATTATCTTGAAAAGGATGTAGATCCGAGTACACCGAATGCGGTTACTTTTACACGCGAGTTTGTGAAAAATGCGGTTGGTTTATTCATTCCACTCATTATCATGGTCATTTCCGCTGACATCGTATCATCTGAGCATTCTACGGGGACTATTAAATTATTGTTGACAAGACCGGTCCGGCGATGGAAAATCCTATTGAGTAAATTAATTACGGTAGTCTTCTTTACTTCGCTAACCGTATTGTCCACTGGTGTCTTATGTTATTTGATTTCTGGTGTTGTTTTCGGCTATAACGGATGGACGATGCCTGTTTTTACAGGTATTCAGCTGACAGGCACAGAAGTGGATTTCAGCCTTGTACGTGCAGTTGATCAATGGTTCTTTCTTATCATGGAGTTTGGATTAGTTTGGTTCTCAGCATTAGTTGTAGCACTTATGTCACTGATGCTATCTGTTCTCATTCGTTCCACAGCAGCAGGTATGGGGGTCATGCTTGCCGTATTAATATCAGGAACCATTCTTTCGAACATGGTGTCATCTTGGGAAACTGCGAAATATTTGTTTATGGTCAATTTGGACTTAACCAAATATTTAACTGGAGGCCTTCCGCCAATTAAAGGGATGGACTTGACCTTCTCACTTAGCGTTTTAAGTGTGTGGGCGATCGCTTCACTCATCGTTTCATTTACGGTATTTTCACGAAAAGATGTTTTGAATTAACGGTTAACTTAGATAAAGGAGGGCTTCAATGTCCGAGCAGCTAGAATTTGCGAAAGGAATAGCCCCAACATCGAATTATGAGGCTGATGATATACAAGTCCTGGAAGGTCTTGTAGCGGTTCGTAAAAGACCAGGGATGTATATTGGTAGTACAAGTGCATCGGGTCTACATCACTTGATTTGGGAGATCGTGGACAATGCGGTTGACGAGCATCTTGCCAAACATTGTTCCAAGATTAATGTGACGATACATAAAGATCAGTCCATTACGGTTCAGGATAATGGTAGGGGGATTCCAACCGGTATGCATAAGACCGGCGTGCCCACTCCTCAAGTTGTATTTACGATCTTACATGCCGGCGGTAAATTTGGTGGAACAGGCTACAAGAAGTCTGGCGGACTTCATGGTGTTGGCGCATCGGTAACAAATGCTCTATCCGAATGGCTGGAAGTAGAAATTTACCGAGATAGCAAGGTGCACAAAATGCGCTTTGAATATTGGGTTGACAATGCAGGAATCGAGCATGTTGGTGAACCAGTTACTGGACTTGAAGTCGTAGGAAATACCAATCGCACAGGAACGAAAGTAACTTTCAAGCCTGACAAACGCGTATTTCAAGGCGGAACAACCATAAACTACGATACTTTAGCTGAACGTCTGCAAGAAATTGCTTTCCTCAACTCAGGACTTCTCGTAAACTTGAAAGACGAACGGTCGGATAAGCTAGATACTTTTCAATATGAGGGTGGCGCAAGTCAATTTGTTGAATTCCTGAATGAGGAAAAAACAGTTCTTCATCCTGTGATTCACTTTGCTTCAGAAAAGGATGAAATCGAAGTAGAGGTGGCCCTGCAATACAATGATGGCTACACGGAAACGATCGCTTCCTTTGTAAACTCAATCCCTACTCGCGGCGGCGGTACCCATGAGACTGGGTTCAAAACAGCTTATACACGCGTCATGAATGAATATGCCCGTAAAGGGGGCATTATCAAAGAAAAAGAAAAAAATCTTGATGGTACCGACCTTCGTGAAGGAATGATGGTTGTTATCAATATCAAGATGGGCGATGTTGAATTCGTTGGGCAAACGAAAGATCAGCTTGGAAGCGCTAATGCAAGAAGTGCAGTGGATGCGGTTGTTTCTGATAAAATGACTGTTTTCTTGGAGGAAAATCCGCAAATCGCGCAAATGATGCTGAAGAAGGCTGTACAAGCTTCCAAAGCACGGGAAGCTGCTCGTAAAGCGCGGGAAGAAATTCGCAGCGGTAAAAAAGGGAAGAGTGAGAGCTCGAACCTGAATGGTAAGCTAACCCCTGCACAATCGAAGGATTTGCAGCGTAATGAGCTGTTCATTGTCGAAGGAGATTCCGCAGGCGGTTCAGCGAAGCAAGGACGTGACTCCAAGCACCAGGCTATTTTACCGCTCAAAGGAAAACCGATGAATCCCGAGAAATCCAAGCTTCTCGATATCATGAAAAATGATGAATACAAAGCGATCATCGCCGCCATTGGGGCTGGAGTTGGCTCTGAATTCGAAGCAGAAGAAATGAATTACGGTAAAATTATTATTATGACAGATGCAGACACGGATGGTGCTCACATTCAGGTTCTGCTTTTGACCTTCTTTTACCGCTATATGAAGCCATTGATTGATCAGGGTAAAGTGTTCATCGCACAACCACCGCTTTATAAAGTGACAAGAAAAGGCAAGAATGGCGGATACAAGTACGCCTGGACCGACGATCAACTACAGGTTGTTGTCAAAGAACTTGGTAAGAACACCGAGCTGCAGCGTTATAAAGGTCTTGGTGAGATGAATCCGGAGCAGTTGTGGGAAACGACGATGAATCCGGAAAGCCGTACCTTGCTGCAGGTACAGATTGAAGATCCTGCTAAAGCGGAACGACGTGTAACAACATTAATGGGCGATAAGGTAGATCCACGCAAGCGGTGGATTATCGAGAACGTCGATTTTACCGAATATGTAGAGTAGACCAAAAAGAGTGGTGACTGAAAGTTGAACATATTAGAAGAGTTTTTACCTGCCTTTCTGGAGGAGATCGTTGGCGATCGTTTCGGGCGTTATTCTAAATATATTATTCAGGATCGCGCGATTCCAGATGTAAGGGATGGTTTGAAGCCAGTACAACGACGTGTATTGTACGCAATGTACGACTCTGGCAATACCCCTGATAAACCTTATCGCAAATCGGCCAAAACCGTCGGTGATGTCATGGGGAATTACCATCCGCACGGAGATGCCTCCATTTATGATGGTATGGTTCGTATGGCGCAGCCGTGGAAGATGGGCCACACACTCGTGGATGGCCATGGTAACTGGGGTTCACTGGATGATGATCCGCCGGCAGCAATGCGTTACACAGAGGCTAGACTTTCTGAGATCGCGATGGAACTTCTGCGTGATATTGAGAAACGTACAGTCATGTTCAAGGATAACTTCGATAATTCCACGAAGGAGCCCGTTGTGCTCCCTGCACGGTATCCGAACTTACTCGTGAATGGTGTCAGCGGGATTTCAGCTGGGTTCGCAACAGAAATTCCACCGCATAATTTACGTGAAATCATTGATGCCTGCACAGCCATGATTGACAAGCCTGAGATCACAGTCGATGAGTTGATGACGATCGTCAAAGGACCGGATTTCCCGACTTCCGGCATTATCATGGGTGAAGAAGGCATTCGCGAAGCTTATCGCACGGGAAAAGGCCGTATTTACATACGTTCCAAAACAGCGATAGAAGATATGCGCGGCGGCAGACAACAAATTGTAATCACGGAGATCCCTTATCAAGTTGTCAAATCTCGTCTGGTTACAGCTATGGAGAATATTCGCCTTGAGAAGAAAATCGAAGGAATTGCCGAAGTACGCGATGAAAGCGGTCGTAATGGGTTGCGAATTGTCGTGGAGCTTAAGAAAGAAGCCGATGCCAAGGGTATTTTGGCTTACTTACTGAAGAAGACGGACTTGCAAATAACCTACAATTTCAATATGGTTGCGATTGTGAATAAAGCACCACGTCAATTGGGTATTCGTGAAATTCTTGAAGCTTACATTGGACATCAGAAGGAAGTTGTTACGTTCCGTTCCCAATATGAGCTCGAGAAAGCCGAAGACCGCGCACATGTGTTAGAGGGACTTGTCAAAGCCCTTAACATTTTGGACGAAGTTATCGCAACGATTAAGGCTTCCAAGAATCGTCAGGATGCGCAAAACAACCTTGTTGAGAAGTTTGGATTCTCAGAGCGTCAAGCAGATGCTATTCTTGTTTTGCAATTATACCGATTAACGAATTTAGAAATCACAACGCTTGAAAAAGAGTTGAAAGATGTAGAGAAAACGATTGCTTATTTACGTGGAATTCTTGGCAGCTTGAAGAAGCTGTTAGGTGTAATTAAAGATGAAATGGGCGAAATCCGTAAGAAGTATGGCATCGACCGCCGCTCGGATATCCAAGGTGAAGTAGAGGAACTGAAGGTTAATCTTGAGGTACTCGTGAACGCGGAAGACGTCCTTGTTACGTTGTCCAATGAAGGTTACTTGAAACGGACGAGCAAGCTTTCGTTCACACGATCAGGTGGAGAGCTAGAGAATACAGGACTGAAGGATGGCGATTACTTGCGCTTCCTGCTCGACGTGAATACGATCGAAAGCTTGTTGATCTTCACGAAGAAGGGGCAATATTACTTATTGCCTGTCCATCAAGTGCCGGAGTATAAGTGGAAAGAGAACGGAACCGCGATTGTGAATGTCATTCCTATTGCCAAGGAAGATCGCATTGTAAACGTTATTCCGGTGAAGGGCTTTGAGGATCCGACTAAGTCGCTTGTGTTCGTCACACGCAAAGGACAAGTGAAACGTACAGAGCTGAAAGAATATATGACGAACCGCTCAAACGGAATCGTTGCTTGTAAGCTCGGTGAGAATGACGAAGTCCTTCATGTACACCTAAGTGACAATACAAAAGAAATATTGCTTGTCACGAAGCAGGGCATGAGTATCCGTTTCCGTGAGGAGGAAGTAAACCCGATGGGCCGTGGGGCCGCGGGTGTGCGCGGCATCCAGCTCAAGGAAGACGATGAAGTCGTCTCGGCCGAGTGGATTTATGGGGATGAGGGAGAAGTGTTGGTCATCTCGGACCTCGGGTATGCGAAGCGTTCCCTAGTTGTGGATTATCCCATCCAAGGACGCGGCGGGAAGGGCATACTTACCTTCGAATTTAAAGAAGGCAAGCGTGTGAGACCTAATGGTTCAGCGTTAATACGCACATTTATCGTGAAAATGGATTATCTCATTACGGCTGTCATGAGTAATGGGGAGAAGCTGCGTTTCTCAACAGAGACAGCACCTCTGGAGGATCGAAAAGCACAAGGTAAACAACTTATACCTGTTTCCAAAACAGAAGCGATTGTAGAGATCTTGAGATTTCCTCAATCATAGCTGATTGTAGGTGGATCCAGCTTCTCAATGAGCATAAAAGCTAACTCCAATAGGACCCACAGGGGCATCGGTTCGTCTAATCGATCCAGCCACTGTGGGTCTTTCATTATGCCAGCCTCTAGTGCCTTTTTACCAAGCTCTATTTTCCAAGCTTCCACCTTAAACCACTCCTTTGAGTTTTCTTTTGAAAAAAAACGGTACATACCTGCATCACAGTATATGTAAGTAGTGGGCGAGGTGTTAAAAGAAGTCGAGAAGCTTGGGCGATTTCTTGCTAATCGGACAAAGTAATGGAGGGATCGACAGCAAGCCACAGCATGTCTCAAACGGTGCAGCTTTTGTCTGAAAATATTAATGGCATTAACCTTTAAACCAAAGAAAAGGCGTGCTATACTTGCCTTAGGAGATGTTGGAAGCGAGTTGATGAGGTTGTATTCCGATGAATTTGGGAAGCTATGGTTGAAATTGTCTAAGGAATTGAAAAACCAGATGGAGGTAGGATTAGCACCTACCATTACAGAAGGACAGCTTAACGTGTTGGAGCTGCTTATGACGAATGAACGGATGAAGCCTTCTGATTTAATCGAATATTTATCCACAACGCCTGCAGCTGTGACAACACTGTTAGATCGGATGGAGAAAAGTGAATTGATCGCAAGGGAGCGGGATGAGAAGGACCGCCGTATCGTTTGGGTCAACGTCACGGAAAAAGGAAAGGCGGAATGCGAGAGAGGTATGAGAATCCGGGAACAACTTTTGGATTCGTACCTGAGCCGCGTTTCCGCCCATAATCAGAAATTGCTTATTTATTTGCTTGGGAAGGTCGCCAATTAATAGCGACCCAGTTGTGTGCAAGAATTTACAACTCTGGGAGTGTAAATTCGCTCCAGGGCCGCTGCATCGGCGGCAGCGACCGAAAGCGCAGCGTCTCTTTGAGCGTTGGATGCTCAAAGGCAAGAGCCGTGGCCCACAGCGCAAGCTGCTGGCCGGGCTTGTTGACCGCGCTGCCGTAGCGCTGGTCGCCATAGAGCGTGCAGCCGATGGCTGCCAGCTGCACGCGGATTTGATGCGGCCGCCCGGTGTGCAGCTTGATCTGGATCAAGCTGAGCCCGTCTTGGCTGCCAAGCAGCTTATAGTCCAGCACAGCCTCCTTGGCGTCCTGCTGGCCTTCTCTGACCACACTGACGGTATTCGTCCGTGTGTCCTTCCAAAGAAAGTGGCGCAGCGTAGCGGACGGCTGTGGCGGCTTGCCATGCACGACGGCAACGTACGTCTTGTCGAGCTGCCTCGTTCTTACCGCGTCAGATAGCCTGGACGCGGCTTTTGACGTTTTGGCGAATACCATCACGCCGCCAACGGGACGGTCAAGCCGGTGTACAAGCCCGAGGTACACATTGCCGGGCTTGTTATGACGGTACTTCAGATCTGCCTTCAGCACATTCAGCAGATCAGGATCACGTGAATCGTCTTCCTGCGTAGGCATGTTGACGGGCTTCTCAACCACAAGAATGTGGTTGTCTTCGAACAGTATCGGAACTTGTGATGCTCCCGAGCCATCTCTAGATGCTGCCACCGTTACGCCTCCCAGCGTCCCAGAATGCCGCAAGGGAGCATCAAGCCGGAATGGGTGATCGGCAGGCCGATTTCGCCACTGGAGATCGTGCCGCCATGCTTGGATTTCATCGCCATGCTTAAGACGTTCTGGAGCACAGTTGCCGAGATCCCCGTTGTATAAGAGTTGATCAACAGGAACAACGGATTGTCCGTGAGAATCGATTGGCAGGTTTCAATGAAAGGGAAGAGGTCATCTTCTAATTTCCAAGTCTCACCATTAGGTCCGCGTCCGTAGGAAGGAGGATCCATGATAATCGCATCGTATTTGCTTCCGCGGCGCTGTTCTCTTTGTACGAATTTGAAAACATCATCCGTGATAAATCGAACAGGACGGCTGCCTAGGCCACTCAGATGCAGATTTTCCTTTGCCCATTGAACGACTCCTTTGGAGGCATCCACATGGCAAACTTCGGCACCTGCGTAAGCGCAAGCCAGTGAGGCTCCACCTGTATAAGCAAACAGGTTTAGTACCTTGATCGGACGTCCGGCTCCTTGGATCTTGTCCATCATCCATTTCCAGTTGACTGCTTGCTCAGGGAATAAGCCCGTATGCTTGAAGCTGGTTGGCTTAATATAGAAGGACAACTTCTGGTCATAGTTAATCGTCCAGCGTTCTGGAAGCTCAGCGTGCTGCTCCCATTGTCCGCCGCCACTTGCGCTGCGGTGATAATGGGCGTCAGCTTGACGCCATGCCGGTGTTTCTTTTTGTAACGGCCAAATGATTTGTGGGTCTGGTCTTCTTAGGACGATCGTGCCCCAACGTTCGAGCTTTTCGCCGCCGCCGGTATCGAGGAGCTCATAATCAACCCAGTCTTTTGCATAAAACATGCTGCATTCCATCCTTCAACTTGTATACTTTAACAAACATTCATTGTACACCATTTATTGACCTAAATCGATCTTTTCAATCAAACCATTCAGTTCTTTTTCTACAAATTGTTGAAATTGCTCTTGTTCAAGCGAAGCTTTCAGCTGCTCTTTCACAGAATCAAAGGATTTAACGGATCTAGCTTCTACTTTGATAACGTGATAGCCGAAATCTGTCGCGATGGGATCACCAATCGTTCCAATCGTCTGCTCGATAGCTGCTTTCTTAAACTCAGGTACCCATTGACTTACATCGGCATCCGCATAAAGACCGCCTGCATCTTTGGAGCCTGGGTCATCTGAGAATTCTTTGGCCAGCTTGGCGAAATCTTCACCGTTCTTAAGCTTTTGTTGTACTTCTTTTGCTCGTTTGAGTGCTTCCTCTTTCGTACGAAGAGGTTTGTCCGCTGAGCTTGTAGGGTCGTTTAACCCAATCAAAATGTGGCGCACAGAGGCAATGGTATAAGCATCTTTATCGACTTTGAGAGTTTCATCATATTTGGCTTTTAATTGGGCATCGGAAATGCTGGACTTGATATAATTTTGTGCGCCGATGCTGCCCACTAGAAAGTACTGAAGATCAGTAACTGTCGTGTTTACCTTTTTCAAATCGTCGAGGAATTTCGCCTCGCCAAATTGGCTTTTCCAAGCAGTGATTTGTTTAACAGCACCGTCTTTGGCAGCGTTCTGGTCGGCCTCAGATGCTTTACCGAAAAGAATACGGTTTTGAATGAGCTGTGTGATCATCTTTTTTTGATACTCAGGGTCATCTTTAGAAGCAGCATGGCCTGCATTGAAGAGCGCTTGCAAAGCAAAGAAGGTATCAAATTCACCCTTGGTCACTGTTCCACCCTTGTAAGTTGCAACCACTTGTTTAGGATTGTTACCGATCCAAATGGTTTCATTTTCTTCGTCCCACTCGACCTTTTTCCCAAGCGCTTCACTTACAAATCTAAGTGGTACATAGGTTGAGCCTTCGTAGATAAAGCCTTTAGCTTCGGAAGGTGCTTTCTCAACACCGTCAAACATATACTTAAGACTTCGGAATGCGACTTCAATCTGACTGTTTGCTGCAAATGCTACAGTCCCGCTTAATACGGAACCGATCGTTAAACCAACTATAAGTCCCTTTACTTTATCTTTCATTATTTGTGTTCCACCTCTCGATATAATGTCCTTAAAATAATTCACCAAGGGTTGAGTAATTTCCTTTTTTTTTTTAATGTAAAAATGAAGGATTCTTTGCCTGGTTGTTGTATTTGTAACGTAAGGCGATTATAAGTAAAATCCAGTTTTGACGAATTCAGGTTGATTTAAGGAGGGATAACGTGGGGGCAAATGTTGGTATACCTAGCTCAGAAGACTTGTTTCTGCTTCATGAAGGATCCCTTTACCACAGTTATCGCATCTTAGGGGCGCATGTAAGCAAAACAAAAGGGCAAGAGGGTGTTCGTTTTGCCGTATGGGCACCTCATGCCAAACAGGTTTACTTGCTTGGTGATTTCAACAGTTGGCAATCTGGGACACATCGTTTGGAGAAGTTTAGTACGCTTGGCTTATGGGTATTGTTCGTTCCAGAAGCAAGTGAAGGCGATTATTACAAATTTGAAATTCATAGCGAAACGGGTCAGATTTTGTTGAAAGCAGACCCGTATGCCTTTTATTCGGAATTACGTCCGGGTACCGCGTCGCGTGTTGTTGATCTAGATGGTTATGAATGGAAGGATCAGGCATGGCAGCAGCAGAAAAAGGAAAACCCTGCTTATAATAAGCCACTATCTATTTATGAGGTTCATCTGGGTACGTGGCGCAAAAAGGATCGACATAGTGAAGACTTGTATACCTATGATCAGCTTGCTGAAGAGCTAGTCGATTACGCAGTTGAAATGGGATATACGCACATTGAATTAATGCCGCTCGCAGAGCATCCGTTTGACCGTTCTTGGGGCTACCAAGCAACAGGCTATTTCTCCGTTACTAGCCGCCATGGTACTCCGAAGGAATTCATGCATTTCGTTGACCGGTGTCACCAGAAGGGGATTGGGGTCATTATGGATTGGGTCCCTGGCCATTTCTGTAAGGACAGTCATGGACTCAGGCAGTTTGATGGGAAGCCTCTGTATGAATACGAAGACCCACGCAAAGCCGAGAAGCTGGAATGGGGCACACTTACTTTTGATTTTGGTCGACCTGAGGTTCAAAGTTTCTTAATCTCAAATGCTGTATTTTGGATGGACATGTATCATATTGATGGGATTAGAGTGGATGCTGTGGCTTCTATGCTGCATTTGAATTTTGGAAGATGGAGCGAGGAACCGATCAAGAATCAATGGGGTGGGGATGATAATCCCGAAGCGATCGCATTCCTGCGCAAGCTGAATCAGGCTGTCTTCTCCTTCTACCCTGATGCGCTGATGATGGCTGAGGATTCTACCGATTGGCCGCTCGTTACTGCGCCTGTCCACGATGGAGGACTCGGATTTAATTATAAGTGGAACATGGGTTGGATGAACGATATGCTACGTTATATGAAATTAGATCCTATTAACCGCAAGTATCATCACAAGCTGATCACGTTCTCATTCATGTATGCCTTTAGTGAAAATTATGTACTGCCGCTTTCACACGACGAAGTGGTGCATGGCAAACGTTCACTTCTTCATAAGATGCCAGGCGATTATTGGCAGAAATTTGCTAACCTTCGCGTTCTATATGGATATATGACGGGTCACCCTGGTAAAAAGCTGCTGTTTATGGGCAGTGAATTCGGGCAATTCGACGAATGGAAAGATCTTGAAGAACTTGATTGGTTTCTACTTGAAGGCTATGAAAAACATAGTCAAATGCATCATTATGTCAAGGCACTTAATCAATTTTATTTGGACCAACCGGCATTGTGGCAGCTGGATCATCATCAGGATGGGTTCGAGTGGATCAACCCTCATGATGAGAGCCAGAGCGTTGTGACCTTTATGCGCAAAGGGAAAATGCCTGAGGATGACTTGATTCTCGTTTGTAATTTCACCCCTGTGGTACATCCGGATTACCGAATTGGCGTTCCACGGCACGGTGTGTACGAAGTCGTATTTAACAGCGATGCACCCGAGTTTGGTGGTTCTGGTCAAGGTAACTCAGAGCCAATATCCAGTGAAAAGCGTTCATGGCACGGGCTGCCGAATAGTTTAGCGTTGTGTATTCCGCCGCTTGCGGCTGTTTATATAAAATGTGTGAGTGAATTCCAAACTGTGATTGACGAAGTTGAAGGGGGAAATCAGATATGCGCAGTAAAGAATGTGTTGCCATGCTCCTCGCTGGAGGAGAAGGACGAAGATTAGGCGTTCTGACGAACAATTTAGCCAAGCCAGCCGTTCATTTTGGCGGGAAGTATCGTATCATTGATTTTACCCTCAGCAATTGCACGAATTCAGGGATCGACACAGTTGGTGTCCTAACCCAGTATCAACCTCTCGTACTCAATACTTACATTGGGATTGGAAGTTCATGGGACCTTGACCGCAAATATGGTGGTGTGACGGTCTTGCCGCCGTTCATGGAGCAAAAAGGCGGGGATTGGTATAAAGGAACCGCGAATGCCATTTATCGGAATATCGGCTTTATTGAGCAATATGATCCCGAATATGTTTTGGTCATCTCGGGTGATCACATCTATAAAATGGACTATGATCTGATGCTGTCTTACCACAAAGAGAAGAAAGCCGACGCAACGATTGCTGTCATTGAAGTTAAATGGGAGGAAACGAACCGATTCGGTATCATGAGCGTCAATGACAAACAAGAAATAATTGAATTTGCAGAAAAACCGAAAGAAGCGAATAGTAATTTGGCTTCGATGGGTATTTATATTTTTAATTGGAGCGTATTGAAATCTTATCTGATCGAGGATGAGGAAAATCCTAACTCCAGCAAAGATTTTGGGAAAGATATTATTCCAATGATGCTGAAAGATGAGGCGAGAATGTTCGCTTATCCTTTTGAAGGCTACTGGAAAGATGTAGGTACGATCGATAGTCTATGGGAAGCAAACATGGACCTGCTGGACGACAATAATGAGCTTAATTTAAATGATAAGGACTGGCGGGTATACTCCCAGAATCCTTACCAGCCGGCTCAATATGTGGCACCAACTGCGAATATTAAGCGTTCACTCGTTAATGAAGGCTGCGCGATATTCGGAGATGTCGATCACTCGGTATTGTTCTTCGGTGTACAGGTTGGCGAAGGAAGCCAGATTCGTGACTCCGTCATTATGCCTAATGCCAAAATTGGTAATAACGTTACGATTAACAAAGCGATTATCGGCGAAAACACGGTCGTTGAAGACGGTGCTGTGGTAGATGGCAAAGGGGAAATTGTACTTATTGGTGGCAATGAACGGATATCAGCGAATGCCAATCAGAAGGGATGATGTCGAGTGAAACATGTGATGGGTGTCATTAATTTAGTGAATGAACCGGATGATTTGGAGGAACTGACTTACTTTCGTTGCCCTGCATCCGTGCCGTTCGGTGGTCGTTATCGTTTAATTGATTTTACATTGTCCAATATGGTGAATTCCGACATTGATAATGTGGCTGTATTCACGCAACATAAATATCGTTCGCTCATGGATCATTTGGGTTCTGGGAAAGAGTGGGATTTGGATCGGAAGCGTGGCGGCTTGTTCGTGCTCCCGTCTGTGCTGAATGAACCAACAGGCATTTCACGTGGTGATTTATACCAGTTCTATAGCCATAGAGATTATTTCTATCGTGGTAAAGAAGAGCTTGTCATTATTTCACGAAGCCATATGGTATGCAACCTCGATTTGCGTGACGCTGTGCGTTACCATGAGGATACACAAGCAGACATTACGGTTATCTATAAGCAAACAGATGAGGATATTCAAGGGAAATTCCGTCGTCTAGCCGTCAAGGATAGCGGACAAGTGACTCTCATGGAGGATCACACAGGCAGATTGCGCACAAACAACATTTCAATGGAAATGTACATCATGAGCAAAGCGCTCCTGTTGGATATGGTTGAATCTTGCTTAGCGCAAGGTTACGATCATTTGGTTCGCGATGGCATTATGAAAAACATTGATAGGCTCAGTGTGTATGGCTACAAATTTGAAGGCCATGTAGGGATTGTGAATTCGATTCAAGGCTATTACAAGCACAGTATGCAGCTGCTTAACCCGGCGATCTGGAGAGAGCTATTCTTCCAGAAAAACCTGATTTACACGAAGGTTAAGGATGAACCGCCAGCGAAGTACTTGGATACCGCAGCAGCTAAAAACGCACTCATCGCCAACGGCTGTGTCATCGAAGGTAAAGTGGAAAATAGTATCCTGTTCCGTGGTGTTAAAATCCGGAAAGGCGCGTACGTGAAGAACAGCATCATTCTCCAAAACTGTGAGATTGAGGAGAATGTTATCATTGAGAACGCAATCCTGGATAAGGATGTCTTCATTAGTCGTGGACGTGTCTTAACAGGAGATAACAAAGCACCATTCATTGCTGCGAAAACGAAAGTGATCTAGATCAAATAAAAGGAGTAGGAAGATGAAAGTACTATTTGCTGCATCTGAGGCTGTACCTTTTATTAAAACAGGCGGTCTAGCTGACGTAATTGGCTCCTTACCGAAAGAGCTTACTCGTCAAGGACTGGATGTGCGGGTTATTTTACCTAAGTATGGCGATATCCCTGCTGTTTATCGGGAAGCAATGACGAAGGTAGCCACATTTGATGTGTACATCGGTTGGAGAAAGCAATACATCGGAATTGAGATGCTTCAGCATGAGGGAGTCACCTTTTATTTCGTGGATAATGAGTTTTATTTCAAGCGTCCAGGCATTTATGGTTACGGAGACGAGGCGGAGCGTTTTGGGTTCTTCTGCAGAGGGATTATTGAGGCGCTCCCGTTACTTGATTTCCAGCCGGATGTGATTCATTGCCATGATTGGCAAACGGGTATGATTCCTGTGCTGCTGAAGGCACATTATCAACACCTCCCTTTCTATAGCGAGATGAAGACAATGTCTACCGTTCATAACTTGAAATACCAAGGTGTGTTTGATCAATCTCTATTAAAAGATTTGTTCGGTTTATCAGACGATCATTTCACAGGAACTGCACTTGAATTGCATGGTGGCGCAAGCTTTCTCAAAGGCGGGCTTCTCTATTCGGATCGGATAACAACGGTAAGTCAGACCTATGCGGAGGAAATACAAACTCCCTTTTATGGTGAATTTTTGGACAGCCTGCTGCGTCATCGCAAAGATCAGTTAACGGGCATTGTGAATGGCATTGATTACGACGTGTTCGATCCAATGACTGATCCACATCTGGCTGTGAATTATCGAGATTCCTTACCGAAGAAACAGCAGAATAAGCTAGCTCTTCAGGAGCGCTTGGGTCTGCCTGTGAATGGTGATGTACCGATGATTGCGTTGGTCACTCGCTTGGTGCAGCAAAAAGGACTTGATCTCATCCAGCATGTCATATCAGAGCTTCTCGCTTTGGACATTCAACTTGTCGTTCTCGGTACAGGCGACTATGGGTTTGAACAAATGTTCCGATATGCGGCTCAAACGCATCCCGATAAGGTATCTGCTCAAATCTACTTCGATGAATCTCTTGCACATCAAATCTATGCCGCTTCTGACTTATTCTTGATGCCGTCACAGTTCGAGCCTTGTGGGATTGGGCAGTTGATAGCACTACGTTATCGATCTGTACCCATTGTTAGAGAAACTGGCGGACTGAAAGATACCGTGCAGCCTTATAATGAGTTCACGGGTGAGGGTACCGGATTCACATTTAGCAACTATAATGCGCATGACATGCTGCATATCATTCGCCGTGCTGTGTTTTTCTACAAGAATGATAGAGAGTCATGGTTGAAAATTCAGCAAAATATGAAAAAAGGCGATTTCAGCTGGAAAAAGTCAGCCCAGCAGTATATCGCACTTTATAAAGTAATGGTTACTAACAACGCTTAAAAAAAGGAGACTGGAGGCATTTTGCTTCCAGTCTCTTCTGTCTAATTCCTCTTCATTTTATCCCTGATCGTGTCGGTATAGCATAAAGGGTAGCTTGTCAAATGACCTCTTATTCACTTTGTGAATAGGGGGTCTTTTCCTAATCTGTCGAAATTCAGGTATAATAGCGATGAGTTGATATATAAATGGTTTGGAGTGGTGTTATGGACTGGATATCGCATGTACTAACTGTCGTCTTTGTGATCAATATTTTACTCGCCATAACGGTTGTGTTCTTAGAACGTCGAAACGTGGCGGCAACATGGTCATGGCTCATGGTGCTCTTATTCATTCCGATTCTCGGCTTCTTGCTCTATGTGATGCTTGGACAAAATTTGAGCCGCAGAAAGCTGTATAAATGGAACCGCCGTATGCTGGAAAGAGTGCAGACCGTCATTTCAGAGCAGCGGGAACAGCTGATCGACGGGACGCTGCCCTATATTGATCCGATGGTAAGTCAATATCGAGATTTGATTTATTTGAATGTCGCAACGAATGATGCGTTCCTCACGCAAGATAATGGTGTTCATATTTTCACAGACGGTGTGGCTAAATTCAGTGATTTACTAATGAAAATTGAAGCCGCTGAGTCCCATATACATATGCAGTATTATATCGTTAAGAATGATTCGTTGGGTCACAAGGTCATGGAAGCTCTCACGAGGAAAGCAGAGCAGGGTGTCCAAGTTAAATTCTTATATGACGATATTGGCTCAAGGTCCTTGAAGGAGTCCTTTTTTCGAAATTTCCTAAAGGCTGGCGGACAAAAAGCAGCATTTTTCCCATCGCGAATTCCATTTCTGAACTATCGGGTAAATTATCGCAATCATCGTAAATTGGTTATCATTGATGGTCAGATAGGGTACATGGGGGGATTCAACGTCGGTAATGAATATCTAGGTTTAGATCCGCGATTTGGTTACTGGCGAGATACGCACCTTCGTTTGACCGGAAGCGTTGTTCGCGCTTTGCAGTCGAGATTTATTCTGGACTGGAACTTAGCATCCGTGCAGCAGATGGAAGTTACGCCTGAGTATTTTCCCGATACTATGGTGGAGGCCAACAGCCTGGAACACGTACCTATGCAGATTGTGGCAAGTGGACCTAATGAAGCATGGCCGCATTTCGTGTTTACATTCCTTAAAATGATTCACATGGCCAAGAGCAGAATCCTCCTGCAGACTCCTTATTTTATCCCTGAAGAGAGTATGTTGAATGCGCTGCGCATTGCCGCTCTATCGGGCATTGACGTTAGAATCATGATCCCTGAGAAAGCAGATCATATGTTTGTTCATTGGGCTTCCTTGTATTATGTAGGTGAATTGCTGCGAGCTGGAGTGAAATGCTACTTATATGATCAAGGCTTTCTTCATGCGAAAACGATCATCGTCGATGGGCAGGTTGCCTCTGTTGGGACGGCCAACTTCGATATTCGCAGTCTTCGGCTTAATTTCGAGACAAACGCCTTGATGTATCATGCGGAGACGGCGAAGAAGTTGGAAAACACGTTCTGGAAGGATATGGAGGGCAGTATGGAGTTGACGTTGGAGGAATATGATAAACGTTCCTTACGGATTCGGTTTCTGGAGTCCATATCGAAATTGGTTTCTCCCATATTGTAAACGAAGGTATAATCTATGAAAAAAAAGGATATCCAATCATTTCTTGAGAAAGAAAGATTGAATATCCTTTTTGTATTGTGAAAAGATTAATTAATAAACCGTTTCACCATTGTCATAATTAAACTGCCATTGAATACCGAATTTATCTTCTAAGTTGCCGTAGCATTTGCTCCAGAAAGTTTCTTGAAGCTCCATGCCTACTTTGCCGCCTTCTTTCAACTTATGAAAGGCTGACTTCACTTCATCGATATCTTTGCTGACTAAGGAAAGGCTAATGTTGTTCCCGGCAACGTAAGGCATTCCTGGGAAAACATCGGAGAACATTACAGTACTTCCAGAAATGCTAAGACGTGCATGCATAACTAAATTTTTGGCTTCCTCAGGAAGAGGGAAGGTTGGGTCGGGTGGTGTATCTCCAAAGGTCATGATTTGGGGCTTGTCCAGTCCAAATACGTCTGCGTAAAACTCAATGACTTCACGAGTGTTTCCATTAAAATTAAGATATACATCAATAGCCATTAATTTCACTCCTTAGGTTTGATTGTCTATCATTTCCATATTGTATCATTTAACTGTTCTAAAACCAATATACCTGCTTCTGAACAAATATAAAAATTATATGAATTTCGGCGGTAGGAACAACATGTCCACTGAAAATTGACCGATTTGACATTTTGAATAAATTTAGGATAATATAGTTTATGCAATTATATTTTGAACAATTAAATTTGAGATTAGCAAATTACAAGCATAATAATAAATGAATGGAGGAGGTTGGAGATGACAGCCATGTCTATGAATGAATCCAATCGAGCATTTGGTGAAGCTCTTGTGAAATCATTAGTTGGAGAGCGCGGACATATTCCGATAACCAGAGCATTGCTCGATATTAATGCTGAGCTTGCAGGGACTCGTACCGCGAGTGCGCCATATACCATTTATCAGCTATTGAAGCATATGAGCTACTGGCAGGAATTTTTGTTGACTTACCTTGAGGGAGGCAAGCCTGAATTGCCTTCGCACGTCATGGACAGTTGGCCTAGCGTAGAACGTCCGGAGAGTGAAGAGGATTGGGAGTCAATTGTTCAATCTTTTTTGCAAGGAGTCGAGAGAGCTTGTGAAATTGCTCGAACGTCACAACTGGATGAAATTCTTGAAAAGTTTCCGACGGAGACGAAAGCGGGGATTTTGCGCAACATTGCCTCACACAATTCCTATCACTTGGGAGAAATCGTTTTGCTCCGCCGATTGAACGGAGCTTGGCCGCCGCCTGGCGGAGGTTACCCTTTATAGCATGTAGAAGCGGGATCTAACGAAGAACTTGGCGGAAGCAACAACAAGTAAGTTTAGTTTGAAGTAAGGGAAGGCAAATGTGCCTTCTCTTTTTTTTGAGCGATTTCTAATACCCAAGCACCGAAGCAGGACACACCAGACACTTCAACGTTCATAATTGCATTGGGCAAAGCTAGTAGTGGGTGATAGAAAATATCTCTTCGCAAGAACAACTTGTGGTCAATTAACCGGATTGACAGATGATGAAATGTAGGGTAAGATGATCTTGCATTTAGTAATTTAGTAAATTAGTAATTTAGTAATTAAGCGAAAATTAAAATGGAGAGTGTGGAAATAATGAAAATACCAACTACTTTAAAACATAAGCCTGTTATCGTTTCAGAAAATTATGAGCAGGTTGACGGCAGGTATGCCCGAAATACGGATGCAAAAGGTCTATCCTTGGGATTGGCCCAGTGGAATGATAGGGGAAAGGTCGATATCTCGGCCAAAGTATGGAGATACACCGGGGAAAAATGGTCCCGTCAATCAGAAGAGCTTCCCATGCACCGCGTAATTGACCTTGCCATTTTAATTTGCAGAAGCAGCTTGCATTTTCAGGATGCCTATCGTTTCCCGAAACTGTATGACCCTGATAACACGACGATTGACCGAATTGGGCTGCAAGGGGATGCTATGAGTGTATCCGTTTGTGCAGAAAATCCTATGATTGATAATGATATTAAGCTGTTCGCTCAGGCTCTTAGTGATGATGGCGAAATGATTGGAGAACGCCTTCGTGTCTTATCCAATCTACTGAAAGAAATGGGGTACTAACCAAGTTTGGAAAGGTGAAAAGGTATGAAAAATCAGGACGAATATAAATTGTCGCCTACAAGACAACTGACAGATACAGAAAAAGGACTTATTTGGAAAAAACCGTTATCTCATAAGGTTAGTAAAGAAGAACAACGTATTTGCAAAGAAATAAAGCGCAACTGGCATCGTGGTGAAATGAAAATCGCCAATATTTTGTTAGAAGGTGACGCTGGTTCCGGTAAAACACAACTTGCCAAAGCATTGTCGGCGGAATTCGGGCTGCCCTATACAAAAGTGACCTGTTTTGCCGATATGGATAAATCAGATATTATTGGCGCTATTTTGCCGGTAATTTCAACTGATCGATTAGAACAGATGGAGTCTGCGGAGCAAACCGTTTTGAAAGAGGACGAAGTGGTGGAGTATCGATTTTACCCCTCCGAAATCGTCAGAGCCTATCAAAATGGCTATCTTCTGGAAATCCAAGAACCAACCGTTATCCGGGATGCCGCGGTGCTAATGGCACTCAACTCTGCCTTAGAGCTGGATGGCAGCATTAACCTTCCCACAGAAATCATCCGCAGACACCCGGATTTCATAGCGGTCATCACAACAAACCGCAGTTATGCAGGGACCAGACCCCTAAATGAAGCACTACGTGACAGGGTTCAGCATACGGAAAAGATGGACCTGCCAACCAAAGAAATCATGATTGAACGGGCAATGGCCAAAACCGGTTATAGGGATCAACAGGTGTTAGATATTTTAGCGGATATCATTATTATCTTGGACAAAACAGCCCGTGTTAATGCAATTAAAGGCGTGGCGGGTATGCGTTCATTTTTCTATTGGGCGGATGCAGTTGCCGGAGGTACTTCAGGAAAAGAATCCCTTTATCATAAAGTCATCTATAAGATAACTACTGATTCTGAGGAGATCAAATTGTTGGAAGATGCACTAAAAAGTCAAGGTTTGTTAATCGGCTTAGATCAGGTTGAGATTGAATTAAAAAAAAAAGAATTTTTGATGGAGTAGAGATAAGAACATGGGGAGATATCGACGACACTGATTTTGACCACAACAAGAAGGAAGAGGAACAGGGGATCGCATTAAAAAAATCTGCGGATAGTGACGAAAGTACATCCGATGTTTCTGATGATGCTACCGATATGGAAAGTTCAGATATGGGAGAGGATGGTACTCCCCAATATCATCAGGCAAATCCTGAAACAATGTCAGACGAAGCGAAGCAGAAAGATCGAGATTTCCGTAAAAAGCTGAGTCGGAACGCAAGGGAGGTTGTGTCCGATTCTATTCATAAAAGGGTTAAACTCATCATTCACCGTCCGGATTACGGTATTGAATCTGAGCAGGAATATCTCAGTCTAAGTAAAGAACTCATGCCTGTCGTACGGGAGATTGCCAGAAAGACACTTCCGCTGTTGGAACATGAGACTTCTTCTGAATTTGCTAAGAATCAGTATTATGGCAGCAAATTTCAAGCGGATAGTATTGCTTATCAGGATTTTAGGTATTTTGCCAAGAAACGTCCCCCAACAGAATCCCCCTCCCTTGTGGTCGGGCTAAGGGTTGATGAGTCAGCATCCATGTCAGCTTTTGGTAGATTAGAAGCGGCAAAGCGAGCGGTGATAGCCGTATATGAATTTTGTCAAATTTGTCATATTCCTATACTGATATACGGGGATACAGCGGATGCTTCCAAACTGGAGCAAATGTCGATTTATGCTTATACCGATTTTGATAAAACGGATTCCAATGATCGATTTAGACTAATGGGGATTCGTGCAAGAAGTAATAACCGCGATGGGATGGCTCTTAGAATTATGGCTGACCGATTAACTGTTGCACCTGGGCAGACAAAATTATTGATCAGCATAAGTGATGGGCAACCCAAAGCCATGGATGATTATACCGGAAACTATGCAATTAAAGACATGCAGCAGACTATAGACGAATATGAACGGAAAGGAATTACATTTCTTGCAGCCGCAATAGGCCAGGACAAGGATGTAATTAATCAAATCTATGGGAATGAGAGATTTTTGGATATAACAAGTCTAACAGAGTTGCCTGCAAAGTTGGTTCGGATTATCGCTCGGTATTTGTGACTATTGTAATCTTTTATAAGACCCGAAAGGAGAAAAAGGCATGGATAAGAACAAGCGCAAGGAGCTTCAGGAAGAATACAAGCAGATTAAGACCTACATGGGTGCCATACAAATAACAAACAAGGCCAATGGCAAAATTTACGTAGATAGCTTTCCCAACCTGAAAAACAAATGGATGACTATACAGATGCAATTGGACATGGGAAGATTCGCAAATGCCCAATTGCAAAAAGATTGGAAGGAACTAGGGGCTGAAACTTTCACCTATGAGGTGCTAGAGGAGAAGGAAGCTGACGGGGTTAACGATGTGCGCTGGGAGCTTAAGCAATTGGAAAAGCGGTGGCTGGAAAAATTGCAGCCATACGGAGACAGAGGATATAATAGGGCGCCATTATCATAGATTCTAATTTGATAATCTGACATCCGGCAGCTAAATGATTAGGATTACATCGATTTTTAAAATTTACAAAACCTTTACCTGCAGCAAAATCGCCACGAATATAAATTCCATATAATGTAGTTGGACAAGATCAACTATTATGGAGGCGAAACCGTACATGAGAAAAACAAAGCTATGGATGGCAAGTGCACTCGCCATGTTTGTGACCGTTTCCTCGGCTTACACAGTAGTTGCAGCTGAGCCGAGTACTCCGTCTGTACCTGCAAATGGAACAACGAATGCAGCAGCAACCAGCAGTACGAAAAAAATTACTCTCTTTCACACCAATGACACGCATTCCCGGATTGAAGCTACGGCAGAAGGAATTGGTTTTGCAAAAATGAGCGCGTTGATTAAGAATTACAAGGAATTGACTCCAAATTCTCTCATTCTTGATGCGGGAGATACGTTCCATGGGCAGCCGATCGCTAATCTGGTGCGCGGGGAAAGCATTGTGGATATTATGAACGCGGTAGGCTATAACGCTATGGCGGCTGGGAATCATGATTTCAACTACGGTTATCAGCGTCTAATCGAGCTATCCAAGCGGGCAAAATTCCCCGTTCTAAGCGCTAATACGAAAAAAAACGACGGATCACGAATCCTAGAGCCTTATGTCATTAAAGAAGTGGATGGCATTAAACTTGGTATATTCGGTTTGACTACGCCGGAGACTGCCTATAAAACACATCCGAACAATGTCGAGGGGCTTACTTTCACTGATCCAGCTGAAGAAGCTAAGAAAATTGTTTCCGAGCTCAAAGGTAAAGTAGATGTCATCATTGCCTTAACCCATCTCGGCATCGACGAGTCCAGCATTGATACAAGCAAAAAGGTAGCAGCAGCGGTTCCAGAAATTGATGTCATCATCGACGGACACAGCCATACGACGCTTAACACAGGTCTGCTGGTTGGGAATGTGCTAATTGCGCAAACGGGAGAGTATCTCAAAAACCTGGGCCGCGTAGATTTGACATTTGAGAACGGCAAATTGACTGGTAAAACTTCGAGCCTGATTACTAAGAAAACAGCCGATGAAGATAAAACCCCAGGAGACCAAGCCGTAATCGACATTATTGCTAATGTGAAAAAAGAACAAGATAAGGTGCTGCAGGAAATTGTCGGTTCTTCTAAGGTTGATTTAGTTGGTGAACGGGAAGTTGTCCGTAAAGGTGAGTCCAATTTGGGCAATTTAATTGCGGACGCCATGCTCAGCGAAACAGGCGCCGATGTATCCATCACGAACGGAGGCGGTATCCGCGCTTCGATCAAAGCGGGTTCAATTACGAAGGGTCAGATAGTAACCGTATTGCCATTCGGTAACTATATTCAAACGAAGAAAGTAAAGGGCTCCGACATTAAAGCGGCGTTAGAACTAGGTCTCTCTGCTTATCCGGAGTCATTGGGAGGCTTCCCGCATGTTGGCGGTATGACCGTCTCGTTTGATCCATCTCAGCCAAAAGGAAGCCGTGTGACGTCTATTCACGTAAAAGGTTATCCGATTGATCTAGGAGCATCCTATTTACTTGCAACGAACGACTTTATGGCCGCAGGCGGAGACCAATACACCATGTTTAAGGCTTATCCTCTTGACAATGATTTCGCATCCTTGGAAGAAGCATTAATCACATATATGCGTAAAAGCGGAGTGGTAGAGGCTAAAGTCGAAGGTCGCATCAACGCTACGGCGGTACAGACGACTCGTACTCCTTCACAGGAACCGGCTCCTGGAGCAGCTAGCAATATCTATGTTGTCAAACCCGGTGATTCACTATGGAAAATCAGCAGGTCTTATCAAACAACATGGCAAATTCTTCAGCAGTTGAACAATTTTAAAAACCCTAATCTCATTTACCCAGGTCAAGAGATTAAGGTACCTTAGAGCAGGGGAGTTCAAGATTCCCTCATCATAAGAAAGCATTATCTTAGAAAGTCACCTTCGGGTGGCTTTTTTTATTTTGTGCAGTGTTTGACATAAATAAAAATAATGTATATATTTTATTTATTCCGACTGTACGGTATAAAAAAACTTAAATGAACGAGGAGGAAAAAATGCCTAAAGTAGGAATGGAACCAAAGCGTCGAGCAGACGTCATTAACGCCACACTAATTTGTATCAGTAGACACGGGATTGATGGCATGACTCTGGATAAGGTTGCTGAGTATGCGGACTGCTCAAAGGGCGTTGTCACTTATTATTTTAAGAATAAAGATAACTTGATCATAGAAGCATTTAAGTCGTTCTTAGCCTATTATGGTTTAAAGATCCAATCAGAAATCCAGAAAACAATGACAGCAGAGGAAATGATCGATGTCACGCTGAAGCACATCCTCCCGCCATATAGCGATGATAGGCAGAAGACGATCAATGTTTCGGAACTTGATGGGATTGAAAGGATGTTTATCCCGCATGAAGATCAAGCGAAGCTTTTTCTTCAGTTCTTCTCCAAAGCTGTATTGGATCGCAATTTGCAAGAGGTAGTATCCAAGAGCTATACGGAAGATCTACACGGCATCGCGAGGATCTTTGATTACGGTAACATGTCGGGGCAAATGAGGGTGGACGATTCCAAAAGCGCCGCTTACGGCCTTCTGGCGATGGTGGTTGGACTAAGCTTCTTTAGAGTAGCGAATATTCCTCCATTGAATAATGAGGATAATCGATATATCTGTGAGGATTATGTCGGAAGATTAATTAAAGGTTGAACGACGAATGGAGGACGAATATGAAATTAGTGACAATCAAAAAGAATGATGTAGAAATGGCCGTCGTTGAAAGCAACGAAATATTGATAACTGATGTTCAGTCGGCTTTAGATCTGATGGCAACTGTACAATACGAAACAGGATCTGATCGTATAATTTTAAATCGATCGGCATTAAGTGAGGACTTTTTCGATTTAAAAACACGGCTTGCAGGAGAAATATTACAAAAATTCATAAATTATCGAAAGAAAGTTGCAATCGTTGGTGATTTTACTGTCTTTTCAAGTGAAAGCTTGAAGGATTTCATCTATGAATGTAACAAGGGAAAGGATATCTTTTTCTTGTCAAATGAAAAAGAAGCTATTGATAAATTGAGCAGCAGTTAACACTAGTGAGATTTGGAGGAAGATGGAGTGTCAAATGTATTACAGAGTCTTACTGATTATCCGATGGTAAAAGTTCCTGGTGGAGAAATAGATTTAAGGGACGATCGAACAAGCTCTGAATGGAAGGTTATCATACAACCGTTTCTTCTTGCCCGGTATCCTGTCACAAAGGAACTTTATTTTGCCATTTCACAAAAATCATCTATTTCTTATGACGGAGATCAAAATCCGGTTGTGAATATATCATGGAATGATGCCATTTCTTTTTGCAATCTACTTTCTCAGAAAGTTGGTTTGAAGGAGTGTTATTCGATAAGTGATGATGGTGAAAATATCATCTGTGATTGGGAATCAAATGGCTATCGCCTCCCTTCCGAAGCGGAATGGCAGTACGCATGTAAAGCAGGAACTACAGGATATAGATACGGAGAGCTTGATAAGATTGCCTGGTATAATGAAAATTCAGCTGGCACGACCCATGAAGTAGGAAGAAAGGAACCGAATGCCTGGGGGCTGTATGATATGTTAGGGAATGTTTGGGAGTGGTGTTGGGATTTATACGATCAGAACGTATATGGCACCTACCGAATTTTTCGCGGTGGTAGTTGGGCTGAAGAGGCCAGAGGTTGCGGGGCAACGTGTCGTCGTCGCAGTCACCCGACATTTACCATCGATGACCTTGGATTCCGACTTGCTAAGTCTATGTAAGTTGTGACAAATGCAGGAGAGCGCAGCGAAGGCAGCGATGAAGTCAGGAAATTGCGTACTTTATACATTCATACCTTTTGGGAAATCTGCTGAAATACTTAAAGAAGTCGAAGCGTGTACTCGTACAAAGTAATGTAAAAAAACAAGCCGGAGTGCATGTTGGGCAGCGCTCTGGCTTGTTTTTATTTGTGAAGTTTCATCCTACTCATGAGTAAGATGAATACACTCTTGCTATTATTAGTAATTAGAGATATATTATTAATTAAATGATTGATCATTTAATTAATAATAATTAAATCTACAGAGAGTGGGAATGAATTTGGCAAGACCAATCAATGAAGAAAAAAGACAGGAGCGGCGTAGTTGTATCCTAAAAGAAGCCGTTGTCCTGTTCGCAGAAAATGGATATTCTAATACCACAACGGCTCTCATTGCTCAGAGTGTGGGAGTGACTGCTGGAACCATTTTTCAATATTTCCCAAGCAAAGAAGCCTTATTCTACGCCGCTGTCCTTGAGCCGCTTGCTGATATTCAGGAGAAGTCGCTTGCTTGTCTAAAACAAGAGGGGACGCCGGGCGTATTAATTAAGAACATGGTAGAAGAACAATTCAATCATATCTATTGCTATACAAATGAATTGCGGCTTGTTCAATATGTCTTAGGACAACGGATAAGATTTCCTGAACTTACACAGAAGGTCCTTGAAAGTACAAAAGTAATGACAGATACAATTGAATGCGTCTATGCAAAGGGACAGTTAATGGGAGAATTCAACAAAAACTTTTCACCAGCTATGATCTCTCGCGCCTATATCTCTTTCTTAAATGGGGTAGGCTTAACTCTTGGAGAAAGTATTATCCATCACCCCGAGTGGGGAAATTTGAAGGAGCATGCCTTATATTTGTTCGCACCCACACAACCTAAAGAAAAAGCGAGGGAATCTGAATGAGTGAAACATCATTACAACCAAATTTGATACTAAACGTTCGTTCGAAAAAACGAAGGAAAATTTTATTGAGCCTAGGGATCGTGCTTTTGCTTGTGATGGCTCTTGTATTTTTTATATCTTATAAAGTAATAGACACCTTGTTGCACCATCCTAGAGACACAAATGTCAGCTACGAATTGAATATCGATAAAACTCCCTACGAAGAGGTCGAGTTCAAGAGTTTGAAAAATGATAATACGATTAGAGGTTCCTTCTTTCCTGCAAGTGGTCTTTCTGGTAAAGCAAGTAATAAGACGATTATTGTCGTCCATGGATATACAAGCAATCGTTTAGTCAAAGGGCGGACCCCAAAGTTAGTAGAGCATTTCGTTCCGAAAGGATACAATGTATTGGCATTTGACCTCAGCTCGCAAGGTAAATCCGATGGTGATTTGATTACACTGGGCCTCAATGAAAAATACGATTTGCTAGGAGCTGTAAGCTATTTAAAATCCAGAGACCATACGGGTGATAACATTGGAGTTATCGGCTTTTCAATGGGTGCTGCTACTTCTTTGCTAGCCGCAAGTGAAAGTGATGACATCGAAGCCGTAATTGCGGATAGTCCTTTTCGTAATGCTGGTCTATTTCTGAGAGAGGGTTTGCCCTTCTTTTCAGGTTTACCTGCGATTCCATTCAGTTATACATCGACATGGATGGCAAATTGGGTCTTTAAGGTTGATCTTGATTCCATATCTCCTATGGATGCGGTAAAAAAGATGCAAGACAAGCCAGTTCTGCTTATTCATGGAACTGGAGATCAGCAAATTAGTTATAAAAATACAGAAGCAATTTTTGAGTCATTAAAAGATGACCCATATGCAGAAGCATGGTACCCGCATAATACGGAGCATATCGATGCCATCAATCATTACCCCACTGAATATTTCCAAAGAGTAGATCGCTTTATGGATAAGTATATAGGAAAAGAGTAGAAACGACATGAAAGCCGGTGTTCCTTATAGTAGGGAAAACCGGCTTTTCTGCTGTCACTTGACAAAATGATTCATTAATTCGCTTAGCGTAATGGAATGATGCCATTTCTTTTTGTTGTAAGGTATGCTAATCGCTTTGATTTTTCTGTTTTAGGATTCTGGAATAATAGTAAAGGCAATAGTTCGAATTGGTGCATCCAGATCATTAACGTTGTTAGAAGTGTTGTAGTATTTTATCATTAGGTCGTTTAATTCATTTTGAAACTTTATAAAATTTTCATCATCAAGCTTTAATTCTACAAGTGAAAAAGTAGCACCATCATCTGAGCAACCTTGTTCTTCTAATTTGGTAAGATAGTTTTGATATTGAGTCATTAGCGATAATTGGTAATGCGAAATATAATTGAGCTTTTCCTTAATAGAAGACTTTTTCCACTCATCTGCACTAAGTCGGGCTTCTTCTTCATTTAAGGTGTAGTATTTTTCGGAAATGGATCTCACTTTTTTTTCTTTCATAATGCGGATAACTCCAGCATCTAACAAAACTTGTATATGTCTATATAGAGTAGCCTGAGGCACATCTTTAATGATTTTTACCATTTCAAGTGAAGACAGTCCATTTTCTTTGTTTCTCATTAAAGCTTGAGAAATCTTCATTCTTACTGGGTGCAGGATAATTTCAGCTTTATTAACCATTTTTTTCTCCCCAATCATAAAAGATCTCGTCATTATCTATAATGATAATATTATCATTGTAAATAACAATAAGAATTAAAACAATATTCTTTAAAGAAAAAAAATAAGTGTTACATTTTACCTTCTTATGTTATCATTATTGATAATGATAACATTATACAATTAATAATGACTTTAGAGGAGTGGTTGATTTGCAAATGCATTACGGGTGGAACGAATTAAAAGATTTTGATTTCATGTCTGTGTTGCCGGTTATTTTACCGGTCTTAGCTGTAGGAATGATTTTGATCCTAATAGCATTAATGGATTTATACAAGCACAGAAAAACGAGGAAAAATGTGTTGCTGTGGAGTCTCATTATTATTTTTCTAAACACGTTTGGTCCGATTCTATACTTTGTTATTGGCAGAAAGGACCGTGAAAGAACATGAAATTAGAAGTCAAAAATATTACTAAAACATATAAAGAAAAAACGGCTGTAAATAACTTTTCAATGGTTCTGCAATCTGGAGAATGTGTGGGATTAATAGGGCCGAATGGGGCTGGTAAATCGACACTCATCAAAGTTATTTCAGATATTATTAATCCTACAATGGGAGAAGTTTTGCTTAACGGAAAGAAAATTTCGCAAATGAAAAAGGAAATTGGCTACTTACCACAGTACCCTAACTTTTATCATTGGATGACTGCACAAGAAACTCTTGCTTTCATGGGGGAACTATCAGGATTAAGAAAAGAAGAATTAACAAAGGCGATCCCAGAAATATTATCGAAAGTAGGGTTAAGTGGAGAAGAGAATTCAAAAGTTGGAACATTTTCAGGTGGCATGAAACAGAGACTTGGCATTGCACAGGCGTTGTTACACAAACCATCATTGATTGTAATGGACGAGCCCGTATCGGCATTAGACCCAATTGGTCGAAGAGAAGTACTGAATCTAATCGAAGAAATCAAGAGAGAGACGACGATTTTATTGTCGACGCATATATTAAGTGATGCAGAAGAAATTTGTGAAAGATTTATTATCATCAAAAATGGGCAAAAAATTGAAGATACAACCATCTCCGACTTGTTAAACAGCAATAGCCAAAATAAATTGATTTTTGAAGTTACATCTATCGATCAAGAATGGATGGAAGTTTTGAAAAATTTGAACTATGTAAAGGATGTAGAGGCAGTAGGAAATAAAATAAAAATACAAGTTGAACATATAGGCTTGAACAAGAATTTGTTACTAAGAAGTGCTCTGGAACATCAGGTTGACCTCGTAAAGTTTGAAATCAATAACGATACATTAGAAGAGATATTCATGAAATTGGTGGTGGAAAAATGAATAATTTTAATGTGCTAATGAAAAAAGAATTTGTTCAAATGGTACGTGAATTTAAAGTTATTTGGCTGCCTCTAGTATTTATATTTTTAGGAATAACTCAACCAGTTGTTAGTTATTATTTACCCTCTATATTAAAATCACTCGGTGGAGCACAAGGCATCACAATTGATCCTAGTATGGCTGCTCAGCAAGGTGGGGAAGTACTTGCAAGTACTTTAGCTGCTCAATTTGATCAGTTAGGGGTTATCATTATTGCAATTTCGATGATGGGGGTCTTACAGACAGATAAAGTAAATGGTATGTTGGCTTTTATTCTTACAAGACCGGTCACTGTAGCATCGTACATAGGTGGGAAAATAATTGCCAATTACATATTTGTTGCTTGTTCTGTAGCGTTAGGTTACTTGATTTCGTATGTATATGTTAATTTGTTGTTTACAAACGTTAATTTTGTGGATGCGATAATAGCTTCGTTGTTCTATTTGTTATGGGTTCTGTTTATGGTATCCTACACTACGATGATAAGTACTATTTTTAATAGCCAAGGTATTATTGCATTAATTTCAATCGTATTCCTGCTAGGCTGTAGAATTGTACTTGGTTTGAGTGCTCTTACAGATTTTATGAATCCAGCGAGTATGAGTAAACAAGCCATGGAAGTTTTAATTACAGGAGCAGTTAACCCCAGTGTAATATGGAACGTTTTAGTGGTACTTATATGGATTGTACTGACAATTGTTGTAACGGTCTTTTGGATTTCTGGTAAAAGATTTAATAATGAATAATTGTGTTAGTGAATACATAGATTTAAATCTTTTCGTTTGGATTCTGCCTCCGAGTACGGATAACCAAAGCAGCACTATTAGAAACTCGTGTCAACAGACATGGGTTTTTCTTTTTATTCTAAGGTATGCTAATCTCGTTATATCGATAAAAATATCCTAAAATCTAAGGAGGTGATGTTTCATGACAACGAAAAATAAACCCAATAGATTATTCACTGAGAAATCGCCATACTTACTTCAACATGCTCACAATCCAGTGGAATGGTTTCCTTGGGGTGAAGAAGCATTTGACAAAGCGAAACGAGAAAATAAGCCTATCTTCTTATCTGTGGGGTATAGCACGTGTCACTGGTGTCATGTCATGGCACACGAATCATTCGAAGACCAAACCGTTGCAAACATGCTGAATAAAGATTTCATTTCGATTAAAGTGGACCGCGAAGAGCGTCCGGATGTCGACCATATATATATGGCTGTTTGTCAGGCGATGACAGGTCAGGGTGGATGGCCTCTTACGGTATTCTTGACGCCTGAGAAGAAGCCGTTCTTCGCTGGGACGTATTTCCCACGCAGTCGGAAGTATAATCGAGCAGGGATGGTTGAGATCATCGCTCAGCTAGCAGGGAAGTGGAAGGAAGATCCAGATCGAATTCGCGAGGCTGCTGATCAGGTGATCACGGAAACGACCAGTCGATTGCTGGAGAATCACTCAGTCGGAGTAATGTCAGAGGAAACGATTCATGAGGCTTTTCGTATGTATGAGAGTAATTTTGATGCTGAAAATGGTGGATTTGGCAGTTCTCCGAAGTTTCCGACATCACACAATCTATCTTTCCTTCTGAGATACTATCAAAAAACGGGCAATGCACGTGCGCTTGAGATTGTGGAAAAAACGCTAGATTCCATGCATCGTGGAGGTATGTTTGACCACATTGGGTTCGGATTTTCTCGTTATTCCGTAGATGAAAAATGGTTGGTGCCGCATTTCGAGAAAATGCTTTACGACAATGCGCTGTTAATTATGACATACATAGAAGCTTTTCAAGTGACTGGTAAAGCCAAGTATGCAGAGGTCGCTGAGCAAATTATTAATTACGTTCTTCGGGATATGACAGATGAGGGTGGAGCCTTCTATTCCGCTGAGGATGCGGATTCAGAAGGTGTTGAAGGCAAGTTCTATGTCTGGACGCCGGATGAAGTGGAGGACGTATTAGGGATTGACGAAGGCGATCTATATTCCGAGCTGTATGATGTTACGGAGTCGGGCAATTTTGAGGGGCATAATATCCCGAATTTAATTGGAACGACGATGGAATCTGTTGCGAGGCGTAAGCAAATCCCATTGGATGAGCTGAAGCAGCGGATTGAGGCTGCCCGCGTCAAGCTGTTCGCGCATCGCGAGCAACGCATCCATCCGGGCAAGGATGATAAGATTCTGACCGCGTGGAACGGTCTGATGATTGCTGCGCTGTCCAAGGCGGCACGAGCCTTGGACAAGCCTGCTTACGCGGAGGCAGCCGCGAAAGCCGCGGAGTTCCTCCTGCGCGAGCTGCGCCGCGAGGACGGGCGGTTGCTCGCCCGCTATCGCGATGGCGAAGCGGCTTTTCTCGGCTACGTGGACGACTACGCGTTCCTCGTTTGGGGCCTCATCGAGCTGTACGAAGCCACGTTCGAGCTGCGCTATCTTCGTGAAGCTGTCCAGCTGAACGCAGAGATGCTTCGTCTCTTCGGCGACGAAGAGAAAGGCGGGCTCTTCTTCTACGGCAGCGATGCCGAGCAGCTGCTCACCCGCCCTAAAGAGATCTACGACGGCGCGATGCCGTCGGGCAACGGTGCAGCCGCGCTGAACCTGCTGCGGCTGTCCAGGCTGACCTACGACGCGAAGCTGTCGCAGGCAGCAGAAGTGCAGCTCCAGGCATTCGCCGGAGCTGTTGCGTCCTACCCGCCGGGCCATGCGCTCACGCTGGCCGCGCTCGACTTCGCTTATGGCGAAGCCAGCGAAATCGTCATCGCCGGCGACCCGGCGAAACCAGAGACGCAGCACATGCTGCGCACGGTGCAGCGGCAGTATCTGCCGAATGCGCTGCTGATTCTTCATCCGCCGGGACCGGCGGGCGAAGAAGTGCGTAAGCTCATTCCGCTTGTGCAAGACAAGCTGCCGCTTGGAGGGCAGGCAACGGCCTACGTGTGCCAGAACTTTGCCTGTCAAGCGCCAACGCAGAATCTAGAGGAGCTCGAAAATCTCTCCTCGAAACACTGATAATAATTATCATTATTGGTTAAAATGAGAATAAGGGCAAGGAAAAAGAGAAGAGGCCCCCGACAGGGCCTCTTTTTACGCTCCGATATTTCGCACTAACTCTAACGCACTAAAAGTACGCTCTAGCTCAACGCTCAAAATGTTACGCTCTAGCTCTTACGCACAAAAAGTTACCTTCTAGCTCACACGCTCTAACGCTCTAAATCTTAGACTCAAACGTCTTACAATCCGTTTCCTCGGAATTACGAGCTTGATTACTGCCGCGGTGACTCACGACATAAATCGAGCTTGCATTGCATTTGTTTTCGGTTGCCCAATATTTGCAGGAATTCACTTCACAAAGAACATCTTTAGCCATGCCTCTTCACCTCCTCTATGAGATATAGGGATCTTTGTTCGGAGAACAAAGTCTCTCTTATTTAGGGTGGGCGAAAGAGGCCTATTTTTATACATAGGCTGGAATGGTTTATTATTCACCTTAGCAATGATTACCCACATATAAATGGAGTAGCTACAAACTTCAAGGGGTTGAACCTATGGCTAAGGATGAGCTGCAACAATGTGTCAGGTGTAAATATGTCGCTGATAAAGAAGATAACTACTGCATTCGTTGTGGAGCGCCGCTTAAGAATAAATGTACCAAAGAGAAAACCTTATTGCACAAAGGGTGCTATAAAGTTAACAAGCCGGACGCCAAATATTGTTCGGGCTGCGGCACGGAAACCATTTTTAGCGAATGGGGTCTTATATGATCTGCATAAAAAAAGACCACAGCAGGTTTAAACCGCTTGTGGTCTAATTTTTTTGTCTAATTCTTATTTTTTATTTATTTATTTATTTATTTATTTATTTATTCTGCAAAATCAATTTCCATAACTCCGCTTGATCATAACCAAGCCGCCATGCTGCGACACCAGCGATGTCGTACTTTTTCGCCATGTCCAGACGTGCTTTGACCGTAGCCTCATCTTCCAACCAGAATACATAGGTGAAGCCATCCTCTTGGTACTCGATCCGATACTGTTCGAAGGTTTTGTCCCAAGTTTGTTTGGTTGATTTGGAAGCCAATAAAGCAGGGATATCTTTCATCAGCAAGGTTCGATTACTCTGCAAGGCTCCGGCTGCATCCAGCTTCCATTCACGCACATAGTAGGGGATACCTAGAATGATTTTGTCCCGTGGAATGCCATAGGAGAGAAATTCCTGAATACCGCCATCTGTCCAAGGAAGTCCGGCTACAGACCCCGCAGAAGTACTGCCCCGCCAGAACTGATCGTAGGCCATGATGACGACGTAATCAACCAGACTCCCCAGTTTCTCATGATCAAATGCAGAAAGATGGTTCCATTTGACACTCCCACGCGGCAGATCAATGGATACAGCTAGGCTGTTCAAGTGAGCGTATGAGGTTAATTTGGCAATGAAGGCTGTAAAAGCGTTACGATCCGAACCAGCCAGGCTTTCGAAATCCACATTGATTCCCGGAACTCCAAGCTGCACAGAGCGGTCTACCAAGGCCTTAACGAATTTGTCTTGGGCAGCGCTATCTGCAAGGAATTGAGTTGTCAAGGTCGAGTTAAATTGGTTGCTGACTAGCGGATATACGGTGTATCCATTCTTTTGGAGCCATGTGACGGTATCGGCATTGGATTGATCCTTCAAATTACCTGCTGCATCCGCAAGCTCGAAATAGCTTGGAGAATCAACATCAAGTCCGACTGTATTATTCACATGCGCTTTAATCGCATCACCACCGGCCATGCCATTCCAGCCCCAAACCTGGAGCTTTTTGAAGTTATCCCAAAGGAAGCGATGATCGAGCGTTTGTACAGAAGAATTGCTATACTGCACACTGTAACTTAATGCTTCGGGAATCGTCTTAAATTCGCCTATGAGAGCTGTATTCTGAAACACTTGATAAGAGCGTAGTTGTTCCAAATTTTGCGGCCATCTAGGAAGATAGAGCTGTGTCCCCATAGGCGTGCGTAATCTTGTGCTTCATTCAAGGAAGCAAAGTCCTGCAAAAACGTGTCATTCTGAAATACTTTATAAATTTTAAGATTGCTATACACCGTTTTTTTCGTATTTTTATTGACTACGGTTGAATTTCCCCATTTGAGAGCTTCATTAATGGCGTCCTCTAAGGATGCAAAGGCCCAGTTGTCTGCTGAAAATGTACCTTGATACACCTTGTAAATAAGCTCACCAGTGCGGAGTGATTTCTTTTCCTCATTTGAGATATTGTCCCAAACCCAGTGATTGCTGTTTAAATCAATAATATGGGCGCCGCCCCATTTCTTCGCTTCGGCAACGGCTTCGTTCAACGTTAGAAACTTCCATGAATCCTGCGTGATTTCATTTTGGTAGATTTGGAAATTAGGATAATTGTTCCACACCCAACCTGAGGATTGCAGGTCCCGAACACTTGCGTTGGTCCATTTTTTTGCTTCAGCGATGGCTGCGTCCAGTGAGGCAAATTGCCACTCTTGCAATGATACATCCAACTGAAAAACTTGATAGCGTGGGAAATTGTTCCACAACCATTTGCGAGTGCTTATTTCTTCTACATGACTATTTGTAAAACCTTTTGCAAATGCTTCTGCTTGCCCATAAGCCGCAAATTCCATGAGTACATGATTGTACTGATAGACGCGGTATTTCGTTGTTTTGTCCGGACTTGATTGAACCGTACCTGCAGCATGAACAGCAGTTGGTACGCTCATCGATAGTATCAGGGTGCTTGTAAGCATCCATTTCCCAATTTTCATCCATCACGCCTCTTTCTACTAAACTACTTAATTGGACGTAAGATATGATAGTTTGGTTGCGTTGGAAAATGTATGAAAGTTAGTGATCCCTCGTTGATGTTGGACGATGGCACAACTTTCGAGTAACATGAGAAGTAATTAGGCATTACCGTGATCACAACAAGGTGAGGGGAACGAATCATGAAGCCGTATCCGGAGGCATATATCGATTATTTACTTTATTTCCATGCACAACGGGATTATTTTGAATGCCATGAAGTGATGGAGGAGTTCTGGAAGGAGCATCCCGGGGATGCACGCAGCAGAACCTATGTCGCTCTTATTCAAATAGCAGTAGGTATGTATCATATTCGTAGAGGTAACCGCACTGGTGCTGTGAAAATGCTGCAAAGCGCGGGAAGGAATGCGGAAGCTCCTCATGTCCTTTCTTTGGGACTTAACCCTGATAAGCTTCAAGAGCTTCTTAACCAGGTTTGGTCTTCTATAGAGCAAGATGAATTTCTATATGAGGATATTAATTTGCCTATTACTGACCCGGAACTTATAGATTTCTGCTTAAAAGAGTGCGACAGAAGAGGGCTGATATGGCAGTCGCCAAGCCTGATGGAAGATGAGCATCTCATCCAAAAACATACGCGGAGAGATCGTTCAGAGGTAATTAATGAAAGAGCAAGGCAGCAGCAGATTCGCAAGGAAAAGGGTGGAGCTAGATGAGTTCGGAAGGCAAAGTTCTAGTTGTTGATGATGAACCGAATATTGCTGAAGTCGTCAGACTGTATTTGGAGCATTCCAACTATGAGGCGATTTTATTGGCGCGAGGGCAGGAAGTGCTTCGTACGATAATAAACGAGAAACCAAACTTGGTTCTACTGGATATCATGCTCCCTGATATATCCGGCTACGAGTTATGTGAGCAAATTCGCAAAATGGAGGCCCCCTTTCATCAAACGCCAATCATTTTCCTCACGGCAAAAGGAGAGTCCATCGATAAGCTGAGAGGGTTTAATCTGGGGGTTGACGATTATTTGGTCAAGCCTTTCGATCCGAATGAGCTTATTGCCCGTATTAAGGCCGTGCTGCGCCGCACGATTCAAGTCCCTATGGAACTGTCTCAAACCCAGAATTCATCCCGTAAATGGCTGGAGATCGGCAATATTGTTATCGATCTTGAGCAGTATCGGGTCACAGTCGGTGGGAAACGGGTTGAGCTTACGCCGAAGGAGATTGAGCTGTTGTATTTCCTGACCAGCCATCCAAGCCGTGTATTTACACGAGAGGATCTTCTTGGATATGTGTGGAATTTTGATTTTACAGGCGGTACACGCACGGTTGATGCCCACGTGAAAAATTTGCGTAAAAAATTAGGACAGCATGACATGTGGTGCATCCAGACTCTGTGGGGAATTGGCTACTCCTTTGAGGTGGTTCAGCATGTTTAAGCGATGGTTGACGGGAAAGAGCAACAGCTTATATTTGAAAATTTTCCTGTCTTTTCTTGCGACTTGTGTGCTTTTTTTTGTTGGTCTTTTTCTGTTCTGGAACTACTATTTTACGGATTTATTTTATAAAGATAAGATCGAACTGATGGAGAAGCGTAATGTGGAAGTCACGCGCTTAATGAATTCTTTACAGGATGGGACGATCTCAACTCGAGAGCTGAAATATACGGTACGTATTTTGGCTAGAAGCATTAATGGACAAGTTTGGCTTGTTGACGACAAGGGCAACATTCTGAATGGCTCCTCGGATAGTGAAGGGAGAGCTATTCCTAAACAGATGGATACGCTCTTTATCGATGGTCTTCACGGTCATACCGGCTATGGCATGGTTGGCTTAACGACACCGGATGGACGAACCATAAATCTGTTTACGTATCACGCCCCGTATCAACTAAACGGACAGCCTATGGTCATCATTCTTCATTTTCCGGCTGGAGATATCAGTGAAGCCATTTCCGCAGTTCGCGTTAACATTCTGGTTCCTCTCTTATTTTCACTGGTAGCTGTTGGTTTCATTCTGTTTTTCATTTCTCGCAAACTCGCAGGTCCGCTTCAACAGATGAATCGAGCCGCACTTGAGCTCGCGCATGGTGATTTCACTACACGGGTTCCGGTAACTTCACAAGATGAGGTAGGGCAGCTTGCTGCTAGCTTCAACTTCATGGTCGAACAGCTGGAGGAATGGGAAGGAACAAGGCAGGAGTTTTTGACGAATGTATCGCATGAGCTTCGTTCTCCATTAACGACACTTCGCGGTTTTATTGTGGCAATGAATGATAAGGTCATTCCGGAAGAGAAATATTCGCATTACTTACGTATCTGTGATCAGGAAGTTCAACGGCTGCAGCGTCTTGTGACCGATCTATTAGATTTGGCACAGATTCAAAATGGGGTTGATGTGTTCCGACTTAGGCCTGTATCCATCGCAGAAACACTTGAAGAATCGTTGGAACTGCTGAAGGCACCGATAGCAGCGAAGGAAATAAGCTTTCACCTCATTCTTCCTGAGCCAGATAAGGTGTCCTCCCAGGTTCACTTAGACCCTGATCGATTTGCTCAAATTGTACAGAATTTAATCTATAATTCGTTGAAATTCACACCAAAGGGCGGAACGCTAACGGTAGCTCTAGAAGAGCAGGAACGCGAGGTCCATATGTATGTTCGAGACACAGGGGAAGGGATGACAGATGCCGAGTTAGAACGCATTTGGGATCGTTTCTACAAAGCAGACGAAGCAAGAACTTCGCGGTCCGACGTTAAGACAGGAACGGGTCTTGGACTTACGATTGTGAAGCATTTGGTTACTGGTATGAATGGAACGATACATGTTCGCAGTCGGGTAGGCGAAGGCACCGAATTTCGTGTTACTTTTCCTCGTATTTCGTAGATAATTCACAATAATTTTACATCTAAAGCAAACTTAATTCATCATTATTTCGTATCCTGTTGCTGTTGGACAGGATTTTTTGTTTTGGAGGTGTATGTAAGGTGAAATACACACGGAAAATGGTGCTGCGTTTAACGCTCATTTCCTTCCTGCTAAGTGGTTGCAGTGGGCACATGCCTTTGCTTGACAGCACTTCGGCATTGACATCGCCTTCTCCATCATCTGGGAAAACTCCGCAGGAAGCCCCCCTCGCTGAAGATGTCCAAAACCTTAGAGAGATGCAGCTTGTTATGCTGTTTCAGGGGTTAATTCGAATGGATCGGCTTGACTCCCTAACCATTACGGCCAAGCAGGCTGAGGCTATTCTGCCTTATGTTCGCAAAAGCATGGATGAAGGAAGCATTACCGAGTCCGAACAAAAACAAGTCATTAATGGCTTAACGCTTTCGCAGCGAACATTTCTGGATGAACAATCCAAGCAAATGAAGAAACGTATGGCGGAGCGGATGGACAATCTGGGTGAAGAGGTATCCTCAGAAGAACGGGAAAAGCGAATCAATGCATTTATTCAAAAAAGAAAGGCGGAGCGCCAGGTTGAAGCAGGCATGACGGACCGTGGAAACGGTGAATTTCAGCTTTTTGACCAAAGAAGTATGGGAATCAGTGTAGAACAGCAGCTAATGGAGCTGCTTACATCCAAACATGATTAAATTTAAGTGGCAAGCGATGTAGAACACTTTTAAGCTTACGTTGCAAGTTTTGTTTGAGCAAAAAAGTTAAGCATATGCTTTCGAAGCCAGTTTTCTGGCGAAAATTCTAAGGGGGTTAGTCACTTCATGAAATGGTATCGCAGTAAGTGGTTCATTGTGATTGTCGCAGTAAGCGTTTGTGCAGGTGGTTCGTATGCTTACTTCGGTGGGAAAGGGAAGAAAGCAAAAGCTGCTGCTGTTAAAGAGGTGACTGTCGATGCCAAAAAAGGGAATATCCGCTTCTCCGTCTCCGGCACGGCACAGTTCGAGCCCAAAGATACTCAAACGATTTCATCTACAGAAAATGCGAATATTAAATCTATTAATTTAACGCGAAACCAAGCGGTTAAAGCTGGAGATGTGCTTATTGAACTAACGAGTACAAGCTTGGAAAGCGATTTGCAAGATGCCCAGCTGACATATGAACAGCTTGAGAAAGATCTGAATGCCTTACAGCAGCAGGAAGGATTAATGGGTGTTAAAGCACCTATTTCCGGTAAACTTACATACGCGAATAACATCGATTTAGGGTCGACAATCAATAAATCGACCAAAATTGCCACGATTGGTGATTTAAGTACTTTAACCGTAACGCTTCCTTTCTTTGTGGAAGATGCTTCGCAGCTTCATAAGGGAGATCCGGTGGATATTACGTTAGATGGATTTATGATCACGAAAACAGGATCGATTCAAAGTATCTCCAAAGATCCAAAATCGGATGGAAAAGGAGGTAAACTGATCGACATCGAAGTTGCTGTCCCGAATGACAACTCCATGGATGCAGGAACGAATGTGTCGGGTTCCGTTACCATTGGTGGGCGAACCGTCGATTCACAAGGCAAGAGTGCCTTGCAGTATCTGAAGGTGACGACGATTTTGGCTGGGACGACGGGGAGTATATCCGTATTACCTTTCAAAACGGGGAACATGGTACATCAAGGCGATACGATCGCAACCTTCGTGAATGATACGCTGGCCGATGATATTCTGACGAAACAGTCTGCTCTTGAACGGCAGAAGCTTAAAGTGGACTCGGCTAAGGACAAGGTGGATTCCCTCAAAATTGTTGCTCCATTTGACGGCGTATTTTCAACCGACTTTGTGAATAAGAAAAATGATATTTTGAGTAATTTCAGGGTCGGCAGTAAGGTAACCAACGGTACGCAGTTCGGAGCTGTTGCTAGCTTAGCGAAAATGCAGCTGCCGGTGCAAGTGGATGAGCTGGATTTACCTAATATTAAGACGGGGATGAAGGCTGAAATCAAGGTTGATTCATACCCAGGACGTATTTTCCCGGCTGAAGTGACGCAAATCTCTTCTGTGGGAACGACAACGAATGGCGTAACCTTCTATGATGTTGTCCTAGCTGCTGAAAATAAAGACAATATGTTGAAATATGGGATGACGGCAACAGGTGAAATTTTAATTCAAGATAAAAAAGACGTTATTTATTTACCGCCAGAAGCGCTGCAATCACAAAAAGGGAAGCGTGTTGTTTCTCTGAAGAAAGCCGATGGTACGGTGGATAATGAACACGAGGTTAAAATTGGAATTCGCTCCAAAACGCAAATCGAAATTACCGAAGGTCTTAAAGAAGGCGATAAAGTTGTTCTGCCTGTCGTGAAGAGACAGCAGAATTTAAGCCAAGATGAAATTAATCGTTTGAGACAGCAGTTCCAGCAAAACGGTGGCGCTGGAGGCGCTGGTGGCTTTGGTGGCGGTGCAGGTGGTGCTGGATTCCAAGGCGGAGCTGGTGGAGCAGGTGCAGGCGGTAACGGAGGTGCTGGGGGCAATACGGGGGCTACTCGGACTAACGGCGGTGGCGGTACCAGATAATACGGCCGGGAAAGGAGTTATTGCGGTATGAATATCATTGAACTGAAAGAGATTACCAAAACATATAAACGCGGGGAAGAAGATCTTCATGTTCTGCGCAGCATATCGCTTTCCGTTGCCGAGGGTGATTTTGTCGCCATTATCGGACCGAGTGGATCAGGGAAATCGACACTCATGAACACGATTGGCTTATTGGATGTGCCTACGACAGGCAGTTATACGCTGGATGGCGTTGTGACCGAGAATATGGGTGATAATGCCCTTGCTGAACTGCGAAACCAGAAGATCGGCTTCATTTTCCAACAATTTAATTTATTGCCTCGTTTGTCAGCTATGGAAAATGTGGAGCTTCCGATGATCTATGCTGGCATACCAAGGAAGGAACGGCGGGAGCGGGCTAACAACATGTTGAAGATGCTCGGGATGGGGGAGCGTGGTCATCATAAGCCGAGTGAACTATCAGGCGGTCAGCAGCAGCGTGTAGCCATTGCGCGGGCGCTTGCGATATCACCATCGCTCATCTTAGCGGATGAACCAACCGGTGCGCTGGACTCCAGAACGGGTGAAGAAGTATTGGAGCTAATCCTGCAGCTGAATGCTCAAGGAAATACCATCGTATTGATTACGCATGATCATCACATTGCTGACAATGCCAAGCGTGTCGTTTCCCTTAAGGATGGCGTCATTATTGATGACTACAGGAATAACATTCAGATGAGCGCACAGCATGAGGTGAGCGTATGAAGCTAAGTGAACTCATTCGAATGTCGCTTCGTACGATCATATCGAGTCCGCTGCGAACATTTTTAACCATGTTAGGTGTCATTATTGGAGTAAGCTCAGTTGTGACCCTGGTATCGATTGGTCAAGGCACTTCCGAGCAAATCGCCAAGCAATACGAGAACATGGGGACGAATCTGCTTGTTGTCACCGCGACCGGAAACGGGCGTGCAACGCAATTGAATTATGATGAGCTGATGAATTTCGAGAATTTTCCGGAGTTCCAGTCGATTGCGCCAACGATGACGAAGAACGGATCCAACATTAAATATGATCGAACGCAGGAGAAGTACAACGTTATTGGAACGAACGATCGCTATTTTAACATAATTAAAGCAAGTATTGACAAGGGGCGCAATCTCGCTCCAGCTGATCTTGAGTTTCGCTCGAATGTCGTAATATTGGGTAGTGAAGTGGCTAAAACGTTCTTTGGTCAGTTAAACCCTGTAGGTGAAGATATCAATATCGACGGAGTCGTGTTCAATGTTATTGGAACTCTGAAAGAGAAGGGCTCTAACATCGGCGGGGCTTCTGTTGACAGTGCAGTGATTATGCCTTTGGAAACAGCAAGACGACAATTCAAGCTGGGGCAAATTCGCACAACCTACGTTGAAGCGCCGACGAAGGATGATATCTATACCGCTCAAGAGACAATGAAGCAGTATTTGACGTACAAGTTCAAAAGCGATACAGGCTTCATTTTAACGAACCAAGATGAACTGCTTAAAGCACGGACTGAAGCAACGAATACACTTACGAATCAATTAGTGGCTGTTGCGTTAATCTCTCTACTCGTCGGCGGCATCGGAATCATGAATATTATGTTGGTTACGGTGAGTGAACGAACGCGTGAAATTGGGATTCGCAAATCGATTGGCGCCAAGCGCAGAAATATTTTGCTGCAATTTCTCGTGGAAGCCGTCGTCATCAGCGGGATGGGCGGATTAATCGGACTTGCGCTTGGAATCGGATTATCCTATGCGCTGCCTTATTTTAGCCCCAAGCAAACAACCAGTTTGTCTTTTGATATTAGTTTATATGCCTTTTTATTTTCGGTGCTTGTCGGCGTTATTTTTGGCTTGTATCCGGCAAATAAAGCGTCCAAATTGCGTCCAATTGACGCATTGCGGTCTGATTGAATTGAGACATGCAAGATTATGCTAACGAACGAAAACTCAAGACTATGCTTACGATGCAAGTTTTGCTAAAGCAAAACTCTAAGGAGGACTACCTGTGAACCAACAACGAAAGATGAAACGCTTGCTCAGTCGTTCGGCTATAATGCTAACCGCAGCAAGCTTCCTAACATTCCCCTTTGCAACATCGGCTTTTGCTGGGAAGGAAGGCGTGTTTCTCAGTGATTCCGTCTACTTTACATTGGACAAAGTTACCTTGTCTGCGGGGGCTGAGGATGGCTCGCTACGCTTCTCATTAGGCCTAAACAATAACAGCAGCTCACCGGTTGATTTCAATAACTATGGGGTCAAAGTTATAGACACTAACGGTGTGTCTTACACGGCGAAGCTGAGTGAGAAAGTAACGGCGCGTGTGAAAGCGGGAGAAACCGGCACGTTCAAATTTACTTCTGAAATTCCCGCGAATTTGAATCCGTCCCAGTTAAAGGTCGATATTTTCGAATGGAACTATAACGCGATGGAAGATATTGGTGCTTTGTCCGTAGAGGCTGTTTTGGCGGAGTCGGGACAATCGGTGCTTCAACAAGCGGTTCTTAATTTGAAGGAACTGGACTCCACACTTGCTGATGATGCGTTAGTAACGGCCCAATTAGGCAAAAGCTATAAAGTATATAAAGACGGGGCATGGATGGTGTATACCGACTTGCTACTTGAAAATCTAAGTAGTTCAACTCTCAAGCTGCCAGATGGACTTGAATACAATTTCCAGGACAGTAAAGGGCTGACATACAGTGCCCAGTTTGCCAAAGTAGAAGGGCAATCCTTGCTTCCTCAGCAGCCTGTTAAAGCCACCTTACAAGCTGCGGTTCCAGCAGCACTTGAGACCAAAGATTTGTCATTGCTATTCTCTCCAAAAGGCAAAGTGAAGACAACCGTTTTGGGTTCACTGAATGTTGCGAAGTCTTTTTCCATTGGAAAAATCGGTGACAAGACGGAGTACCCAAACTTGGATGTTAACGGCCTAGCGATCTCAACCTCATGGGCAGCGGCAAGTAAGCAATCGGACGGATTGCATTTGCAAGCCAACGTGACCTTAACGAATCAAAGCGATGGAATTGTGACCATACCAACTTTATCGGCGGAGTTCCAAGCACTTCGTGGCAGTGTAGCTGTTACCTCTAGTGATAACGCCGTACGCACGTCGTATTTATCTCCGAATGAGTCTACGACATTCCGTTTCTCTGGCATTTTGCCCGCAGGGCTGAACACAGATGCACTGCAGTTGGTTGTGCTTGAGAAACAGGCGGTTGCTTCTACGACGACTCAGCCGAGTACAGGAACCGGGAATGCGGATACAAACAACAGTAAGCAAGCGGCAACTTTGCCGGTTTCGGTTACGACACTTGCCGGTGCAGGAAACGGTGGAGAGGTTTCCTCTTACGCTGCTGCTCAAGCATACACCTTAGGCACACCATTCAAGTTTACGGCAAGTAATCTCATTGATTCGAATGTCGATGTATCCCTTGTGGAGTTTGGGATGAGTGAGAATTCGGACTTCGGGTTTAAGACGGTTGTTGCGAAGTATAAGCTGACGAATAAAGGAACAACGTCATTGACAATGCCGGATTTCCAAACGGATTTGACAAGCGCTGAAGGATACACATACTCTGGCGTTCGACAGTCAGCTATAGCGAAGACCATCGCGCCTAACACAAGCTATGTGATGAGTTATTCTTACATGCTGCCTGCCGGTGAGAAAGCCGACCAGCTTGCACTTAATGTGTATGATGCCAATCGCCTAGCGGTAGGGTCATACAAAACAGCCATTCAACCAATACCAAGTACAGGCGCTATTTCCTTGTACCCGTACACCATCGACTTGAAGGATTACTCTGTGAGCGCTACATATAGCAAAGATTCATCCTATGCTTACAGGTTACGTTTGGATTTGGACGTGAAAAGGCAGGAGCAAGTGATCACGGATGCGAACTTCTCAACACTGGCATTTGAAGTTGTTGACTCGGAAGGGCGACTGTTAAGCTCCAAAACAATGACCTTCACAGGGCAGCAGAAGATCATGTCCGGCGTTCAATTCATTGATTTCGGCAGTATCAAATCCGAACAATTGAGTTCCGATGTCAGTATCAACGTGTACGAAGTGGTTGCAACACCTAACGGTGATGCTAAACGCTTAGTGAAAACGATAAAAATGTAACAAATTAAGAGCAATGGCGCTTACCCCTCTAAGGGGTGAGTGCCTTTTTTGACATTGATATGCGTAGAGGTTGGCACCATGCTGCTGTGATTCAAAGTATAAGGAGAAGAAGATGGGGAGCGAAGGTGAATAAGCGCTAAAATCGCGCTTTCAGCGAGAGGTGATGGAAATAAGCACGAAAACCGCGCTTTCAGCGAGAGGTGACGGAAATAAGCGCGAAAATCGCGTTTCGGCGAGTGGTGATGGAGTTAGCTCGGAAAATGAGCTTAAATTGGACAAGAGCCGCGGTGGGAGAAGCATTAATACGAACCACTTCGAGTGCTAAAACCATAGAAAAAGAAGCCCCTCAACTCCACATTCACAGTGGATTGAAAGGCTTCTTTATATGGATTTTTTTGGGCTAGCTCATTCCATTTTTTAAGATACGGTGCCGTCTGACTCATAACCGGCTTCCACCAAATCGAGTCGACCTGATTGGGGATCCATGATGAGGCCGTGGACAGGTAAGTTTTTTGGAAGCAAGGGGTGATTTCGAATGATGTTAACGCTTTTCTCGATGCCTTCACGCACATGATTAAAGCCTGTTAACCAACGAGACAAGTCGATGCCTGAATGTCCAAGTGTCTCAATGACATCATCGGAGATACCTCTGTTTTTCGCTTTCGCAATCACACTCTCAGAGTTTAATCCCGTCATACCGCAATCGTAATGTCCGATAACGAATATTTCATCCGCTTCTAACTGGTAAACAGCGACGATAATACTCCGCATAACACTTCCGAAAGGATGAGAGACAATTGCTCCGGCATTCTTAATAATTTTGGCGTCACCATTTTGAAGATTCATGGCTTTGGGCAGCAGTTCGACCAGCCGCGTATCCATACAGGTAAGTACTACCATCCGTTTATCTGGAAATTTCGTGGTCAGAAACTCTTGATACTGCTTCGTTTCTACGAATTCCTTATTATAGTTCAAGATTTCACTAATTAAATTCATGGTTTCCCTCCAGGTAAGTTGTTGTGCTGCTTGTCTATATTCTTCGCAGCTTTATCTTTTGTCGACTAAGCTCATACCCGCGTTATAGATTTGATTATTACTCTTAAGTATATAGGATTTATTTCCTTCATGGTAGTCGATTTTCATGTTATCTTCAAAAAAGATCTCATCCTTGGCTTTATAAATAAGCTTAAAGGTCTCGGTTTCAGCGGTAAGATCATCATGATTAGCATGGGAAACTAGCCAAAGGGTAGGCACTCCATTCACGGAGCAGCCGCAGTCTTCTGTATCAAAAACTAGCTTTAAGATAGCTTCATTCTGATCAGAAGTAAATGGTGTCAATCTATGAATTGCTGTATCGGTAAACGTGATTTTCATAAAAGTCATCTCCTTCAAATGTTTGCACAGTTAGGTTTCTAGCCAAAGCTTGTCATTATTCTATCATACCCCAGCATAAATTTGATTCTGAGTAGGGGACGAAGTATGATAAAATAAGAAACTTTTGGGAGGAGATTAGAGCATGAGTGTGCAAGCAGCCCCAGCAAAGCTGGAATCTTTCAAGGCCTATGTCCGCAAAATGAAGCAGTACGAGGAGGCCATCGCCTTAATTTATTGGGATATGCGTACCGGCGCTCCAAAAAAAGGAATTGAAACTCGTTCTGAAGTCGTCGGAGAGCTATCGACCGAAGTTTTCCGTATGTCTACATCCGATGAGATGGGAAGTTATTTGGACTTCTTCATGCAGCCTTCTGAACTAGAGAAGCTAGATGCCATTTCCAAAAAAATGGTCGTAGAATGCAAAAAAGAATATGATCGCAGTAAAAAAATACCGGCCGAGAAATATCAGGCCTATGTCGTCCTTACCTCGCAAGCAGAATCCGCATGGGAAGATGCAAAGCATAACTCCGATTGGGCTTCGTTCCAGCCTTATTTGGAGAAAATCGTAGCTACTACTCAAGAATTTATCGAGCTGTGGGGCTATGAAGGCAATAAATACAACACCTTGTTGGACATGTATGAACCGGGAATGACAGTTGAGAAATTAGATGAAGTATTCGGTGCGCTGCGTGAAAAAGCGGTTCCCTTACTTCAGCGTATTCAAGCTTCAGCCAATCAGCCTAATCGATCTTTTTTGGATCAACAATTTGAAATTAGCAAGCAGAAGAAATTCTCTCTTTCCATTTTGAAGCAAATGCAGTATGACTTTGAAGCGGGCCGACTCGATGAAACGGTTCATCCTTTCGCAACGGCGCTGAACCCAGGTGATGTTCGGATCACAACACGCTATTTGCCGAATGACATCACATCTGCTTTGTTCGGAACGATTCATGAGGGTGGACATGCGCTGTATGAGCAAAACATTTCCAAAGACTTAGTTGGCACAAATCTGTGCACAGGCACATCGATGGGGATCCACGAGTCACAGTCCCGCTTCTGGGAAAATGTGATCGGCCGCAGCAAACAGTTCTGGGATCGCTACTATGGCGAGCTGCAAACAACGTTTAGTGGACAAATTGATGATGTGGACGTAGATTCCTTCTATCGCGCCATAAACCATATTGAGCCTTCATTAATCCGTATTGAAGCCGATGAATTGACTTACAACTTACATATTATGATTCGATATGAGCTGGAAAAAGGGCTGTTCAACGGTACGATTGCCGTAGCTGATCTGCCTAAAGCCTGGAATGCCAAATACGAAGAGTATTTGGGCGTGGTTCCTGCGAATGACGGCGAGGGTGTACTGCAAGATGTGCACTGGTCTGGTGGCGCATTTGGATATTTCCCATCCTATGCACTCGGTAACATGTACGCGGCGCAATTCACGCATACCCTTCGCAAAGAGCTTCCGAATTTCGATAGCTTGATTGCAGAAGGCAATCTAGTTCCGATCAAGGAATGGCTAACGGATAAAGTGTACCAACACGGCAAGCTTTTGACGCCGAATGAAATCATTCGCGAAGTGACGGGGGAAGAGTTGAATCCCGACTATCTGGTTCAATACTTGGAAGAAAAGTACCAAACAGTTTACGGTATTTAAATGAATCAAAGCAGCATCTTGAGGCAGGAATATTGCCTTAGGGTGCTGTTTTTTATATGCTGCACAATTTGCAGGTTATGCTCTCCAAAGCACGTTCGCACATAATTTTGAAATACAAAATGAATATAGTGTGGAATCAGAAAAACATATTAACCGACTTCTGGGCTCCTGCATAGGATACAGTACTACTTTTATCGGAGGGGCGTCTATGAACAATCGGAAAAGATGGGGAATCACATTATCCGCCGTCCTACTGCTCAGTGTAATCGTTTCGGCGTGCGGTACGAAAAGCCAAGAAACAACAAAGGTTCGTATTGGTGAGGTCACGCGATCAATCTTTTATGCACCGCAGTATGTGGCTTTATCGCAAGGTTTTTTCAAGGATGAAGGGCTTGATGTTGAATTGACCACCACGCCAGGTGGCGACAAGACGATGACAGCCTTACTGTCAAACGCTATTGATGTAGCTTTAGTTGGATCGGAAACTTCGATCTACGTATCTCAACAAGGCTCGGATGATCCGGTTATTAATTTTGCTCAACTAACACAAACGGATGGTACATTCCTAGTCGCTCGGAAGAAAGTGGATAAGTTCGACTGGAACTCGCTCAAAGGCTCTGTTTTCCTCGGCCAACGAAAAGGCGGTATGCCTCAGATGGCAGGCGAATTCACATTGAAAAAGCACAACATCAACCCGCAAAAAGATCTCCAGCTCATTCAAAATATCGAGTTTGCTAATATCGCATCCGCGTATGCGTCGGGAACAGGGGAATATGTACAGCTCTTCGAACCGCAAGCTTCCATTATTGAGAAAGAAGGCAAAGGCTTCGTTTTGGCTTCCTTCGGTGTGGAAAGCGGACACCTGCCTTACACGGTATTTATGACCAAACAAAGCTTCATAAAATCAAACGCAAGTACAGTGCAGAAGTTTACTAATGCGGTACAACGTGCGCAGCTTTGGGTTGCCGCGAAAAGTGTGGATGAAATCACGAATGCGGTTCTGCCTTATTTTAAAGATATCGATGTAGAAATTGTAAAAAGTGTTGTCAAGCGCTATAAGGATCAAGGATCATTCGCGACGGATGGCATTGTTGATGAACAAGAATGGAACAATTTGCTAGATGTGATGACTTCTGCGGGTGAGTTGAAAGAAAAGGTAGCTTGGAAAAAGCTAGTGAACAATACCTTTGCAGAGAAAGCGAAATCGAACGTAAAACCGTAGTAATCAGCATTAGGCATGTCGATGAATCGAACAAGAGGGGAGTACGAACATGGATACAGCTGTGACTGTAAAAGACGTGACGCAAGTTTATGTGACCGAGGAACGAGCTACACTTGCTGTAGAGCAGATTGATTTTGCTATCCAGCGGGGTGAATTCGTTAGTCTAATCGGTCCAAGTGGCTGTGGGAAGACAACTCTCTTGTCGATCATTGCCGGGCTCATTCGTCCGACAGTGGGTACTGTGACTGTTGCGGGAGGGATCGTGAACGGTCCATCGACAAGGGTGGGATATATGCTTCAGCAGGATTATTTATTCCCATGGCGGACGATCGAAGATAATGCTTGTATGGGCTTAGAAATTACAGAAGCTTTAACCAAAGAGAAGAAACAGGGTGTGCTTCATTTATTGGATGAAATGGGGCTGCTCGGCTTCAAAGATTATTATCCCGCTCAGCTATCCGGGGGGATGCGCCAGCGAGTCGCGTTAGTACGAACATTAGCCACAGAGCCTGAACTGCTTCTGCTGGATGAACCGTTCTCCGCGCTCGATTATCAGACCAAGCTTCAATTGGAGGATTTGGTTGTAGAGACTCTTCGTGCGAAGAAGAAGACTGCTCTCCTCGTGACACATGATATCTCTGAGGCCATAGCGATGAGTGATCGTATTATTGTGCTGGATCCTAATCCGGGACGAATTCGCAAAGAATTTATAATTCCGCAGGAAATTCGGTCTTCTGTGCCTTTCGCAGCGCGGGAACTGCCCGATTTCCATGTACTCTTTCGATTGATTTGGCAGGAGTTTGGGGGCGTGCATCATGAGTGATGGTCAGCAGCAGGCGCGTCTCAACGAAAATGCGGACGATACGCTTACACAGCAAGTTCATCAGCAATTTTTGGCTGCAAGGAAAAAGAAAACGAACTATGTAAGGCTTGTTCAACTAGCCATCCTGCTGTTGTTTTTTTCTTGCTGGGAAATGGCGGCCCGTTTAAAGTGGATCGATGTGCTGCTTTTTAGTTATCCAACGAAAGTTTTTAAGCTGCTCTGGGATAAACTCCTTGATGGCAGCCTCCTTCCGCATGTGGGCGTAACGGTCGTTGAAACCATTATCGGCTTTGTGTTAGGCACTTTGTTCGGTACGGCGTTAGCTGTTGTGATTTGGTGGTCGCCGTTTCTCTCCCGCGTGCTTGATCCTTATATTGTCGTGCTGAATAGTATGCCTAAAGTAGCGCTTGGACCGTTATTTATCGTAGGTCTAGGTCCAGGCTTGCTTTCGATTATTGCAACTACACTTTCAATAACAGTTATAATCACAACCCTAGTCGTGTACGGGAGCTTCAAAGAGGTGGATAACAATTATGTGAAAGTTGTCACTTTATTTGGGGGTAATCAGCGAAAAGTGTTCTTAAAAGCTATTCTACCCGCTTCATTCCCCGCCATCGTCTCGACTTTGAAAGTGAATGTAGGTCTGGCGTGGATCGGTGTGATCGTAGGCGAATTTCTCGTATCGCAAATGGGTCTTGGTTATTTGATTATATACGGTTTTCAAGTGTTTAATTTTACGCTGGTTATCTCTACATTGTTCGTCATTGCGATTGTGGCTACAGTTATGTATCAAATTGTGTCCAATTTGGAAAAAAGAATGACAAAGCATAGATAAGACTTGCCACATTTTGCCCAAAATGAAATAATGAGCCCATAGTTAAAACCAACAACGAGGTGAAAAAGCTATGGGCTTTCGTGTGCTCAAAACAGCGCTAGCGGTCGTGATAGCGATGTATCTAGCGCACGTATTCGGGATAAAAACGCCTGCGGCAGCGGGACTTCTTGCTATTCTAGGTATAGAAGTAACGAAGAAAAAAGGGATTCAAAGCGCATTGCATCGGATATTAGCTTCCATGCTCGCGCTTCTCACAGGCTCTCTTCTTTTTATGGTATTGGGATTCCATGTGTGGGTTGTCAGTATATTCATCCTCGTCGTGTTTCCCGTCCTGCATAGGTTGCGGATTACAGAGGGTGCGGTGACCGGGGCAGTTGTCATGCTGCATCTCTTCGCCTATGAATCTGCCGGATGGATGGCGGTTCTGAATGAAATGTATCTTCTGCTTATTGGATTGGGTACAGCGACACTCATCAATATCGCCTATATGCCAAAGACGGATAAAGCGATTGAGGGGCATAAGCAAAGAATCGAGGCGCTATTCTCGGATATTTTCGTAAACATGGCTAAGCATTTGAGAGACAATACAGTTGTGTGGGATGGCAAGGAGCTTTTGGAAGTCAGTGAAGAGATTGATCAAGGGGCAGGGCTGGCTAAACGTACGATGGAGAATACACTCATTTTCGGAGGAGATCCCTACTTGCAGGTCTATTTTTTTATGAGGGGTGAGCAGTTGGAGTCAATCCACCGGATGATTGATCTGGTTGCCCAAGTGTATCAAACTTTGCCGCAGGGGGAGTGGGTGGCAGCGATTCTTGAAGATATTAGTCAATCCGTCAAGGAAGACTACTATACTGGTGCTGCTGAGAAAGAATTGCAAGTTCTGGATGCTCGTTATAAACAGCTGCCTTTGCCGGAAAGCCGAGAAGAATTCGAGGTGCGATCGGCCATTTTACAGCTTAACAGGGAGCTTATGCAATATTTATCTATAGCCAAAAAGCAAAAAAAACAGCGACCAGAGGCGGGTTGACTCTTAAAGATATGAGTATTTTTATATCGTAAAAATAATATAAAATAATTGTCACTCTAGACTGCTGTCCTGCATACACTTGTAATGAATGATTGTATGGAGGAGGTTGAAAGGATGTCATTAGATAAAGATTTGCAAAGCAGAGAGATCATTACAAAAGCTGTCTGCGGTAAAGGTCGCAAATTTTCGCATGTAAGTCATACCGTGACTCCGCCCTTTTCTCCGACCAGTATATTGGGCGCTTGGATTATTAATAACCAATTCGAGGCGATCCAATCCGGAGATGGCGTAGAGGTAGTTGGTACTTATGATATCAACATCTGGTATTCTTACGATCGTAACACCAAAACAGATGTAGCAAAAGAAACCGTTTCTTATGTAGAAATTGTTGGGCTAAGTTATCTGGACAAAAAACATAGGCCAACAACTGCTGAAGTATCTGCTGTCGCAACGCAAGAGCCGAACTGTGTGGAAGCAAGTGTTTCTTCTAGCGGCGACAGCGTAGTCATTCGGGTGGAACGGGAGTTCCAAGTTGAGTTGGTCGCTGAAACGAAAGTCTTCGTCATTGTTAGCCCCTACGGCCCCAATGACTTCGACGACAAGCATGTAGATTTCGATGACAACGGCGATGGAGATTTCGAGGATCTCGACGCCGATTTGCTTGAGGACGAATTGGATTAAGGAATCTTATACGCCAGTGTATGCGGGTGAAAGAGGTTCGGCAGAGGGCATTTGCCCTCTTTTTTGTTTTATTTCAATAAATGGGCTGTTCGTTCAGATATAGGGACTGTGAGGCTGGAATGAGAACGGAGAAGGGGCAAAATGGATGGAAACATTCTTACTGCACGCACAGGAAAAAGAGGCGCTGGAGCTGGCGAATCTCATTCGCATACCCAGTGGATCAAGGCTGCCTGTCGATTGGCGAGGCCAGGTCGTCATTCATTGGGGAGCTGCTCATGATGAGTGGCCGGAGAAGCAGGCGCTGCAGCCCATCAGGGCGATTCTTAGGGCACAGATGCGTTCGAAGCGGGAAGAACTGCTTCATTTGCACGGCATCAAGACTGTAGCTTGGCTTAATGACCGAAGTACCAAGGAAGAGCGTTTGGCATTTACACATAAATATAAAGTAGCTGTATTTCATCTACAGACATTGGTTGTTTATGAGAAAAAGGAGACGCTTCTATTGTCGGAGAAAGCTCTCTATAATCAAAGACAATTAAATGCCAGTTCGGCCTACATAGAAATTACACCAGATCGTGCGAATTTTCATGTCCGTAGGGCTAGCCGTGAGTCTGTAAAAGCTGTCTATGCGCTCGGTCTAGACTATGGCCTTGTCACTATAGGTGTATTGCCTAGCGGGCACACCTTGGTATTGGATGTGGATCCCGTTCCTAAGCTGAACGTGAAGCTGGCGCAATTGTTCGCGCAGGCGATCGATCGCTATGAGATCGCCATCGCGAAGGAGCTGCGGCGCAAGGAGCGGGCGATGCTCGGCAGCGACCCGGAGTTCCTGCTGCTCAGCCCGCAGGGCAAGGTCGTCTTCGCCGACCGCTTCCTGACGCGGGACGGCGAAGTCGGCTGCGATGCCGTAGTGCTCAGCGGGCATCGCTTGATCTTGCCGCTGGCGGAGCTGCGCCCACAGCCAAGCACAGACCCGCGCGAGCTGGCGAGGAACCTGCGATCTACGATGCAGCTCGCCGCGCGGAAGATCGACGACGAGAGCCTCTCGTGGCTCTCGGGCGGCATGCCGGTGGGGGGCTACCCCCTCGGCGGACATATCCACTTCAGCCGCTGCTGGCTGAATGGGCATTTACTGCGCGCGCTCGATAACTACCTCGCGCTGCCCTTGATCTTGATCGAGGGCGACACGACGCGAGAGCGCCGCCCTCGGTACGGCTTCCTTGGCGACTTCCGCAAGAAGTCGCATGGGGGCTTCGAGTACCGCACCCTGCCGAGCTGGATGCAGTCGCCTGATATCACGCGCGGTGTGTTCGCGCTATCCTCGCTCATTGCTGACAACTATTGGCTGCTACCTCGGCAGCCCTTGCAGGATCCGGATATTCAAACGGCCTACTATCGTGGGGATAAGCAGCGGCTTCAAGCCACGGTTGCGAAGCTTTGGCAGGATCTTGAGCAGCTGAAGGGCTATGACCTATTCGCTGCCGTTTTGGAACGTCTCCGAGAAAGAATCATGTCAATGGAGCCGTGGAACGAAAGAGCTGATTTTCGCAAAGCTTGGAAAATTGCACCCTACCATCGTAAAGAAGCTTTTGAAGAACAAATCATGTTATAATAGTGTATCTATAAGAGATTTGAAATGGTTTTAATCTGTGCATCGGGATTCACATTTTGATGCTGCATTTACAGTTGGATAAGAGCCTCCAGAAGCTGCTATTTTACATATAAGTGATGCAAGTTGATGGATAGCAGTCTTTAGAGGCTCTTATTTCCGGCATTCATTGGAAAATGTAAGCATATCTGATTAGATAAGAGCCTTCAGAAGCTTCTATTTTGGCTAAAAGCGCTAAAAATGGATAAATAGCAGTCTTTAGGGACTCTTAACCGAATCAGGACAAACATACTTAAATATTCAAAACTCAGAGATCTCTTCAGCCCTATTAGAGAAATCATCAGGATCTAATCTTGACGCTTTTCTCATAAGAAGGTTAGGCGATTAAAGTCTCTGACATTCTTTTTGCACACATATGAAAATGAAGTTTGGTAGTTTCATAGATTTTTGACAATGAATATAGTGATTGGTTGGAGGAACGCAAGGTGGCCCAATATACGCCGATGATTCAGCAATACTTGGCCGTGAAGGCGCAAGTCCCGGATGCTTTTTTGTTTTTTCGTCTGGGTGATTTCTATGAAATGTTTTTTGATGATGCGATCAATGCTTCACGAGAGTTGGAGATTACGTTAACAGGTAGAGAAGGCGGCGGAGACGAGAAAATCCCGATGTGCGGTGTCCCTCATCACGCGGCGGACAATTACATGTCTCGGTTAATCGAGAAAGGGTATAAAGTCGCCATCTGCGAGCAAGTTGAGGACCCTGCTGAAGCCAAAGGTGTGGTGCGACGTGAGATTGTTCGCATCGTTACGCCAGGGACCGTTATGGATAGCAAGCTGCTAGGCGAATCGAGCAACAATTACATCGTTTCCTTAGTGAGTCAGGAACATGGTTATGCCTTTACGGCATGCGATATTTCAACGGGGGAGTTATATACAACACGGCTTTCTAACTCATGGGAACTCGTCGTTGATGAACTCAATGTATACAACCCATCGGAGATTATTACGGATAATGGCTTATTAACGACAATTCGGGAAACAGGCCTCACTTGGGGACGAAGTACGGTGCTAACGGAATGGACGCAAGTGGATGAAAAACTGCTGGATGAGCATTTTGCTGAGGATGCCGCACTGCCTGGTTTATCCGCTTTGAACCGTCAAGGTGTTGCCTTGCTGCTTGCTTATTTAAAAGAAACGCAAAAACGAGCATTGACCCATGTGAAGCATATCCGGGTATATGAGCCCGATCAATTCATGACGATGGATCCTTTTACTCGAAGAAATCTTGAACTTGTAGAAACAGTACGTGAACGAGCGAAAAAAGGTTCTTTACTTTGGCTGCTCGACAAAACAGTAACAGCGATGGGCGCTCGGATGCTGCGCCGTTGGATCGAAAAACCGCTCATGAGCGTTTCCCGAATCGAAGAGCGTCTGGAAGCTGTCAATCTGCTCTACAATCAGCTCATTATCAGAGAAGATGTGAAGCAAGCGTTGAAGGAAGTCTACGATTTGGAGCGTTTAGTTGCTCGTATTTCCTACGGGAATGCCAATGCTCGCGATATGATCGCACTCAAGCACTCCTTGCAGCAGGTTCCGCTGCTTCAAGAAGTCTGTGCAGCTTCCGGTTCCGAAACGCTTCGCAAACTCGTCGAAAATATGGATGCCTGTGAAGATGTTATGTCGTGGATTGCTAGCGCCATTGAGGACGAGCCACCTGTATCCATTCGGGATGGCGGCATGATCCGCGAAGGCTACCAGCCATACTTAGATCAACTCCGGGAAGCAAGTAAGAACGGAAAGCAATGGATCGCAGAGCTTGAGCGTCAGGAGCGGGAGGCGACGGGCATCAAGTCGCTCAAAATCGGCTACAACAAAGTGTTCGGCTACTTTATTGAGGTCACCAAAGCGAACATGTCCGCGCTGCAGGAAGGCCGCTACGAGCGCAAGCAGACGCTTGCTAATGCCGAGCGTTACGTAACGCCGGAGCTCAAAGAGAAAGAAGCGCTCATTCTGGAGGCGCAGGATAAAATGGTCGATCTGGAGTATGAGCTGTTCACGGAGCTTCGCGACCGGATCTCCGAGCATATCTCCAGACTACAGAAGCTGGCGGAAGTGATCGCTACCGCCGACGTTTATCAGTCGCTAGCTACGGTCAGCGCGGCGCACCACTACCGCAAGCCGGAGATCGGCGAAGGCTTCGATCTCGAGATTGAAGAAGGCCGCCACCCTGTGGTGGAGGCGGTCATTCAAGACGGCTCGTTCATCGCGAACGAAACAAGCCTGCTGCTAGATGAGGGCCGCATTCTACTTATTACCGGACCGAACATGGCCGGTAAAAGTACCTATATGCGACAGGTTGCCGTGATCTGCCTGATGGCGCAGATCGGCTGTTTCGTACCTGCCAGATCTGCGCGCATACCGGTCACTGACCGTATCTTCACGCGGATCGGCGCTGCCGATGATCTGATCGGCGGTCAAAGTACGTTCATGGTCGAGATGATGGACATCCAAGTGATGACCGAAAAGGCGACGAGCAAGAGTCTCGTCATCATCGATGAGCTTGGCCGCGGCACCTCGACCGGGGAAGGGATGGCGATTGCGCAAGCGGTCATCGAGTTCCTGCATGACCGGATCGGCTGTAAGACGCTCGTTTCGACGCATTTCCACGAGCTTGCGCATCTGGAAGAAAGCCTCGGGCATCTGCGCAATCACTGCATGGCCGTGAAAGAAAGTGGCAGGCAGGTGACCTTCCTGCGCAAGCTCATCCCCGGGGCAGCGAGTACGAGTTACGGCATCTACTGTGCCGAAATCGCTGGGCTGCCCGATGCCATCATTCAGCGCTCCTATGAGCTGCTGAATGGGTTTGAAGAGCGGGCGGCGGGCGCTGCGCAGATCGCCGCAACGACGGCTGCCGCCCCTCCAGAGGCAGCTCCTATACAGCAGCTGTCTCTCTTCGCGGAGGACAGCACAGCAAACACGGCTGTCAAGAAGAAGCAGCCGGACAGCAAATCTCAGCTGGTGCTCGACCAGCTGAAAGGGATCGATTTAATCAATATGACGCCTCTGCAGGCGCTCAATTTAGTATACGAATGGAAGCAAAAGCTGCAATAAGCTTGTTTCCGTAATTATATATTCGAGGAGAGACGCACATGAAACAACCAAGAATGAGAACAATGAAGGTTACCCTAGCACTGGCGTCGGCTCTTATGACGGTTCTACCCTTGAATGCGTTGGCACAAGAAGATTTACAAACACAGCAAGTCAGAGAAATCATTGGCAAGCTGCATGTGAGTGGTGTAACGGAAGAAGCATTAGCTAATCAAAGCATTAAGCAAATGATAGAAGGTCTGAAAGATCCATATACCGTCTTTTTCAGCCAAGAAGAGTACGGTCAGTTCTCCAGCTCCTTAGAAAATAATTACGTGGGCATGGGCGCTCGAATCGGGATTGATGACAAAGGCGTGTATTTATCCGAGGTTTTTGCAGGCTCATCCGCCGAATCAGCGGGCTTGCAGCGTGATGACTATGTCCGTGCCGTGGATGGCGCTCCTGCTTCTACGACTTCTATTGATGAAGTCAGAAACAAAATCGTTGGCGTAGCGGGGACGAAAGTAAAAGTTACCGTTCAACGCGGTGACAAAGAATTAACCGTCGAGATTACTCGTAAAGGGATCAATGTACCTGAAGTGTATAGCAAGAGCTTCACGAATGGTGTTGGTTACATTCAAATAACGGATTTCTCAAGCGATGCGGACGAGGATTTTGGTAAACAGCTTACGGATCTGCAGGCAAAAGGTTTGAAATCTTTGATTCTAGATGTTCGTAATAATCCAGGAGGTCTTGTGGATACGGCTCAGAACATTGCCAAGCATTTTGTCAAAGAAGGCGTTCTGATTCATACAAGAGACCGCAATGGTGTGGATGATCCAGTGTTGATCACGGGCGGAACGGAATTGTCTATTCCTGTTTACATTTTAGCCAATGAAAATAGCGCAAGCGCTTCGGAAGTGCTGTCAGGCGCTCTGCAGGACTACAATGTTGCCAAAGTGATCGGTATGCAAACGTATGGCAAGGGCAGCGTACAACAGCTTTATCAATTGGATAAAGACAGTGCGCTGAAAGTAACGGTTGAAGAGTATTTGACGCCGAATAAGCGTAAAGTGAACAAAGTCGGGATCACACCGGACATCAAAGTGGACGGGGCTTCTGCTCAATTGATTACCGCATTACAGACAGTGGGGATCACAGATATTAACGTCGAGATTTCCAAGCACAGAGTAACTTATAACGGCGTGGAAATAGGAAGTGGATTCGGTAATTTCCATGAAAATGGAAAATTATATGCATCAACACGCGGCCTAGCTGCACTTGTTGGAGCTACGATTACATGGAACGAGGCGACACGCACGGTCGATATTTCCGATAGTAAAGGAACGCATGCCATCCCTGCCCAGACAGACAAGCTAATCATTGAAAATGGGACTAGCTACGTCAATGTTGATCTTTTCGATGATTATTTTCCACAGCTGCAAGTGAAGGATCAAGGGGAGAATGTTTCCATCCGTGCTGTAAAGGGGAACTAAGAATTATGGGTAAAATCCAGCTCTTAAGCGAACATATTGCGAACCAAATCGCCGCAGGGGAAGTAGTTGAACGACCCTCTTCTGTGGTGAAAGAACTCGTCGAGAACTCGGTGGATGCCGGCAGTACTCGGATTGATGTGACCATTGAAGAGGGTGGTCTTCAGCTGATTCGGGTGTCCGATAACGGCTCTGGTATGGCTTTGGAAGATTGCGAATTAGCTTTTCAACGTCATGCCACAAGTAAAATCGCGACAAGCAAAGACTTATTCTCGATACGAACATTAGGTTTCCGTGGCGAGGCTTTGCCGAGTATAGCTTCCGTGTCCAGATTAGAGTGTGTCACTAGCTCTACGAATGATGGACTGGGGCGGAAAATCTCCATTGAAGGCGGCACGATTCGAAGTGTCGAAGAGACGGCTGCCTCACGCGGGACTGAAGTGTCAGTGAGGGAATTATTTTATAACACGCCGGCACGATTAAAATATATGAAAACGATTCAAACCGAGCTTGGCCATATCTCTGACTATTTGTACAGATTAGCGCTGGCTCACCCTGGTATCGCCTTCTCATTGAAACATAATAGCAATCTCCTGCTTCAAACGTTGGGCAACGGAGATTTGCTACAGGTCATCGCCGGCATTTACGGCACGGCAGTCGGCAAGCAAATGCTTCCTCTCCAAGTGGAAAACTTGGATTATACGATCACGGGCTACGTGGCGAAGCCCGAAATGACCCGCGCGAACCGTGGCGGCATCTCGACCATTGTGAATGGTCGTTACGTGCGCAATTTCGCGCTGAATCAAGCGCTGCTGCAAGGATATCATACCCTGCTGCCGATCAACCGCTATCCCGTGGCCGTTCTGCACATCGGGATGGATCCTGCCTTAGTGGATGTGAATGTGCATCCATCTAAGCTTGAGGTCCGCTTCAGTAAAGAAGCGGAGCTAACCGCGTTAATCGAAGCCGAAGTGAAGCGGCTATTTGGAAGGCAGGTGCTAATCCCGCAAGGGATGAAGCCAGCAGCACCTAAGGGCGCATACGTGCAGGAACAGCTGGACCTCACTAGAACGGTTGAGCCAGCAACTGGATCAAGCGTATCTACTCCGGCAGCTTCATCTGCGATACCTACACCGCTTCCTGATTCTACGATACAGCGTGTATCCGTGGATTCAGATAGCATGGTTTTGCCGCAAGTGAAGGAGGTCGGTACATCGTATCGACCAGAATCGGTATCAACATCCCGGCCACCTATCGTAGAGCCGCAGAGAAGCTCCACAGCTTCCACAGCTTCTGGAGCTTCCGGAGCTTCGTATTCGAGCCGTCCGACATCACCATCAAACAACAGCTACGCGTCCCATGCTGGAAGCAATCCCAGAAGTACGTCCATTCAGCAGCAGCGCCGGACAAATGAAGCATTCATGGACCTACTGCCCTCCAAACAGGAAGGCGAGGCGCCGATGCTTCCCGCTTTTCCAAGATTGGACCCGATCGGTCAAATGCATGGCACTTATTTGGTCGCCCAAAACGAAGAAGGCCTGTTCCTGATTGATCAGCATGCTGCGCATGAGCGAATTAATTATGAATATTATTACGAGCGTTTTGGCAATCCTGCTGAGGCGAGCCAAGAATTGCTCGTTCCCATTACATTAGAATTTACACCGTCTGAAGCAGGCATTATTGCCGAGAAGCTGTCGCTTTTTGAGCAGGCCGGCGTGTATATGGAGGCTTTCGGAGGGAATACGTTTCTGGTCCGTGCGCATCCACACTGGTTTCCTTCAGGAGAAGAAAAGGGGATCGTCGAAGAAATGTGTGAGTGGGTCCTCAGCGAGAGAAAGGCTGTAGACATCGCGAAACTAAGAGAAAAGGCGGCAATTATGTGCTCTTGCAAAGCATCGATCAAAGCGAATCAAGGATTAAGCGTTCTTGAGATGGAAACGCTGATCGACCGGCTATCAGGCTGCCGTAATCCCTACACATGCCCGCACGGAAGGCCAATTGTCGTCAGCTTTACGACTTATGAACTGGAAAAAATGTTTAAGAGAGTGATGTAAACCCGTGTTAGTGACAACATCGTATAATCCGTCCAGTGGTTTATTGGACAAAGCAGTGCGACTGGCTGCTGCATATGGCGGCCAAGTCGTGCCCCGAAGGAAGTATTCTTTGGAACATCTTAGGAATAATTATAAGGATGATTCCCTTTTGCTTGTGACCAGAGATGAGATCAGGTACTATGGAGAAGACCAACCTGCGTACTTTTTTCATCCCAGTATGGCCCTCGTTCGAGTCAAACGTATGCAGCGAGGCGAAGCGGATTTATTAATTGAGGCTTCTGGTACAGCTTTTGGCGATGATATCTTGGATTGTACAGCAGGTTTAGCGTCTGATTCTATCGTGTTCTCCTTTGCTGTTGGCCCCCAAGGAAGCGTCACGGCACTCGAAAGCGAAAAGATTCCAGCTATGCTGATACAAGAAGGTTTAGCCGTTTATGAATCGGAAATTCCCGAGCTAAACGAGGCTATGAGGCGCATCATGGTTAGAAAGACACATCACCTCGCGTATTTGCAGCAATTGGCACCGCAAAGCGTAGATGTTGTCTATTTTGATCCGATGTTTCGCAGTCCGATTGAGGAATCTCAAGCGATTTCTCATCTTAGACGCAATGCGAACGATGAAGCTGTCAGTATGGCATCTATCGAAGAAGCTAAAAGAGTTGCACGCAAGAGCATTGTGCTCAAAGAAAACAGAGATAGTAAAGAATTTGCCCGGCTCGGGTTCGAGCATGTATTGCGATCGACGACCAAAACAACGTATGGAGTGATTCGACTGTGTTAGCCCCATCAGCCAAGCCGAAATTACTCGTGCTACTAGGTCCCACGGCAGTTGGTAAGACCAAGCTAAGTTTAGAAATTGCTCAGAAGTTTGGCTGCGAAATTATTTCCGGAGATTCCATGCAGGTCTATCGAGGTATGGATATTGGAACAGCCAAAGCGAGTGAAGCTGAGCAGGAGCTTGTCCCGCATCATTTGATTGATATTCATGATCCTTCCTATCCCTTTTCGGCGGCGGAGTTTCAAGAGCGTGTAAAGGCTTTGATTCTGGACATTCATTCACGTGGGAAGCTTCCATTTATTGTTGGAGGTACAGGCCTTTATATCGAGTCTGTGTGTTACGATTATCAATTCACGGAAGTCAGTATGGATGAAGCGTTCCGCCAAGAGCAGGAAGCGTTCGCCACTGAGCATGGGGACGAGGCGCTGCATCAGAAGCTGCGTGATATTGATCCTGAGAGCGCTAATCGACTTCATGCCAATGATCGTAGACGTGTAATACGAGCTCTTGAGATTTATTATATCTCTGGTGAAACGATGACAACCCATTTGGCGTCCCAGAAAAAAGAGTCTCCCTACGAACTATGTATCATTGGATTGACGATGGATCGGGCACTGCTGTACAAGCGTATTGAGGAACGTATCGACGCGATGATGCAGGAGGGGCTTATCGAGGAAGTTCAATCGATTCTAGCCGCAGGTTGTCCAAATCAGGCGATTTCCATGCAAGCACTTGGTTATAAAGAAATCGTCAGCTATCTGGAAGGTGAATTGAGTTTAGAGGAAGCGATAACGCTGCTCAAGCGAGATACGCGCCGATTTGCCAAGCGCCAATTGTCATGGTTTCGGCATATGAAAGACATTCATTGGGTGGATGTGACGGAATCAGCAAATTTTTCTGCCCATTTCCAAATTATTAATGATATACTAGCAGGAAAGTTTGTACATAAAATTGAATATAATTAACAAATACACCAATAGAAAATAGCGCCTTCTGGCGATAGTTTCATTCCATTAAGGGGGACCACTGATGAACAGATCCATTAATATCCAGGACAATTTTCTTAATCAACTGCGTAAAGAAAGCATTCCCGTTACCGTATATTTAACTAATGGGTTTCAAATCAGAGGACTAATTCGCGCATTTGACAACTTCACGATCATCATTGACAGTGAAGGCCGCCAACAAATGGTTTACAAACATGCCATCTCTACCTTCACGCCGCAACGAGCTGTTTCTTTAATGGCTGCTGCTGAAGCTTCGGAATAATCCGTACTCGTACGTTTTGTTTTGCAACTTTTTTATGGACTGAATCGTCTAACCGAATAGATACTTGTGGGAGCAACCTTGTTTAAGGTTGTTCTTTTGTTGGTTACTACAATAGAGAAATGAACAGCGAGGGAGTCGATGGATTTGGAGAAACCTACAAATAAGCAAACAACTGCGAATACAAAGACGAAACCACAAGGAAGCAACAAAGGCTCAAAGAAAAAGGGATTTAATGTTCGTCAATTTATTATGGGTTCGATTATTGCCGCCATTCTGGCTATTATCTGTGCAATGGGTATTTATATCGTCGTTATTATGAACGGCTTTAAGATTCTCGATAACAATATTGATAAGATTGATACGGCAAGTGAATCGACGCTCATTTATGCGCAAGAAGAAGGAAAAGATAAGGAAATTGGTAAAATCTATAAAGGTGAAAATCGAGAAAGTGTGAACATCAAAGATGTTCCGGAACGATTAAAGCAAGCTTTCATTGCAACGGAAGATCGCCGGTTTAACGAGCATGCAGGCGTTGATTTAAGATCCATTGGACGTGCGCTTGTCAAAGATATTATTCATATGAGCGCTGTTGAGGGTGGAAGTACAATTACCCAGCAGCTTGCTAAAAATGTGTTTCTTAGTTCCGAGAAAACAGCTTTTCGTAAAGGGACGGAAATGTCGATCGCTTTTGCTTTGGATGAACGGTTTAGTAAGGATGAAATTCTTGAAAAGTATTTAAATCGTATTTTCTTCGGCAGTAACGCTTATGGTATCAAAGCGGCAGCCAAGGTGTATTTCGGTAAATCCAACCTGAATGAATTAGAGGTATGGGAAATGGCAACGCTAGCTGCTTTGCCAAAAGCGCCATCGAGATATTCGCCACTGCAGCATCCGGACTTATCAAAGGAACGCCGTGCTGTTGTTCTTAAGCTGATGACCGATCAAGGCTATATTACAGAGGCTGAGCGTGCGAAAGCAGCAGCTGTGGATTACGTTCCGCCAGCAGCGGCTAGTCAAAGCACGAAAGATAACGCGACTTTCTTGGATTATGTTGTAGATGAAGCAGAGAGTATGTATGGCATCGAAGAAGATGAATTGCTGACTAAAGGCTACCGCATCTATACGACAATGGATCCGAAAGCGCAAAAAGTGATGGAGCAGACCTATGCGAATCCAAGCTTTTTCCAGAAGGACGCTTCTGACGGTCAAAAGATTCAGAGTGCCATGGTTATTTTGGATAACAAAACAGGCGGTGTGATGGGGCTAATAGGCGGACGGGATTACCAACAAAGAGGATTCAGTCGCGTGTATTCCAAAAGACAACCAGGATCTTCGTTCAAGCCGATAGCGGCTTATGGTCCTGCACTTGAGAGCGGGAATTATACGCCGTATTCTATTATCGATGATACTCAGACGTCATTCGGTAATGGGACATATTCTCCTCGTAATTATGACCGTGTGACGCATGGCCAAGTAACGATGTTTGAGGCAGTCAAAAAGTCCTATAATTTGGCTCCTGTTTGGCTTTTAGATCAAATTAAAGTGTCTAAAGCGATTGAATTTGCGAATAAGATCGGGACTCCCCTCAACAAACAAAAGGATCAAAACTTGTCCATTGCGTTGGGCGGACTTACGGATGGCGTTTCTCCATTACAAATGGCGACGGCGTATACAGCTTTCGCTAATCAAGGTTTGCAAAATAAAACGCATGCGATTCTACGCATTACGGATGTGCAAGGCAAAGAAATCGCCGTTTATAAGCCAGAGAAGAAACAGGTTATTCAACCTAAAACAGCTTATTATATGACGCTGCTGCTTCAGGGCGTTGTAGAACCAGGCGGTACGGGGACCAAAGCGAAGTTCAATCGTCCTGTAGCCGGAAAAACGGGTACAACTGGATTAGATATTAAGGGAATTGAACAATATGACCGTGATGTTTGGTTTGTCGGCTATACACCGGAGTGGACAGCAGCCGTCTGGGAAGGCTTCGATAAAGTAGATGCGAAGCACTATGTCACAATCGGCAGCGGTAGCCCGTCGGCTATTTTTAAAGAAGTGATGTCGAAGTCGCTAGAAGGCCGACCTGTGACGAACTTCGTGAAGCCTGATAGTGTACCTAATCTAACTGAACCGCCAAAAGGGATTACGGATTTAACGGCTGTGTATGCACCTGCAACGAAGGAGGTTAAAATAGCCTGGACCTCACTAGGAGAGAAGATCGCCTATCAGCTTTTCCGGAAAGGTACGAAAGACACAGAGCCGAAGATGCTGATTCAATCGGCAACACCTGAGGTGAATGATACGACTGTTAGCAGCGAAGAGACGTATCAATATTACGTTGTACCGATTAATTTGGACTCAAATTTGGGAGGTGCCAAATCGAATATAGTATCCGTCGAAATACCGAAGGATGGAGCACTACCTGACGGTACCAAGCCGTCACCTTCACCAACGGTCTCGCCGTCTACATCACCTGGGAAGGATCCTCTAGAGCCAACGCTGTCACCGGGTACGAAGCCTACGCCATCGCCCGGAAGCACCATTAAGCCTGGCGCTAGTCCGACACCAAGTTCCAGCATCAGTCCAAGTCCTACTCCTACACCGTCACCGGCTAACAAGCCGGTTGATGGTTCCGGGGAAAAGCCGAAGGATGGCAAGCAAGACGGTGGACAGATTATTGTGCCGAAGTTATAGTACACATTTTAACCTTATGGAACAGGGTTTGATCTTAAGTAGAGATGAACATGCTAGTTAGGGATGAATTTCATCCTTAAAGTCCATAGGTCTAACCTATAATCTTATTTTAACGATGAAAAACAGCTTTATGAGGGAACAGCAGACCCGCATTCCGCGGGTCCCACACCAAACCTACATACTATTGACGGAGGAATTTTCAATGAACTTGCCTTTCAACATGCTTAAACCTACTAAGCTTCTCCCACTCACGTTGATCGCGTTAACTTTAATCGCATCGGCCTGCGGCAACAAACCTACTGAATCTGCCGGCGGCACAGCAACGCCTAAGAGCGGCGCAACGGCACCTGCTGCTTCTTCTGCAGCATCCCCAGCGGCATCGCCAACTGCAGCTCCTAAGCAATGGAGCAAAGCGCCAGATTTGACGATCGATCCGAACAAAACGTATCAAGCTGAAGTAACAACGTCCAAGGGAACGTTTACCATAGATCTTTTCGCTAAGGAAGCTCCGAAGACCGTTAACAATTTTGTGTTCTTATCCAAAGAAGGCTTTTATGACAATGTGACGTTTCACCGCATTATCAAAACGTTCATGATTCAAACAGGAGATCCGCTTGGGACAGGCAGAGGCGGTCCTGGCTACAAGTTTGCAGATGAGCTGAAAACATCGCATACATATGAACCCGGCATTGTCGCAATGGCGAATTCTGGACCCAATACGAATGGCAGTCAGTTTTTCATTTGTTCGGGAGAAGATTGTGCAAATCTCAATAAAAAACCGGACTATTCAATTTTTGGCAAAGTGACGCCAGAGGGCATGGCAACAATAGCTAAAATTGCTGAAACACCTGTTGAGATGGGTGGCGAATCCTCACCAAGCAAGCCAAAAGAAAAAGTAACGATTAACAAGATCGCCATTAAAGAAAAATAGAATATCATATTCTAAACAGTGAAGGATGGATAGGAGAGAAACCGCGTGAAACAACCATGTTTATTGTTCCATGGATTCACCGGTGGACCTTATGAGGTTGAGCCATTAGCACGTCATTTACGTGAACGCGGGCATCTTTGTGAGGTTCCGAGACTACCATGGAACGGAGAATCCAGTCATCAATTAAAAGTCTCACATTGGGAAGATTGGGTACGCGAAGCTGAAAAGTATGCGGAGAGAATGACGATCCAATATGGATCATTTGATATGGTAGGCTTCTCGATGGGGGGGCTGCTGGCCGCTTATTTATCCGTTCGATATCCGGTTCGTAGGCTGATCCTTTTGAACACGGCTGTCATTTATGTCAGTCCAAGAAGAATGCTGGATGTCATTCGTGATGAGTGGAAGTACCAAAGGAAAATCAGCTTTGTTAAAGCGAAATCCACGCCGCTACGAGCTACTTGGCAGTTTACACGACTTGTTCGGCATTTGAAACCAGAACTAAGTCAGGTAAGCATACCAACACTAATCGCTCAGTCTGAAAAGGATCAGGTTATTCATCCACAAAGTGCGCGGTACATCTATAGTAAGCTAAAAGGACAGCGCGAGCTACATTGGCATTCCAGATCCAATCATTTGATATGTCTGAGTGAGGATGCAGGCACGTTGTTTCGTCAAGTTAGTGCATTTTTGGATAAGGAGTAGCAAGAATGACTGTACAGCCAAACATGAATAAGAAACAACGAGCCATCACTCCAACACCGAAAAAACGCCGAAGAACTGGGCAAAAATCTACGTTCAACCGTATGCTTGTGAGAGTGTTCCGAATCGTAGTTACTGTGTTCCTATTGCTTGTCGCTTGGATCGTCTACATCCAGTGGAAGGTTCAAATCGCTCCTGATCAAACGTTGCCTAAGCAAGTTGACGTGGGTATCGTTCTTGGTGCTTCCTTGCGCCAAGATATCCCGAGCCCTGGTCTCCAGGAGCGTCTAGATTTGGCGGTTAATCTCTATAAAGAGGGTCGGTTCAAACAACTGATCGTCTCCGGAGGTCTGGATCATAACGGCTCCAAACTAACGGAGGCGGAGGGAATGCGTAATTATTTGGTTAAAAAAGGGCTTCCGGTCAAAAGCATCTTGATAGAACCTCGGGCGACAAGTACGTATGAGAATTTGCTTTACAGCAAGCAAATTATGGACGAGCAAGGTTTTGTGAGTTCGATTATTATGACCCATCAATTTCATGGTTCTCGTTCACTCGATATCGCGGAAACGATTGGTTTGAAGCAACCTCTCATTTCATCAACGAAGTCAGAGGTGCTCTTCATGCCTTATCATGAAGTGCGAGAAACGCTAGCTTACACGAAGTGGTATTTGACAAAGCTGTTGTTGATGATAGGTATATGAGATAACAAAGAAGCATGACCTGTAAGCGGGGATTACCCACTTGCTGGTCATGCTTTTGTTACCACATAAGAAAGTATAAGTTTTCGGTTTCCGAAAACCGCTTTCTTATTGGCGATAAAACCTACATCTAAACGCGGTCGCTCATCTTTGAATGGCCTCGATAGAGGTTTTCTCATTGTGTCTTGGTTATCCGTTTACAATGGCTCCACCGTTCACATGTAAGATTTGGCCAGCCATATAGGATGAATCCTCACTTGCGAGGAAAACATAGCTGGCAGCAAGTTCACCTGGCTGACCGGCACGTTTCATTGGTGTAGTTGAGCCGAACGTGGCAACTTCCTCTGCGGTGAACGTAGAAGGAATGAGGGGCGTCCAGATCGGACCTGGAGCTACGCCATTTACGCGTATGCCTTTTGCGTTCAGCTGAAGAGATAGGGAGCGCGTGAAGGTGACAATGGCCCCTTTCGTAGCGGAATAATCGAGCAACTGCTCATGACCGTGATAAGCGGTAATAGAAGCTGTGTTGATAATTGCGCTTCCGGATTTCAGGTGAGGTAGTGCAGCCTTGGTCAAATAAAAGAAAGAGAAGATATTGGTTCGAAACGTCCGCTCCAACTGCTCAGAAGTGATATTCTCGATGCTGGGCTGAGGATGCTGTTCTGCTACATTGTTCACTAAGATATCGAGTTTGCCGAACTTCCCGACAGTTTGCTCAATGATTTGCTTGCAGAAATTCTCATCGCCAATGTCTCCCGCGACATGCAGACATTTGCGTCCTGCCTTTTCCACATGACGCTGTGTCTCCTCCGCATCCGTATGTTCGTTCAAATATACCAATACAACATCAGCACCCTCTTTGGCATATGCAATCGCGACTGCGCGTCCAATTCCGCTATCGCCTCCTGTAATCAGGGCGACTTTATCCTTAAGCTTGCCGGCTGCTTTGTACCCAGAATGCTCAAAGACAGGAGGAGGATTCATCTGTGACTCAATGCCTGGCTGCTGGTTTTGATGCTGGGGTGGGAATGCTGGTTTCTTTTCTGTTGCTGTTGCCATGTGTTATTGCTCCTTTCATCCTAGACAAATTCTTTGTTAGGATGATACAAGGGGCTGCAAATCATACTTAATTCGGTAATGATAGCCATATCTGGCTTGGTAACCAAGCTTTTCATACAAAGTTACCGCAGGTATATTGGAAGTAACAACCTGTAAATATTGTTTGGTTGCACCGTGCTCCAAACTCCATTCCGTCAGTGCGTGCATGAGGACGTACCCAAGTCCTTGGCCTCGATGGCCTTCATGAATAACGACATTTACAAAACCTGCCCATTCGTCTTCTACAATAGCAGTACCTAATGCGATGATTTGATCATTCAGTTTCAGCTTGAGGAACCCTTTCGGAGAAGGCATTCGTTCAAATAGTCCGCTATAGAACCCTCTGCGCTCCTCGGGAAACTGTTCAAGCATGAGGAAAGCGTCAAGCCACTCCGTATCCGCTGCTTCTGCCCATTCTATTTGAAAGGATGACTTCTTTTGCATCATCTTATTGCTTGCGTTATCGGAAACTTGCCGACTGGTTGCAGTCATCATCAGACATGGCGTATCAATCGCATATCCTTTTGTTTGAAGAAATTCATCCAGACCTTCATGGGAAGCATTGCTAATATGAAAAATTGCGGGTAAACCAAGTTCTTGATAGAATTGCTCTATTTTCGCAAGCCAATTAGGATCGTTTGGATATTCGCCAATGGCAAGCACACTGTTTGCACGTTTAGTGACACCTCGGGAGGCTCGCAGGAGCCAATTGTCAATGGAAGTGGATGACTCGGCAGGCCACGTGTTTGATGCAACCGTATCGATGGCGATATAAAAGTCCGTTTTTTCGTTCATTTCCAGCGTTCCCCTCCTCAGGTAAGTTTCCAATATTATAAATAAAATTATAGAGTTATGTATATAAAATAATCTTTGGGGCTTTACCGCTGAAAACATCCCTATGGATGCTCAATAACCGCTCGAACCACTTAATCAGCTACTTTAACGATGAAAAACATCCTTAAAGTTGCTCATTCCTCACTCGCACCCGCAATCAGCTACTTTAACGATGAAAAACGTCGCTAACCCGCCAGGCAGCCCATATATTCCGACTTTAACGATGAAAAACATCGCTAACCCGCCAGGCAGCTCATATATACCGACTTTAACGATGAAAAACATCCTTACAGTTGCTCATTCCTCACTCGGACCGATACTACAGCTCAACAATAACGGTTTCCTCAAACATTAAAATCACCAAACAAAAACAAACACAACTACCCACCAACGCGCTCCGCCAAAGTGGAAAAATATCATCCTTTGATGTAAGCTATGAAACAACAGGAGGAGGATTTTTCTTGGAACATATCATTCGTACCGCACATTTAGAAGATTACGAGGCCGTGAATGCCATCATTCGAGTAGGGCAAGAAGAACATGCGGATGCGTTGCCGGAGCGTTTTGCCAGGTTAGATCACGTTGTTGCTATGGGTTGGTACCGAAGCTTTTCAGACCAACAGAACAAAGTGATTTTAGTCGCGGAGAAAGAGGGCTTGGTCGTTGGAGTAGCTATGCTGGAGATGAAGAAATCTCCTACCTATGAAGCGCTTGTTCCTCGGACCTATGCGTATTAAATGAACTGGCCGTCTCACCGCACTTTCTGCGTCAGGGCATTGGTACAAAATTATATGAAGCTTCTGTTGCCTGGGCAAGGGAGCGTTCTGCTGCTTCACTAGAATTAAACGTATGGGAATTTAATGAGCGTGCTATAGCCTTTTATAAATCATTAGGGATGTTTACCTTAAATCGCACCATGACGACAGAGATATGATCATAAATGAAGGAGCATGACTATGCTATTTATCGATAACGAAGGATTCACAGATCCTCGGATTAATTTAGCCATTGAGGAATATGCCCTAAGGCAGCTCCCTAATGATGAGAGTTTCTTACTTTTTTACATCAACGAACCGTCCATTATTATTGGCAAAAATCAAAATACACTCGAAGAAATTAATCCCGAATATGTCAAAGAGAATAACCTTCATGTGGTTCGGAGATTATCGGGCGGCGGAGCCGTTTATCATGATTTGGGCAATCTGAATTTCAGCTTCATTACCCGGGATGACGGGAACTCTTTTCACAATTTTCAAAAGTTTACTGAACCCGTTGTTGAAGCACTGCGTAAGCTTGGTGTTGAAGCGGCATTAACGGGCCGCAATGATATCCAAGTCGGTGAGCGTAAAATTTCGGGCAATGCACAATTTGCAACCAAGGGCAGGATGTTCAGTCACGGAACACTACTCTTCGATTCAGAGATCGAAAATGTTGTATCTGCTCTTAAGGTTAATCTTGATAAGATTCAGTCCAAGGGCATTAAATCGATTCGCAGCCGGGTCGCTAATATCGTAGAGTTCCTGAGCGAGCCTATTACGATGGAGGAATTCCGAATTAAGCTGCTTGCATCTATTTTCAATGCCGAGGAGTCGGATGTTCCCATGTACAAGCTTTCTGAGGAGGACTGGGTCCGTATTCACGAACTATCTGAGGAACGCTATCAGAACTGGGACTGGAACTACGGGAAATCGCCCAAAAGTACCGTGCAAAACTCCAAACGCTTCGAAGGCGTCGGTACAATAGATGTGCGTTTAGATATTGAAGAAGGTCATATTCATGATTTAAAAATATATGGAGACTTTTTTGGAGCTAGAGATGTAGCAGAACTAGAGGAAACGCTGCGTGGTTCGCGTTATGAGGAGTCTGCTGTACGAGAACAGCTGTCAGGTATGGAATTGCAGCGTTTTTTTGGTGCACTGGATTTGGAGTCTTTTGTGGCTTTAATGATGTTAAATTAAGGCAAGGATTGGGGGGGGACTGCTGATGACTAAGCTTTATTTAATCCGACATGGGGAAACGATGTGGAATGTGGAGCGCCGAATGCAAGGTCACTTGGATTCACCACTTTCAACTTTAGGGGAGCAGCAAGCCTCCTGGTTGTCAAATGCTTTGAAGGATGTTCACTTTGATGTTCTATATGCGAGCAGCAGTGGTCGTACTTTGCAAACGGCGAATATCGTGAAAGGCTCGCGTGAATTGGCGATACATACCTCGGATGAGTGGAAAGAAATGAATTTGGGTGCTTGGGAGGGGAGGATTTCGGCAGAAATTGCAGATTTGGATCCTGACAACTTCCATGCATTCTGGCATGCACCTGATCTGTATAGACCAACGAAAGGTGAGTCCTATGCTGATTTACAGGCTCGTGTCATACCTGCAATTGTGCAGCTGTTAGAGGAACATGAAGGAAAAACAATTGGTTTGATTTCACATACAGTCACATTGAAAATCATCATGGCTTTCTTCGAGCGAAGAGCTTTAGCAGACTTGTGGAACCCGCCGTATTTTCACCCTACATGCTTAAGTCTTGTCGAAATGATTGATAACGAACCACATATCCGACTTCATGGAGATACATCCCATTTTCAAGAGGAAGCATTCGGTTTCTAAAATACGATATCAATTGGAGGAATTATCCATGATTCTAGAAGTAGCCATACTTCCTGTAATTGCAGGAAAAAATGCGGAGTTCGAAGCGGCGTTTCGTCAAGCATCATCCATTATTTCATCGATGAAAGGATACATTTCTCATGAGCTGCAAACGTGTATAGAGGATAGCAACAAATACTTGCTGCTCGTTCACTGGGAAACACTGGAGGATCACACCGTAGGCTTCCGCGGCTCTGAAGAGTATCAAGAATGGCGGAAGCTGCTGCACCATTTCTATGACCCATTCCCAGTGGTTGAGCATTATTCGCTGTCACAAAAGTATCATTAACAGCTGCCGCGGTCTAAAATGCATCAAACGAGCGTAGGATGGATTGATACGAACCATCAAACCATCCTGTAAACGAGGTGATCCTCATGAGTGGTCGAAGCTTGCCATCCAGACAGATCAACATCGTCTTACGGCAGCCAGAGCCTGGCATGCATAGGCGAGCCGTTGATGGAGTAGGCAGCCAGACTCACGCTTCGCCGCTAGCCGATGCCGAGCCGCAGCTCACAGGAAAGAAGACGCCTCTCGAGGGTCCGCTTTCGGATGTTTTCAAAGAGCTGAATCAACTGATTGGCCTTGATAATGTCAAAGAGCTGGTGCATGAAATCTATGCGCTTTTACAAATTTCGCAATTTCGCGCTGAAGCCGGTCTGCTCAGCAATGCGCACGTCTACCATATGATTTTCAAAGGAAGCCCCGGAACGGGTAAAACGACAGTGGCTAGACTGATGGGCCGCATGTTCCATGCCATGGGTGTTCTGAGCAAGGGTCATTTTATTGAGGTGGAACGTGCAGATCTGGTAGGAGAATACATTGGACATACGGCTCTTAAGACCCGTGAGTTGATGAAAAAGGCGATGGGCGGCATCCTTTTTATTGATGAAGCTTATAGTCTGGCACGTGGAGGAGATAAGGATTTCGGCAAAGAATCCATTGATGCGCTGGTCAAAGGTATGGAGGATAAGAAGAATGAGTTCATTCTTATTCTAGCAGGGTATAGCGACGAAATGGAGCAATTTCTGGCTACGAATCCGGGACTTCCTTCAAGATTTCCCATTCAAATTGATTTCGAGGACTATCCGATTGAACAATTGATTCAGATTACAGAGCTCATGGCTAAGGACCGAGAGTATGTTCTTCTTCCTCAAACAATCGTGAAGCTAAAGCAGCATTTAACCGATGAGAAAGCCGCCACATGGCGTGCATTTAGTAATGCGAGGTATGTTCGCAACATTCTGGAGAAAGCAATGCGGCATCAAGCGGTGAGGCTGCTCAGTCAATATGTAAACGCACCTTCCAAATTAGAATTAATGTCAATAAGACCAGAAGATATGAAATTTAAATGAAATTTATAAAGCTATTTAACTTATTTAAGTTAAATGGCTTTTTTTCTTGAATAAAACAATTGACAGATTGCTTGAACCGAGTAAAATAGACAGAGTAATAAATTAACTGATAATGATTATCAATATTAACTTGGTTGAATTTGGGTTTTATTTTTCTATAGGGAGTCGTGATTCATGCGTAGATTCATTTTAGTGAGTTGGATAGCACTGCTAATGCTGCTATCTGTACCTTTAACAGTAGGTGCTAAGGCGGAGGATGATCTGGCCAAGGCTGATGAAGGTATCGTTCGCGCCATTCAAGCTGCAGAAAGCGGAAAGTTGGAGGATGCCTCCCAATTATTCGAAACGTTTCAAATAAATTGGTTGTCCTATGAAAGTGGCATTAAAGAGCGCTCATTGGCAGCTTACCAGAAGATTGAGCAAGCAATGGGTGAAGTCTCCTTCCAAACGCTCAAGCAGCCAATTGATTCGCAGAAATTGGTTGCGGGATTGAATAGTCTTCACAATTTGAACAAGAGTTTTATAGATGGCAACCTGGATACTTTCGGTAAAGTGGTTCAGGGCAGTGGGGATATTACTGTGAGTTCATTGGTTGAGTTGCTGGAGAAAGCGGCGGATCAAATGAAGCAGAATGATATCGAAGGTGCTTCCGCAAGTGTCCAAAAGCTTAGAAATTCCTGGTTGCAAATCGAAGGTATTGTGCTTACACAATCCTCAACTGTCTACACTTCGATGGAAAGAGACATGGTTACTGCTTACGCACAACTGTCTGCTGTTCCTGTTCAAGCTAGTGAGGCTTCCGCAACAATTGCGCGAATGCACGCTGATTTGCAGCCGTTAGCGGCCAAAACAAGCTACACCATGCTGGATGCGACGACTATTTTGCTCCGCGAAGGTCTGGAAGCTTTGTTAGTCGTCATTGCCTTACTAGGTTTCCTGAATAAATCAGGGCATGGTGATAAGAAACAATGGATTTGGTATGGCGTTCTCGGGGGCTTGCTTGTTAGTACGGCGCTTGGCATTGTCGTTCAACAGTTGTTTTCCGCAAGTGCATTTGGGAAAAACAACTTCCTGATTGCTGGATGTACAGGGATTTTTGCAGCTGTCATGCTGCTATATATGAGCTACTGGTTACACAGCAAATCAAGTGTCTCTAATTGGCAGAAGTACATACGGGATCAGAGCGTAAAAGCTTTGGCTACCGGAAGTCTAGTTTCTCTCAGTTTGCTTGCTTTTCTTGCAGTTTTCCGTGAAGGTACAGAAACAGCCCTTTTCATGATCGGTATGGCATCCTCTATCTCCTTAAGCTCACTGCTTGGAGGCATAGGGATTGGAGTGGCTGTCCTACTTATTGTGGCATTCTTAATCCTTAAAATTGGCCTACGTATTCCAATGCGTCCATTCTTTCTAGTTTCAAGCTTCTTCGTATTTTATCTTTGCTTTAAATTTGCGGGGATGGGTGTGCACGGGCTTCAATTGGCAGGTTATTTGCCAGCAACGACAGCTTCTTGGCTGCCAAGCTGGGACTTTATCGCACTGTATCCAACGTTAGAGAGTGCTATACCGCAATTTATTCTCCTGATATCCGCGTTGTTCGCAGTCATCTGGGACCGCCGTAAAACGATTCAAATGAAAAATATAGCATTATCTAAATCATAAATTAGAGAAAAGTGGAGGGAACTATCCCATGAAAAAACGTCAACAACTTATCATTTTAGCAGCTGCAACAACACTTGTACTCGCAGGCTGCGGTAAAACAGAAACAACGGAAGTAACCAAAGTACCCGTCAAAGAAGGCTCAGCAGCGCTTCTTACAAGTCTTGATCAGTTGAAGGGTCAACTGGACATAAATAAGGTTAAAGATCCGCAGAAGCAATCCACCCTACTTGAGAATCAGTGGGCTAGCTTCGAAGATGAAGTAAAACCGAAATTTCCAGAGCTGTATTTTAAAGTAGAGAAATTTCTGACTCCATTAGAAGCAGGATTGAAACAAGACAAGCTGGATTATGCGACATTAACTGCACTCAATAATAATTTGAAAGCAGCAATTACGGAGCTCAGCACCTCCCTCGCTGATAATAAAGGTGCAGTTAATAAAGATGTCATCACGGCATCCAAAGAGCTGCAAGAGGCTGCTATAGCTTATAATAAATATGTTCAAGAACAAGGGAAACAGTTAGTCGCTGGACTCGAACAGCTGGATGCTGCTATAAAGAGTGGCGATCTGAAAAAGGCACAAGAATCCTATGGACAATCACGGATGCCTTATGAGAGAATTGAGCCTATTATTGAGGCTTTTAGCGAGCTGGATGGTGTCATGGATGCTCGTGTGGATGATTTTAAGAATGAAAAGGATCCTGAGTTCACGGGATACCATCGTATAGAGTATTTGTTGTTCGTTAAAAAGAATGTGAAAGAAGCTGAAGAATTTTCTTCACGTTTACTAGAAGACGGCAAGAAAATGCAGCAAGCAATTGCATCCACTACCATTGAGCCTTCTGATTTTATCGCTGGTGTTGGGGAATTGATGGAAGAAGCGCAATCAAAGAAAATCACTGGTGAAGAAGAGCGCTGGAGTGGCGCCACTATACCTGTTATTCGTGCTAACGTTGAAGGCGCGCAAGCTATCTATGATCTCGTTAAAGGTGAGCTGAAGAAGAAAGACGCGGCGCTAGATGAGAAAATAAGCAAAAGCTTAGCTACGGTTATCGAAACTATGAACACACTTTCACCAGTTGGTGCTGCTTGGAATGATTTCAGCAAAATAGAACAAGCCAAACAAATCGATTTGAAAAATAAACTGGAGGCATTCGCTGAGCCGTTAGTGAAAATGCCAGGAACGTTAAGTAAATAAGGGAATGGAAAGGAGAACAACGGTATGGGGGATAAAATGAATCGCCGTGCTTTCTTAGGAATGACTGCGGCAGGTGCTGCAGGCGTTGTCATCGGGGATCTGCTTGGGAAGGCACAGAAAGTGATACCTACCGCTTCGAACAAACAACTAGGTACTGCAACCGCAAGCGCAGCGAATGAGACCATCTCATTTTATGGTGCTCATCAAACCGGTGTTGTGACTCCTGCCCAGAACTTTGCGAATGTGGCTGCATTTGATGTGACCACGCAGGATGTGAAGGAGCTAAAGGAGCTTTTGCAGCTATGGACCGAGATGGCAGCGACTCTTATGGAAGGCAAGCCTCTTGCGGCTGAGCCTCAGGAGGGTAAATTCCCGCCGTTGGATACAGGGGAGCAAATGGGCCTCGATACGGGTAAATTAACGATTACCTTCGCTGTTGGTGCGTCTTTGTTCGAAAAAGATGGTGTTGATCGATTCGGCCTTCGTTCTCGTAAACCTGCTGGTCTCACGGAAATGCCAATCTTCCATAAAGATTCGCTGCAGGATCAATTAACACATGGAGATATTGTCATTCAGGCTTGTGCAGATGATCCGATCGTTTGTTTCCATGCGATTCGTAACTTTTCCAAAGCAGCTCGTGGTGTCGCTCATTTGCGCTGGCAGCAGAACGGACAGTTGGGCGTGAAGTCCCAAGGGACGAAGCGGAACTTGTTCGGCTTCAAGGACGGTACGGCTAATCCAGACTTGCAAGATGAACAATTTATGAAGAATAATGTTTGGGTAGATGCGGGAGACGGTGCATCTTGGTTTGCTGGAGGCACCTACATGGTTGTTCGCCGTATTCATATGCGAATTGAAACATGGGATCAACAACCTTTTTCCGACCAAGAAGAGATTATTGGACGTCAGAAGGTTTCCGGAGCACCGATGGATGGACATGGAGAATTCGACAAGCCTAATTTTGCTGACGATAGCAAAGGGGAGGTTACAGCACTCGATTCTCATATCCGCCTTTCAAATCCGCGAACGGGAGAGAATTCAGAGCGTGAACGCATTTTGCGCCGCGGGTATAATTTCATGGATAACCTCGATAACGTTGGCCGAATCAATGCTGGTCTGTTATTCGTTTGTTTCAATCGGAATATCCAAACGCAGTTTGAATCCATCCAGAAAAGATTGACGAATCCGAAACTACCTGACAAAATGCTTTCCTATACGGATACAACAGGTGGAGGATATTTCGCTGTACTTCCGGGTGTTCCATCTAAAGGTTCGTTTTTGGGACAAAGTTTATTTACTTAAAATAGGTGGAAAGCTACCGAGAGGCCTATGGTCTTTCGGTATTTTTGTGTCTTCAGATGTGAACACCGTTATAATCGAATTTTCCGCTCCTGCAAATTGACTTTCCCAAGCATTTCCTACACAATGATGAAGGAATACGCCCACATGGGGGCTATTTCGCTCGTTTGAATGCAGCGTAAAGGAGACAAACTTATGAAAACAACTTCACATATGGTTGAGAAAGAAATCGATGACCGCGCGGTGCTCGTTAGTCTAGTCACTCAGAAGCAGAAGAAAAATGAATTATTAGCGGAATACTCGCTGCAAGAGCTGGTCAAGTTAGCGGAAACAGCAGGTGTACTTGTTTTGGAGACGATGACACAGAACAAAGAAACAAAGGATTCCAAATGGTTTATTGGTAAAGGGAAAGTTGAAGAGTTAAAAGTTCGTTTAGAGGAACTTGGCGGGAATACGGCTATTTTCGATCAAGAGCTATCGGGTGCTCAAGTCCGTAATCTGGAAGCTGCCTTAGATGTGAAAATTATCGACCGCACCCAGTTGATTCTGGATATTTTTGCTCAGCGTGCCAAAACACGTGAAGGTATTATTCAGGTTGAGCTGGCGCAGCTTAGCTACCTGCTACCAAGGCTATCGGGACAAGGTAAGAACTTGTCGCGTCTTGGTGGCGGTATCGGGACGAGAGGCCCCGGGGAATCGAAGCTGGAGACCGATCGCCGGCACATTCGCGGCCGTATTGACGAGCTGAAGGCGCAGTTAGAAGAAGTTGTTCGTCATCGGACTTTGCATCGTGAACGCCGTAAGAAGACCGGTGTGTTTCAAGTTGCCCTTGTTGGTTACACGAATGCAGGGAAATCAACATTATTGAAACAATTGACACAAGCGGACGTCTATATTGAGAATCAGTTGTTTGCAACGCTGGATCCAACATCGCGGACGATGGAATTGCCAAGCGGCAAAGAGATCGTTCTAACAGACACCGTAGGCTTCATTCAGAATCTGCCGCATGATCTTGTCGCATCGTTCCGTGCTACGCTGGAAGAGGCCAATGAGGCCGATTTGATCCTTCATGTCGTAGATAGTTCAACAGATATGAGAAATGAGCAAATGCGCGTTGTCGCTGAGGTTTTAGAAGAGCTAGGCGCACATCAAAAAGAACAGCTGACCGTTTTCAATAAAATAGATCTTTGCTCGCAAGAAGATATGGAAATGCTTTCGACCGAAGGTGAGTTTCTGAAAATCAGTGCGTACAACCCTGATGATCTGGAACGACTGCGAATTGCCATTCAAGAGAAGCTGATGGGTGAGAGCAAAGAGTTTCGTATTCCAGCTGACAAGGGAGACATCATTTCCCTGATGTACCGAATTGGCGATGTCCTAGAGACGGATGTGGACGGAGAAGATATGCTGTTCAAGGTCCGTGTGAACAAGGATGATTACGTCAAATTGGCCTATCAATTGGTGGCATATGATCAACATGCTCAGCAAGAGGCTCAAGATAGTGAGGGAGAGATTTACTAATTATGCAATTCGGGGATAAAGTTATGGCATTAATGGAGAGCGCTGAACGCCAAATAGAGAGCGCTTTTCGCCAGATTGAGAAAACGATTGATCTTAATCAGTGGAAAGTGATTAGCGCTTTCCAAAAACATAAGGTAAGCGATTATCACTTTGCTTCTTCGACAGGCTATGGCTACAATGATCGTGGCAGAGAGGTGCTTGATCTTGTCTATGCGGATGCGATGGGAGCTGAAGCAGCACTTGTACGCCCGCACTTTGTCTCAGGTACGCACACGATAGGCACAGCTTTGTTCGGTGTTCTGCGACCAGGCGAACATCTACTTTACATAACGGGTAAGCCTTATGATACGTTGCATAAGGTCATTGGTAAGCCTGGCGATGGTATGGGATCGCTGCAGGACTTTGGCATCGCGTACAGCGAGGTTGCGCTGACTGAGGATGGCGCGCCAGACTGGTCGGCCATCGCGGCTGCCATTCAGCCGAACACGAAGGTGATAGGCATACAGCGTTCGCGCGGCTACTCGTGGCGACCTTCGTTCACGGTGGAGCAAATCGGAGAAATGGTCCGATTCGTCAAAGAAGTGAACCCGGCACTGATCGTCTTCGTTGATAATTGCTACGGCGAGTTCACCGAGCTGCAGGAGCCGACGCAGGTTGGCGTCGATCTCATGGCAGGCTCACTCATCAAGAACCCCGGCGGCGGTATTGCCCCATCCGGAGGCTACATTGCCGGGCGGCGCGACCTTGTGGAGCTCGCCGCTTACAGACTGACCGCCCCCGGTATTGGGGGCGAGGTCGGTGCTATGCTCGGCGCTACGCGAGCGATGTTTCAAGGGCTTTTCCTTGCCCCTCACTTGGTGGGGCAAGCCGTCAAGGGCTCGGTCTTCGCAGCCGCGGTGTTCGAAGAGCTAGGCTTCGAGAGCCATCCGCGCTGGCAAACGCCGCGAACGGATCTGATCCAAGCGATCCGCTTCACGTCGGCGGATCACTTGATCACGTTCGTGCAGGGCATCCAGAAGGCGGCTGCCGTGGATTCGCACGTTGTGCCGGAGCCGTGGGATATGCCCGGCTATGAGCATCCCGTCATTATGGCGGCCGGGACGTTCATCCAAGGCGGCAGTCTGGAGCTGTCCGCAGATGCGCCTATTCGTGAGCCTTACATCGCTTATTTGCAAGGCGGTCTCACCTACTCACACTGTAAGTTAGGGGTACTAACAGCAATCCAACATATGGAAGACAAGGGATTGTTGTGAAAAATTGAGACTGTGAACAAACCTGACACTCCTTGACACATTCTTGTTACAAAGGTACAATAAGACTGAGGTATTTACTGACCAGGAGTGATTAGCATGAGTGATGAGATACGTAGAAATATGGCGTTATTCCCGATCGGGATCGTCATGAAGCTGACCGATTTAACCGCAAGACAAATTCGTTATTATGAGCAGCATGAACTTATTATTCCAGCTAGAACGGCTGGTAATCAACGTCTGTATTCGTTTAATGATGTAGAACGACTTCTTGAAATTAAAGATTTAATTGAAAAAGGTGTGAACATCGCTGGGATCAAGCAGGTACTTATCCCTGTCGATAAAGATTCAGAAGATGCAACGATTTTGAACGAACACACAGAAGTTAAGCGTAAAGAATTAACCGATTCCCAACTGCACAAAATGCTTAAGCAGCAGTTGATTGGCGGAGGTAAACGCCCTGATCAGGTTTCTCTGATTCAAGGTCAGCTTTCCAGATTTTATAAATAGCATTTCTTAATCGCTTGTAAATTGAGAGGAGAATGCACACGTGAGTTACAATAACAACTATTCCAAAGAAGATATCATACGCATTGCCAAAGAAGAAAATGTTCGGTTCATTCGTTTGCAATTTACGGACTTGATGGGAAGCATCAAGAACGTAGAAATTCCTTATAGCCAACTAGAAAAAGCGCTCGACAATAAGATGATGTTCGATGGTTCTTCCATTGAGGGTTATGTACGTATTGAAGAGTCTGATATGTATCTGTATCCTGATTTGGATACATGGGTTATTTTCCCTTGGGTAACTGAAAGCAAAGTAGCACGTTTAATCTGCGATATTTATATGCCAGATGGCAAACCATTCGCAGGAGATCCGCGTGCTATTTTGAAAAATGCGTTGAAACAAGCCGAAGAGATGGGCTTTACGGCCATGAACGTAGGTCCGGAACCAGAATTTTTCTTGTTCAAAACGGATGAAAAAGGCAATCCAACAACTGAACTGAATGACCAAGGTGGTTATTTCGATTTGGCTCCGATGGATTTGGGCGAAAACTGTCGCCGCGATATCGTGTTGACGCTTGAAGAGATGGGCTTCGAAATTGAAGCATCCCACCACGAAGTAGCGCCAGGTCAACATGAAATCGACTTTAAATACGCAGATGCGATTAAAGCGGCTGACCAAATTCAAACTTTCAAGCTAGTTGTCAAAACCGTTGCTAGACAGCATGGTCTGCATGCGACTTTTATGCCTAAGCCTTTGTTTGGCATGAACGGTTCTGGTATGCACTGTCACCAATCGTTATTCAAAGGTGATGTAAATGCTTTTTATGAAGAGAACGATAAATTAGGTTTAAGCAATGTGGCTAGACAATATATGGCGGGTGTACTTCGTCATGCACGTTCTTTTGCTGCGATTACGAACCCTACTGTTAACTCTTACAAACGTCTAGTGCCTGGTTATGAAGCACCTGTATATGTAGCATGGTCGGCAAGTAACCGTAGTCCAATGATCCGTATTCCAGCATCCCGCGGTTTAAGCACTCGCGTTGAAGTTCGTAACCCGGATCCGGCTGCTAATCCTTACTTGGCTCTTGCTGTTATGCTTGCTGCCGGACTGGATGGCATTAAGAACAAAATGCAGCTTCCTCCTCCTACTGATCGTAACATCTATGTGATGACTGAAGAGGAAAGAGAGAGCGATGGTATCCCTACATTGCCATTGAACTTGAAACAAGCGTTGGACGAGCTGCTTCGCAATGATGTGATTTGCGATACACTTGGCGAACATGCTTTGGCACATTTCTATGAACTTAAAGAAATCGAGTGGGATATGTACCGCACACAAGTTCACCAATGGGAAAGAGATCAGTATCTATCCCTTTACTAATCACTTAGCAAGTTGAATTTGATTTTGATGCAACAATTAGATACGAAAAGCCCGTCAACCTTCAGGATGTTTCTGAACTGATGGGCTTTTTCACGCGAAGGAGATCATAAGTATGATGGACAACTTTCAAATGAATTTGGAAAAGTATGCTGAACTTGTAGTCAAAGTAGGGGTTAACCTCCACAAAGGCCAGGATCTGATGATAGAGTCGCCGATAGAATCCCTTGAATTGACTAGACTAATTGTAAAGAAAGCCTATGAGGCAGGGGCGAATTTTGTTCAAGTGCATTGGCAGGATGATGTGATTACTCGCAGTAGATTCGAACATGCCCATGATGAAGCTCTAGATTATTACCCAGAGTGGTATACGAATATGTTAGAACGCTTTGTAGAAAACGGTGGAGCTTTGCTGAATATCAAAGTCCCGGATCCTGATTTGTACGCGGGTATTGATGCGAGCATGATTTCTAGGGCAACCAAAGCCATGGCTACAGCTAGAGCAAAGTATCAGCAATATGTGAGAACAAGTAAGTTCAGTTGGTGCTTAATCAAAGCGCCTACGGTGGCGTGGGCATCCAAAGTGTACGCTGATTTGCCTGAAGAACAGAGGATCGATGCGATGTGGGAGGCAATTTTCCGGATAAATCGCGTTTATGAAGAGGATCCGGTAGCTGCTTGGCGAGTTCATATGGATCAATTGAAGCGTGTTCGCAGCGTTTTGAATGAGAAGCAATACGAGGCGCTTCAATATCGAGCGGCAGGCACAGATTTACGAGTCGAATTGCCGGAGGGTCACATTTGGCTTGGCGGTGATACGGAGAACGCAAGTGGAATACGATTCGTAGCGAATATGCCGACTGAGGAAGTTTTCACGATGCCTAAGCGAACAGGTGTTCATGGGATTGTGTCGAGCACCAAGCCATTAAATGTGAATGGAGCGCTCGTGGATCGGTTTTCGTTCAAGTTCGAGGACGGGAAAGTTGTGGATTATCAGGCAGAAGTCGGCTATGAGCACCTAGCTAGATTACTAGATATGGATGAGGGCGCACGGTATTTGGGAGAAGTTGCTCTTGTACCTTTTGATTCGCCGATCTCTAATCTTGACCGCATTTTCTACAATACGGGCATCGATGAAAATGCATCCTGCCATCTGGCTTTAGGCAGCTGTTACCCGATCAATTTGCAGGATGGCGTATCTTTTTCAAGTGAAGAGCTGAAAGCTCGAGGTGGGAACACCAGTTTGATTCATGTGGATTTCATGATCGGGACAGCTGATCTTGAGATCGATGGTGTCCTTGGTGATGGTACCGTTGAACCTATTTTCCGTCGTGGAAATTGGGCACTTGCATTTTAGTTGATCATTTAGCTGGTATTTTAGCTTAATTTCTAAGGTGGAAGTACTTTTTGGGTTGTTAAAGGGGATAAAGAGCAGATAGAAGATGGAAGATGGAAGACGGAAGATAGGAATCTCTAGAGACCGCTAATTTGTCTAATAGTGTGATGAATATAGGAAGGGGTTTTCCCAAAAGCCATATTTGGAAAATTTAACTCCCACTAAATGAATTTCGCAGTCTGCCTGCTACTTCCATTGGAA